>JBGAPB010000221.1:0-10490 GCA_044221525.1 Blastocatellia bacterium | reverse complement strand
GCTGCTCGATCACAAACTGGTTGAATACTTGATGGGTGTGCCGGATGAATATAAGCGTCCAAATGGCACTCCAAAATCATTGCTGGTTGCCAGTTTGGGTAATTTGTTGCCTGCCGATGTGGTGCATCGCCCAAAACAGGGTTTCACTTTGCCATTCGCTACCTGGATGCGCGGTGATTTGCGTAAATTTTGTGAAAAGCGGCTCGATCCGCAACGAATTGCCAGTCGTGGGATTTTTGATGCGCGCGAAGTCAGCCGGTTGTGGAAATCTTTTTTGAGTGGATCGAAGGAAGTTTCCTGGTCAAGGTTGTGGGTATTGGTCGTGCTGGAAGAATGGTTGGAGCAAAATCAGGTGCAATGCCAATGGTAACAATTCCGCAAAAGGCAATCTGTTGTTAATAGGACTTACGCAGTATGTGGCGTGGGTTTTCAACCCGCGCGATTTCTGTACCTAACTGATGTTACGCGGTTGAGAGGTTTGAAAAGCATTTGACGGGTTTTGAGCGCCGGAGGCGTGTTGGAGATTAGCCGGTGGTGCAGCGAAGCGTAACCACCGGAAAGCCAGCGGCAAATGGGCGCGCTCTGGAGGAGCGCCGGACAAGTCAGGGCGATAACCCCCAACTCTTGTCCGGCGTCCCTGCCGGGGCGCGAATCTCGTGCTGCTCAGTTCCGGTGGTTGCGGCTGCGCCTTCACCACCGGCTAAGTTCCGCTGTGCCTCCGGCACAAAAACCTGTCAAACAACCTTGCAATTTCTTCAGCGCGTAACATCAGTACCTAAATTGCGCCCCAACCCGGTAAATCATTTTCTTTTCAGGAGAATGTGGCGAGAGATGGAATCTCACGACACACTTCAAAATAATCTTGCGTAAGCCCTGGTTAAAAGTTCTGCATGTCATTCCTGCAATTGCCTCTCGTTATGGTGGCCCCAGCCAGGCCGTTTACACGATGTGTCGTGCGTTGCAGGCTCAGGGAATTGATTTATTGATTGCGACCACCAATGCGGATGGCGATGCTGAATTGCCTGTTGTGTTGTCAGAAACCGTTGTTTATCAGGATGTGCCGACGATCTTTTTCGCCCGGCAATTTAGCGAAGCGTTGAAATATTCGCGTCCTTTGGCTGAATGGCTGGATCAGCATGTTTGCGATTTTGATGTGGTGCATATTCACGCCGTTTACTCGCACGCCTGTATTGCGGCGGCGCGGGCCTGTCAAAAGCATGGGGTTCCATACATTGTGCGCCCATTGGGCACGCTTGACCCCTGGAGCCTGAAACAAAAACGATTTCGCAAACAATTATTCTGGCATTTGGGTGTCAAACAGATGCTGCGTCGTGCTGCCGCCATTCATTACACCACTGCTGAAGAGAAAAGGTTGGTGGAATACGGACTTGGGCTGCTCAACGGCATGGTAATTCCGAACGGGATTGACCTGACCGACGCATTACGGTATCGCGACTGTCAGGGAGCGGCTGACTTGTCGCTGGCCACCGCTTCCTCACGGTCGCGGTACCGTAACAATTATGTTCTGGCGCTTTCGCGCATTCATCCTAAAAAGGGTTATGAACTGTTGATCGAAACCTTCGCTGCATTGAAAAAGCAGGTAGCGTTCAGCGACTGGCAGTTGATTGTTGCGGGTGATGGCGAGGCCGAATATGTTGGCCAGCTAAAGAGTTTGGCAGAACGAAATGGTTTGAATGGTGATGCCCGTTTTGTTGGCTGGCTGGAAGGCGAGAGCAAATATGCTGCCCTGAAAGATGCGGCTTTGATGGTGCTGCCGTCTTATCAGGAAAATTTTGGAATCTCTTTGGTCGAAGCGATGGCTTGCGGAGTGCCTGTTTTGGTCAGTCCGCACGTCAATCTGGCGCCAGAGATAAAAGAAGCTGGCGCGGGATGGATTGCGGAATTGAACCATGAAGATTTCGCCAATGTTTTGGCCGAAGCCCTGGGCAATGAACAAGAGCGCAAATGCAGAGGGGAGCGAGGGCGCCAGTTGGCAAACAGTTTTGGCGCGGATGAGGTAGCGACCAGGTTAATTCGCCTGTACAAATCACTGATTGAAAATCGCCGCCAGCAAAGCAACTGATTGTGTCGCTTATGTTTGAAAATATAACCCCTCTTGTTTTGACTTATAACGAAGCGCCGAACATCGAACGCACCTTGCGGCAGCTTGATTGGGCAAAAAGCATTGTTGTCGTTGACAGTTACAGCACAGATGAAACTTTGCAGATATTGGGGAAGTTTCCACAGGTAAAGGTTTTTCAAAGAGGCTTTGACTCCTTTGCTTCTCAATGCAATTTCGGGTTACAGCAGATTTCCACTGAATGGGTGTTGTCTATTGATGCTGATTACTTTTTGACCGATGAGTTGGTTGACGAGTTAAAGAGTCTGCAACCACAGGATTCAATCAATGCTTTCAATGTGCGATTCAAATACTGCATCTTTGGCAAACCGATTCGTGGAACTCTTTACCCTCCGCGCAAGGTTTTATATCGCCGCGAAAAGGCAATTTATGAAGACGACGGCCACGCCCATCACGTCAAAGTTGAAGGCGAATCCGCCTGGTTGTCTTCATATATTTTGCATGATGACCGTAAATCATTGAGCCGATGGCTGAGTTCTCAAGACCGGTATATGATCCGGGAAGTTGAAAAATTTCACCAAACACCGTTGGCATTGCTTAGCTTCAGCGACCGAATCCGCCGCAACAAGATATTCGCGCCCTTCGTGGTGTTGTTTTATTGTCTGTTTTGGCAAAAAGTTATTTTGGACGGATGGAGAGGCTGGTATTATGCGTTGCAGAGAGTGTTGGCAGAAATTATTCTGGCCATTCGTCTGATTGAAAAAGAAAAGTTGAGTTCACAGTTCGACCCCCCAGTCCTTAACCAAGTACCCGCAGAAAATCTACAAGAGCGATCCTCACCGATAATGAAAGATTTGAATTAAGTCCGATTCTTGCCCCAGTTCTTATTTGATATTTACATCATAAAAAGAGGTTATACGTGTACATACTTGGCATTAACGCATACCACGCTGATGCATCTGCGGCGCTTATTTGCGATGGAAAACTGGTCGCTGCTGCGGAAGAAGAACGGTTTAATCGCATAAAACATTGCGCAGGATTTCCATACCAGGCGGTTAAATACTGTCTGGACGTCGCGGGTATTAAACCCCAGGAATTGACTCATATCGCTGTTGCTCGCGACACGCGGGCGAATCTGGACAAAAAATTTCTCTATGCTTTGAAAATACCCCAGATGGCTTTGCGGCGTTTGGCTCCGCAGGGAAAGTTTGCTGGTATCAAGGAAGACGTTGCCAGGGCGCTGGATGTTGATCCGGCTGTGCTGACCGCTGAAGTCAATCGCGTCGAACATCATAAAGCTCATCTGGCCAGCGCGTTTTTCGTCTCCGGTTTTGAAGACGCGGCGCTGCTTTCCGTTGATGGTTTGGGAGATTTTGCCAGCACCATGTGGGGAGTTGGGCGCGGCACAAACATGACGATTGACGGTTCCATCGCCTTTCCGCATTCGCTGGGGTTCTTTTACACGGCTATAACTCAGTATTTGGGTTTTCCGCGATATGGCGACGAATTCAAGGTCATGGGTTTGGCTTCATACGGCCAGCCGGAGTTTCAAGAAGAGTTCGCCAAAATCGTTTTGCTGGAAGAGCGCAACGGCAAACCAAAATTCAACCTGGGGTTGGATTATTTTGTCCATCACAAAGTCGGTTCGGACATTACCTGGGACGAAGGCATTCCGGTTATCGGAAAACTGTTTTCAGATCATCTGGAAAAACGATTGGGAGCAACTCGCGAAGCCGGTTCGCCAGTCGAACAGCGGCATTTCAACATTGCTGCTTCGTTGCAGGCCAGGTTGGAAGATTCGGTGATGGCTTTGTTAAACCGGCTGTATGAAATGCACGGAGTGAAGCGCGTTTGTCTGGCTGGCGGCGTTGCTTACAACTGCGTGGCCAATGGCAAAATTTTTGACCGAACGCCTTTTGAGCAGGTTTATGTGCAGGCTGCGGCGGGCGATGCTGGGTTGGCGATTGGCTCGGCGTTTTATGTTCAGCATCAAGTGCTGGGTCAGCCGCGCGATTTCGTCATGGATCACGCTTACTGGGGGCCGGAATTTTCAAACGAAAAGATTCGTGCTGCTCTGGATGGGATTGCAAAAGATGGATTGCAGATTACTGAATTGGCCGATGGAACCATTGCGGCAGAAACAGCAAAGCGAATTGCTGACGGCAAGATCGTTGGTTGGTATCAGGGGCGGTTGGAATTTGGCCCGCGCGCTTTGGGCAACCGCAGCATCGTCGTTGATCCGCGTCGCGCGGAGATGAAAGACATCTTGAACAGCCGCGTCAAACATCGGGAATCGTTCCGTCCTTTTGCGCCTTCGATTTTGGAAGATCGCGTCGGCGAATACTTTGAACGTTCGCACCCTTCGCCGTTTATGTTGATGGCTTACGAAGTTAAGCCGGAAAAACGCTCGGTGATTCCTGCGCCGACTCACGTGGACGGAACCGGGCGATTGCAAACCGTCAACCGCGATCAGAATCCGCGATACTGGCAGTTGATTACGGAATTCGACCGACTAACCGGAGTTCCAGTGCTGCTGAACACTTCGTTCAATGATAACGAACCCGTTGTGTGCAAACCCGAAGAAGCGATTGATTGTTTCCAGCGAACCAAGATGGACGTGCTGGCAATCGGAAATTATCTGGTGGAGAAAGTTTGATGAAGGTTTTGATTCTCCACATGCGCTTTCATCCAGACCTGACCGGCACCGGGCCGCTGGTGACTGACTTGGCTACGGATTTGGTGGCGATGGGAAATCAGGTCACGGTTGTCACCAGCATGCCGCATTACGGCAACAAGGCAGTCGCCGAAGAATACAAAGGCAAGCTGATTCACCGCAGCAATTTCAATGGCGTGGATTTGTGGCGAACTTTTGTTTACGTTCCGCCTAATCCCAGCGGCTTTCAGCGCAGCATCAATTACCTTAGCTTCACGTTTATGTCCGTCGTTGGCGGATTGATGGCCGAAAAGCCGGACGTGATTTTGTGCATCAATCCGCCGATCACGGTTGGCTTTTCAGGCTGGCTGGTCAGTCTGGCCAGGCAGGTGCCGATGGTTTTCAACGTGCAGGATGTTTGGCCGGATTGTCTGGTTCTGATTGACCAATTGCGCAGCCCCTTGCTGATACGCACTTTCAAATACCTTGAAAAGTTTATTTATCGGGTTTCTGCGCGCGTCACGGTTTTGTCTGACGGCATGAAAGAAAACCTGCTGCGGAAAGGCGTGCCCGATGAAAAAATCACAGTGATTCCGAACTGGGCAAACGTCGAAACCATTCGACCTGTTGAGCGACAAAACAGTTTTCGTGTGGCGCAAGGGTTGAATGGAGATTTCGTGGTCATGTTTGCCGGGAATCTGGGTTTCATCGCCATGCTGGACAATGTGATCGAAGCGGCCAGGTTGTTACAAAGCGAAGAAAACATTCAGTTCATGATTGTCGGCGAAGGTAATGCCAAAGCCGGTTTGGTTGATCGCGTCAATCAGTTAAGGCTGGGCAACGTGCGTTTTTTGCCAACGCAACCAAAAGAAAACTTGCCGGAAATGTTGGGGACTTCGGATTTGTCGCTTGTTACTTTGAACAAACAGCTTGGACAGATGAACGTCCCCAGCAAAACTTATTCGATTATGGCCAGTGGACGGCCTGTGTTGGCGTCGGTTCCGCTGGATTCCGAAATTGCAGGCTTGGTCAGATTGGCGGATTGCGGAGTCAACATTCCACCCGAAGACCCGCATTCAATGGCTCAAGCCATTCGCTCAATGGCCGCTCAGCCTGAAAAGTTAAAGCAGTATGGAGCAAACGGCAGGCGATATGTCGAAGAGCATTTAAGCCGCCAAAGATTGACCGCAAGTTACAACGATTTGTTGCGCGAAGTCGCTGGAATGAAAAAGTAAGGAAAGTGAATCCCCAATTATGAGTCAACAATTTTATCAATCACCTGGCGACGAAGCCGTTTTACCTGCCGGGCAAAACGGAATCGAAGTCCTTTCCTTTTTGCGTTCGCGGAATCACCGTGAACCTTTGTTAAAGCGTCCATTGGATGTTGCGCTCTCGCTTTTGATGTTGCTGGCATCGGCTCCGGTTTCGATTTTGGTGGCGATTGTCATCAAACTGGAAGACGGCGGCCCGGTATTTTATCGCCAGCAACGCTGGGGCAGATTCGGCAAACGTTTTTCGGTTTTGAAGTTCCGAACAATGATTGCCGATGCCGATCAGAAATTTGGTTTGAAACAGGCGGTGGAAAACGATCAGCGTGTCACACGTGTTGGCAGAATTCTGCGCGCAACCGGGTTGGATGAATTGCCTCAGATCGTCAACATACTGCGTGGCGAAATGAGCTTTGTCGGCCCCAGAGCCTTGGCCGTCGGCGAAATCATTTACGACGAAACCGGGAATCAATTGGATTATGAAAACGTTCGCGGCTTTTACGAACGGCTGGCTGTTCGTCCCGGATTGACCAGTCTGGCAACTGTTCATATACCCAAAGACTCTTTGGCTGGACGCAAGTTTCGTTACGATATGTTTTACGTCAGAAAACAATCGTTTCGGTTGGATGTTTGGTTGATTGTCATTTCGTTCTGGATCAGTTTCAGAGGCAAATGGGAAACTCGCCAAAAAAAGGTGTGAAGAGAAGGCTTCTTCGAAGAAGTTGCCACAGAGTCACCAAGCCACAGAGAGAGCGATGGAAATCTTAATAGCGAGTTGCCAGTGCCGCGACCAACAGATGACTGACAGGAAAAAGGGGGCAGGAAAATGACCAATCCATAGTTAGAAATTTTTCCTGTCCTTTTTTTCCTGTCAGTTGTTTATCGGTTGCTCTCATCTGCAAACTGCCATAAGAAATCGAAAGAGTTGCTTTTTCGGGCATCAGACAAAAAGTAAGACTCCGCGGCTCTGTGACTCTGTGGCAGATAATGAACAGACCTTGCCTGAATCAATGACTGGAAAGTATATTGCCGTTGCTTAAGCTCTCACAAAAAATCCCCGTAAGGAGTAGAGCCGGCTGTCTGCCGGGTTGTTCATAAACAAAATGAAAGTTGTCATTGCAGGCGCTTCGACGTCAGGCCTGTTTGCCGCATACCTGTTGGCAAAAGCCGGAGTCGAAGTGGAAGTTTTTGAACGGTCAGCGAAAATAGACCCCGCAGTCCGCACGCTGATTGTCACTGATAAAATCAACGAAGTGCTGGGCTTCGTTCCACATGAAATCATTCTCAACGAAGTAAAGCATATTGATCTGTTTTCGAAATCCAGAAGCTCCAAAATGGAGCTTGAACGCCCCGACCTGATTATTGCCAGAGAAAAATTGATTCTGATGCTGGCGCGAATGTGCCAGGAAGCAGGCGTGAAAATTTGTCTGAAGCGACGTTTTCAATCATTTGTTTCCGCGCAAAACGGCGTCGCCATTAACTTCAAAGACCTTGAAACCGGCGAAGACAAAAGCGAGAAAGCCGATTACCTGATCGGCGCTGACGGTGTTTACAGTGCCGTTGCCAAATCCGCTTCGTATAACGGACATTTTCAAACGGCTTTGTTGCAGGCTCGCGTGAAACTTCCCAAAGATGTCAGACGGGACACTTATCAGGTCTGGTTTGATCGGCAGCGAACCAAGTATTTTTATTGGCTGATTCCCGAATCCGATGACATTGCCGCGGTCGGTTTGATTGCCGATGAACCACGGGAGGGCAATGCCAGCTTGAAATCGTTTTTGGACGAACAGGGTTGGGAACCATTGGAATACCAGGCTTCAATGGTTCCAATGCACAAGTACGAATACTCCGCCAAAGTTAAAGAAGTCAGCCGCCGCGTCTTTTTGGTTGGCGATTCGACGGCTCAGGTCAAAGTGACCACGGTTGGCGGAGTCGTGACAGGCTTTCGCGGAGTTCGCGCAGTCGTCGAAGCCATTCTGGAAGGCAAAAGCATAGGCAAAGAAAGCCGCGGTTTGAAACGCGAACTGGATTTACATTTGCTGGTTCGCAAAGTCCTGGACGGTTTTTCCGACGAAGATTACGACCGGCTGATTGATTTCATTGATGGCCAGTTGAAACACATCCTGTCCGCCGTTACCCGCGACGATCTGGCGATGATGTATTTGAAACTTGTGACCTCTCAACCCCGGCTGGTGATGATGAGCGCAAAGGGCTTGTTGCGGGGCATTGGCTGATCTGAATTTAGCTTTTGCTCTGAAAGGGTTGTGGATATTAAGTTACCAAACGCAGGCTTGTCATTACCCAAAACTTTCGTGTTTACCGATTCCTGCTTTTTGCCCTGAAAGGGCTATGGATATTAGCCGGTGGTGAAACCACCGGAACCGAGCGCAGATGGCTCGCACCCCGGCAGGGGTGCTGGACGGAACTTTGAACTACGGAATTCATTATCACTGTGCTTTGGTCTCGCGACCCTACCGGGGCGCAAAGGCAATAATGACAATATTTCCGGTGGTTTCGCAAAGCTCCACCACCGGCTAATATCCGTAACACCTCCGGCGCAAAAAACTCAAAACATTTTCTTGAATGCTATGGAAATCTCTTTTGCAAAGCGAGTTGCGGTCGCGCCAGACACGTTGATCAATGTGGTTGGCGAAGAAGCCGTGCTGCTGAACTTAAAGAACGAGCAGTATTACGGTCTGGATGTAATGGGAACTGAAATGTGGCAGGCGCTGACCGCCAGCAGTACGATAAGTGAAGCTTACGAAAAACTGCTCAGCGAATACGATGTCAGCGCCGAAGTCCTCGAAAAAGACCTGAATGATTTGTTGGAGAAACTGTTGTCGAATGGATTAGTGGAGTTACAAGGTGAATAAACTGGCGAAGCTGAAACAAATGACAGGCTTTGAACGGCGCTTGCTGTTGCAGGCCTGGCTGCTGTTGCCGGTCGTCAGAATTATGCTTTGGTTGATGGGGTATCGCCGAACTCTTGCCAGTTTGCGCTTCTTGCTCAGGTTTAGTGCCGACCAAACCGATACAAACCTTTCTGCAACTGCCAGCCGCGAAATGCACAAACGGGCTGCCACGTTCGGACGATTGGTCACAGGCGCAGCCAATAACAATTTGATTACAATCAATTGTTTGCCCCGGTCATTGGTTCTGTGGTGGATGTTGCGGCGCAATGGCCTTGCGGCAGACTTGCGCATCGGCGTGCAAAAGGAAGCGGATGTTTTTGCGGCGCATGCCTGGGTGGAATACTCCGGCATCCCAGTCAACGATCAGAGCAGCGATCAGTATTCCCCGATTCTATCCACCTTTGCCCGGTTAGAGAGTGAAGCGCCTTGAGCGGGATCGCAGGCATTTACAATCTGAATGGTCGTCCGGTTGATCCGCAATTGTTGGAGCGGATGACGAACAGTCTGGCCTTTCGCGGGCCTGATGCGCAGCAGGTTAAGAACCTTGGTTCGATTGGATTCGGCCACACGCTGCTGCGCACAACGGATGAATCCGCAGACGAACATCAGCCGCTTAGTTTTGATAACCACATCTGGATCGTTGCCGACGCCCGCATTGATGCCCGCGAAGATTTAGTGCGAAAGCTGAACGCCAAAGGCCGCAATGCTTCATTGCAAAGACCGGATGTTGAATTGATCCTGCATGCCCATCATGTTTGGGGCGAAGCCTGTGTTGACCATTTGCTTGGCGATTTTGCCTTTGCGATTTGGGACGAACAGCAACGGAAACTGTTTTGCGCGCGCGACCATTTTGGGATTAAGCCATTCTTTTACGCCAACATTGCCAATCAGTTTGTATTCAGCAACACGCTTAATTGCGTTAAGTTGCATCCGACGGTTTCGGACAAGCTGAACGAACAGTTCATCGGCGATTTTCTGCTCTTTGATGGCAGCCAGGATCAATCCGTAACTGTCTTTGCGGACATTCAGCGTCTGTCGCCAGCGCATTGCCTGACATATTCCGCTGACGGATTGTATTTGCGACGTTATTGGATTTTGCCTGAACCCAGCTTGGTCTATCACAAACATCCGGGCGTGTACGTCGAACAGTTCAATGCGTTATTTGACAGGGCTGTCGCGGATCGTTTGCGAACCCGCAACGTCAGCATGCAGATGAGCGGTGGGCTGGATTCGACAGCGGTGGCCGCTGTCGCGCATCGTTTTCTGACGAAGCGGACGGATGGGTTCGATCTGCGAGCGTACACGATTATCTTCAACAGGTTATTTGCAGATGACGAAGGCGAATATGCACAGATGGTCGCCGACGATATGCGCATTCCCATTCGTTATCACGTGGCGGATGATTATCTGCCGTTCGCGCATTTTGATCGTCCTGAGATCCGCATGCCGGAACCGTGGAATGAACCGGCGATGGCGATGGCTCACGATCAGTATTTGCAGATGGCCGAAAACAGCCGAGTTGTTTTGACCGGGACTGATGGCGATACAGTGTTACAGGAATTGCCGAACCTGTATTT
>JBGAPB010000220.1:0-11831 GCA_044221525.1 Blastocatellia bacterium | reverse complement strand
GCAACTTCCGTAAAACGTGCAGCGGAAAAATGCTTCATCTTTATCCAATTCAGCATTAATTCATCAGGTTATAGGAATTCGGTTAGTCTGTCCGAATGTCAGATATTAGTTAGCCACGCTTGAACAACCGTATGAAAAGCAGAAAGGCAGAGAATGCTGAAGGAGACTTCTTTGGCCTGTCCATCGTTTTGTGTAGGCTTCCCACTTTGCATCGGTACTTTATTTTTCGGCATTACAAGGATTGCTGAATAAGTGCAGACGGAAAGTAAGCCATGCGTTTTGAATTCGCAAGAAAAATTCCACAAACCTGGTGTGCAGAAATCAGCTTTTATCCACGGCTTCGCTCATTGAGCGGGAGAATAAATGATTGGTTTTGGTTTTCGGACACACTTTGTTTGACTGGTTTGACCAAGACGAATAGAGTGCATACGCCATCATCACGGCAATCATCCGCACAATAAAAAAACTTCTGGAGGCTTAAGATGAAATCGCTCAGGTTAGCTGCACTCGTCCTTTCCTGTTTGGCTGTCTCGTTGATAGTCGGTTATTCGCTGGTCGGCACCATCGCCAAGATGCGCGCCGCCGCTGCGATGAGCGACAGCGCAAAAAAATTTCTGGCTTCGCTCAATGCCGAGCAAAAAGCCAAAGCTCATTTTGATTTTGACAGTGATAAAAGGACTGAATGGTTTTTCGTCCCGCGCAATGAACGCAAAGGTCTTCCGCTGAAGGAAATGACCGAACCACAGCGCAAGCTGGCGATGGATTTTTTGCGAACCGGATTGAGTGCCGCCGGTTATCAAAAAGCCACGACTATCATGAGCCTCGAAGATGTTCTGCGAGAGATCGAAGGTCCGAAACGAACCTGGCCGCGTGACCACGAACTGTATTACGTTGGAATTTACGGCACTCCGGGCGCGCGTGACCGCTGGGCCTGGAGCTTTGAAGGGCATCACATGTCGCTCAATTTCACTGTCGTCAAAGGCGACTTGATCGCAAACTCGCCAGCTTTTTTTGGCACGAACCCGGCTGAAGTCAGGCAAGGCGAGCGCAAAGGATTGCGCGTTCTGGCGGGCGAAGAAGACAAAGGCCGCGCGCTGGTTCAATCACTGGACGACAAGCAAAAAGCCATTGCCATTTACGATCAAAAAGCTCCGGGCGACATTTTGACTGTCAACAAGTTGAAGATTGATCCTCTCAAGCCCGACGGCATCGCCTATTCCCAACTGACCAAAACGCAAAAGGAATTGTTCAATCAATTGCTGGATGTGTATCTGGCCAGAATGTTGGACGATGTGGCCGTCGAACGTCGCGCGAAGTTGAAAGGCGCGGGAATGGACAAGATTTATTTCGCATGGGCTGGCGGAGTGAACAAGGGCGATCTGCATTATTACCGCTTACAGGGGCCGACCTTCCTGATCGAATACGACAACACTCAAAACGACGGCAATCACATTCACTCTGTTTGGCGAGACTTCAATGGAGATTTCGGAGCCGACCTGCTCCGCGAACATTACAAGGCTTCGCCGCACGATACAGGCAAGAAAGGTGAATAATTAAATAATTGTCTGATTGAATAGGGTTTCAAGGCTTGAGTTGTGAGGTACGTGCCGCACAACTCAAGCCAAAATATGGAACCCAAGGCTCAGGAGTGTTAGCGATTAAAGCTCGTAGCCAATCGTAAGTACCTTGAATTTTCCAGCCTCTTCGACAAAGAAAAGATCAAACTCCCAGTTTAACTCGATAAATCACTTCTTCCGGTTTGGCGGCGAATTTGTTTAATCCATCGGCGAGAATCTCTGAGTCATCGTATTGGGCATATTCGCGCTGGTAGTTCTGTTTATAACGTGCTGACGCCAAAGATTCTGATGGAAGATGTTTACGGTAAAGATTGTTGAGTTTTTCGGAGCCATTGACGACATCAAGGATAAACTGTCTGACTTGGCCCTCGCCGTGGTCCTGAATTGCCGTATTTCTTTCATTTGTTCTATTTCTTTGTCGTATTTTCTCAATCTCTACGCGCATTGCTGGATCGCTGTTTCCAGATTCAGCAAGCAAGATCACCAGATGTCTAAGGTAACCGTCTCCAAAAACTGGCGGCTCTGCTCATAATGTCATTATCAACTTTCCGACACAATGCGACATCCTGTTGTACCAGTCAGAAATATGAGTAAACATCACAGAAAAGGAGAGAATGTTACGTTGTCGCCTATCTGGATCGGCGACGTATAACTTTTCAAACAAGATGTTCATATCGGCGGTCCTGCGCCAGCGTTTAACGGTTGTCAGCCGCTTCTCACGGCGCAATTTTTCTTTTTGTTCTTTCGTGTAAACGAGCTCTTTCTTGTCTTGACTCCAAAACTGCACTGGTCAGCAGTAGCGTTGCCACGTTGATTGAAAGGACTGTTGGCAAGCTGATTAACAGAGCCATCGTGATTATTCTTGTAAACATTGTCGGTCATTTCCTTGTCGGGCTTAGTCTGATATGACGAGTTGCTCGTTGCTGACACCAACGAGTGATGGCGAATGTATAGCTTGGGGAAAAGATAGGGCTAATGCGTTGTGGCAGTTTTAGAGATTTTACCGAGCAGCCTGAATTGCCACAGTTCAAATATGGCGCGAATTCGTTGAGGCCTTGGGCCTAGATGATTCAGTACGATTGGCGAAGAAAGCTCCAATGACGAACAGCAGCATCGTCAACGCTTCTGAATCGCCAAAGTTGTAATTGGTCAGAGAACTTAGAGAGAAGCCGAGCAACTGCCTGAAAACTCCTAGCGAAAGGCTTGGAGTAAAAGAGGCTGGCTTGATTTTTCAGGCTGGCCTTTTTGTTTGAGGCTTTGTCTGAAACTACGCGAGGCGGCAATCAACATTGCGGCTATCAGCCACAGGTAACAGGCCAGCGCAGGCAAGCCTCTATCCATTGCAATTTGAATCGGAGTTGAATGTGTGTGAGTGACGTATTCGCCGTGGAATCCCCATTCCTGCCAGTGAAGTTTGTGCGAATCCATTCCTACGCCAAGCAGCGGATGTTGAGGGATCACTCGCAGACCGGCTTGCATGTAACCGATGCGGCGCGCTGTGCTGTCATCGTTGAAGCTGGCCATGATTTTCTGCCTGGACGAAGTAACTTCGTAAACACCCAAAGCTCCCAACATAGCCGCTGCAATCAAAGCCAGCATCAAGGCTCGACGGCCAACACTGATTGCGACGATCAACAAGGCCAAGATGAAAGACGCAATCACAGCCCGCGAAGCCGTCAGTACCAGCGCAAATCCAAACAAGGCAAAAAGAGTCAGACACAGAAGCAGCCAGATTGGTGTTGATCTTTGCCGTTGAGCCAGACCTGCCAGAAGTCCGCCGAAAGCCAGCATTGCCAAAATTTGCATTTGCTCGGCATAGGTCAGGAACTGGCGCGAAAACCCTGAAACTCGAAATTGGCGAGTGCGACCATTGACGGTGATGCCCAGCGGGTTCGGATTTGCTTTCAATTCATCGGTTACAGTGATTGTCACCGGCACGGGATCGCCTGCGTGCAATGCCTCGATGTCGAGCCTTTCGCCTGTTCGGTGACGGCGTATGACTTCAGCGGCAGATTCTGCTGAAGCTATTCGCTGACGTGCGATCATCCAAATCGCATCTCCAACCCGCAGATTGCTCTGAGCCAGTGGGCTGTCTGGTTCGATTGAAGCGATTACCATCCCGCGCCCTTCCAGTTTTTCCATCAAACTGAAGCACACTCCAGCCAAACTGGAAACAATTAGCAAACAGGCCAACAAGCGAACTCCAGTGGAGTGCAGGTTGGTTGCCAGCAGATAAACCGTCGCAAATAAAACAAGCCCTTTCAGCTTAGGGAGGCTGACACCAGGTTCGACTGAAAAGACCGATGACAGAATTGTTAATCCAATGAAACAGGCCAGCGGCAAATCAATCGGCGTTCGAGCAAAATGAAACTTGCGCGAAGCTGCATCTCGCATCAGCCAGGCAATCATTCCCAGCCCCAGGCTGATTTGCGAAGCCGCAATCGAATGCGGAACTGACAATGCGAAAAGAATCAGGAAAAAAGTAATTGCGCGATTGGCCCACAGCGCAAAGGCATTATCGGCTTTGATGGCGGCAAACCTGTCAAAACCTTTTGATAGGTTGACCGGGTTGGAATCGGAAAACACTTTCCCATCTTCCGCGGTTTGTTGGTGAGAAGTAGTGATTGGGCGGGGGGTCATTAAAGATGGTTCGACATAATCTGTCGCCGATTTTTCAATCGTTGGCAATTTTGACTACGTTTCAAAAGCAGAGCGGCAAGCGACAGGTCATGCGCCATCGAAATGACGTTGCTGTCGCTTGCCGCACTACCCCAAGTTTCTTTGCGGAAAAAATTTACTGCTTTGACCGCTCGGCTTTTTCCAGCAATTGGCGCTTTTCGTTATACAGTCCGCGCAGCAATTGCTGTTGGGAGTTGTTGTTAGGATTGGCGCGAAGCTCTGTTCGACACTTTTCCAACGACTCTTCGATTTGTGTCAACTGCTTTTCAAAATCGGTTCGTGTTTGTGCGTCCCAACCTGCTTTGAGTTCGTTGATTTCAACCAGGCGGCGATTAAGCTCTGCTTTGATCTGATCTTCGTCAGACAAAAAAGCTGTCTGAACGCCCGTCAAACTCAATTTGGTCGGATCGGTGTTTGGCGATTGGCCTGAAAGTCCATAAATGCCAACAGCGATCAATGCCATTGCCAGAGCGCCTGCCCCAGCCATTTGCGGCAGTGTAAAGGTAAGTTGGCGGGCTTTGAAACGATCCCACCAGGTTTCTTTCGGAAATTCCTCGCGCGTTTTGCGTTCCGAAGCAGGCAATTCCGCTTCAAGTGTGTTGGCAATACGAACCCACAAAGCTTGTGGCGGCGTATGCAACGGCAATTCGCGGGCGGCGGTTTTAAGTTCGATCAATTCCAGTTTCAGATTCTGGCAGGCGGGGCAGGATTCCAGATGCTCTTGAATTGGCAGATGCTCTTCTTTTTCGTTAACCGAAGCCTGAATGGCCTGGCCATCCAGAAAATCAGACAACGAATCAATTACTGCTCGGCATTCCATACAACTTCCCTCTCTATTGCTTCTTACCGTTCATTTTCGCCATTGGCCAGCAGCTACCCACGTAGCTCTGAATCTTGTGAGGATAAAAAAACTGGCAACTGACGATTGACGAGCTATGCCTTCTTATCCAGCAAAACACGCAACTTCATTCGGGCTTTATGGAGTTGCGATTTCGAAGTTCCCACACTGACTCCGAGCATTTTGGCAATTTCCTCGTGCTCGAAGCCTTCGACATCGTGCAGAACAAAAACCGTTCGGTAACCGCGTGGCAGTTCCTTAATAGCCTTGTCCAGCGACAATCTGTCAACGTGGCGCGGACGTTCGGTGACTGATTGTCTAATGTCCTGCAAATCGCCAATTTCGCCTTCTTCGGTCGTCTTTTCGTACTTCACTCCGCGTTTGCGAAAATGCATCAAAACATGATTGACCGTCATACGGTGTAACCAGGTTGTGAAGGCGGATTCACCACGAAAGCTGCCGATCTTGCGAAAAAGCTGGATGAAGACTTCCTGCGTCAGGTCTTCAGCTTCGGTTGCGTTGGCCAGCATACGTAAACATAAGCTGTAAACGCGACGATTGTGACGCTCGTAAAGCGTCTCAAAAGCTTTGATGTCTCCACGCGATGACGCCTGAGCCAAGTCAAAATCCGGCTTGGCGTTATTTATCCCATTCGCTGTCACGCTGTTCGGTTACTCCCGGAGTCAGGCATCACAGATTCATTAAGGATTGGCGGCGCGGCGTTAGAAGATATGCTTAAAGAACTCCGTCGCAGCTCGTCGGTTTCTGTGATGCCGCCCTAAAAAGTGCGGTTGCTCTCTTCGAATCAAATTTAATCTCGACCGGCACACGCGGTCATTTGTGAGTTTGAGGCGGCGGAAAATTCGGGAATCCGTCCGCCGCAAGGCGCGCCATCATAGCCTAACGTTACGAAATGCCGCAATAAGCTGATAAGCGATTAACCACTTAAATCGTCAAACTTCGCGTTCGCTTTTGACTGGGGGGCATTGTAGAATCCGTGCTCGCTGCTGGAAACTCGCATGCCCTTTCTAAATTGTCTTGCAGCGTTCATATCCCGACACCGAACTACTCACAAGATTCTTTCTGGGGAAGTCCGCTTTTATGCCACGCATCGGAATCGAATTAAATAACGTTTGCAATCTGGATTGTACTCACTGTTTTCGCAGCATTTATCGCGGCGGAGCCGAAAATAACAAAGACCTTTTTCTGCCGCCGGAGTTGTTGGAAAAAATCCTGATCGAAGGCAAGCCGCTTGGCTACAACCACATAGCCATCACCGGCGGCGAACCGCCAATGCACCCGCGTTTCGGCGAATGCCTGGACATCATTGCCAAACATGGTCTGACGTACCACTTCCTGACCAACGCCCGAAACTTTCAAAAAACTCTGAAAGCCGTCAGCGTGCCCAATCGCAAAGCCAAGCTGGCTGGTATCAGTTTCAGCCTGGATGGCGCAACCGAGGCTACGCACGACAAGATTCGCGGCAAAGGTTCGTACAAAGAAGTCATTACAGCCGTGGCAATGTGTCAGGCTGTGGGCATTGAACCTTCATTGATAACCACGCTTAACAAAGCCAACCGTCATGAAATTGACCAGTTTGCTTTGCTCGGCTCTCATTTGAAGGTCAAACGTCAGGTCTTCGGCCACCAGAATCCGACCGAACACAATATGGGGGAAGACCTGATTCTGCCGTTGAACGAATGGCGAGCTGTCGAACGTGATGTGGCGCGCGTTATGTCAGGTTTCCGGCACGAAATCACAATGGCCGTGGGTTTTTACACTGACTATTTCCTTCCTCGGTGTGCGCCTTTAATGATGGATGATTTGAACATTGATTATAAAGGCCGATTGACGCTTTGCTGCCAGTTGTCGAATTACCGCGATGCTCAGGGTGACGGCGAAGATGTGGTTGGCGATTTGAAAAAGGTCAGTTTGTCTGAGGCGCTGGGCAATTTAATGGGCTTAATTGGCAAGGTTCACAAAGAAAGACTGGCGATGGCCGCCGATCCTGTTCAAAAAGAGAAGTTGCATTATCCTTGCTTGGTTTGCGTTGACCGATTCAGCAAAACCAGTGAACAACCAATGTTGGTTCAGGTTAGTGGGCTTAATAGCGAAGCCAAAGCCGCTGTTGCCTAAAACAGCCTTCACAAAATGCGGTCAAAAAAATTGCGGGTTGCGAACCGGTTAATGGATTCGCAACCCGCAATTTCAATTTTCAGGCTCAAAATCTTTGTACTCTCACTTTGCCGTGACAGTAATTGGAACTTCCAGTTCTTTGACGTACTGGTTGTTTGTCTCGATTTTCAGTTTGCCTTTGTGAGTTCCAACGGGAGGTTTTTCGCTGAATCCGACGCGTAAAACGATGGCCTGTCCGTTGCCGTTGCTGGATTCAACTTTGGCTTTGATGAATGGCAAATCGGACGTCATGGATTTGATTTCCAATCCATCTCCCCGGCCAAGTTTCAGCCAAACGAACTTGCTCAGATAAGTGACATCGGCGTCAGCTTCACTGACAGGGACGTTTTCAAAAACCAAATTGACTGGGTTGACTGTCACAGCCGGGAAGACGACGACCTGCAGGTCAATGATCAATTCCGGCATTTCCTTGCTGTCAGTTGTCAGTTTGACAGTTTGAGTGTGATTGCCAACAGGCAGTTTCGCCGAACTTAGAACATCCAGCGAGTAACGTTTGCCTTCTTCCAACGTCTGCAGGTTGACGGTGAAGGATTCTCCGCCAGCAACCATTTTGGTGATTTTGATCGGTTGTTCGGTGTTGTTGGTGACGGTTATCAATCCGTTGACGGGGAACCCAAAAGCCGTGTGGTTGGTCCATTGGCTGTTCGGGCCAACGATGAACGGCCCAACGATCTTGCCTTTGGGCGTCATGTCGCTGAGCACGATCAAGCTCAACAGCAATGTGAATTGCTCTTTTTGCGGATCGTTAGTGTAAACCTCTGCGGATTTTGTCACCGCGCCGTTGTAGTTTTCAGTTGCGATTGAGAGTGTGATTTTGCCTTCCTGACCAGGAGGGACGACTTTCGTGAAGTCGCTTGCCGTGCATCCTCAGGTGGGCGCAACCCGTTTGATTTCCAGATCAGCCGTGCCTTCATTTTTGAAGACGAATGTATAACTTGCGGCCACGCCTTTTTTGATTTCGCCGACGTTATGGTCAGTTTTTTTGATGGCAATTTTCGGCGCGCCAGCCGCAGCCTGTCCATTGGTTGCGGCTTGGCCAAACGCAACAACTGCCAACGCCAACCATAGGGCGAAAAGGCTCAGTGTGTGTTTCAGCTTCATTTCAATTGAACTCCCAAGAAAAAATGTGGGGCGATGTGAGCGGGGCGCAGTCTAGCAGGGTAGGGAAGCAATGTCACCGCTGAAATCCAGTTCGGCGTTCCGTTTGTGCCGGACACAGTTCGCAGATCAAAACCTCCAGCAACATGCGCGGCGTAGCCATTGAAGTCTTTAGCGCCACGTCGGTTGCGGCAATCCGTTCGATGCCTTTCAGTATTTGCGAAGTTTCGATGCGCCGGACTTGTTCGTTGAACTGGCCAACCTTGAATGGTGGCAAGCCTACGATCCTGGCGACTTCGGAGTTGGGGGCGTTCTGCTTCATTAACTCTTTAGCGCCCAGCATCTTGCGATAATTGCTGGCAATCGCTCCCAGAATCATCAGGCTCAGCGACTGAGGCGATTCAGAAGCGTTGTCGAAAATCCTGTGAAGCAAACTCAACGCCTTTTTTCGATTGCCTTCGACGACCGCGTCGGTCAATTCAAAGTTTGAATGCTCGCGCGAATGGCGAACCAGTTCGTCAATTTCGTCCTGAGTAATGCGGCCTTTGTCGCCGACAAAAGCAATCAGCTTTTCCAGTTCATTCGACAACCGCATCAAATCAACTCCGACCATTGCCACTAGATAAGCCGCCGAAGCCGGATCAATCGAACAGCCTGCGCGAACGACGTAATCTCGAATCCAGTTCGGAGCCCCGTTTCGTTCGTCCAGTGAATCGAAACTGACGACTTCGCTGCCTTTCCGCAACATAGTCGAGATGTTGCGGCGGTTGTCCAGTCCATCGCTGACAAAAACCAGAACTGAAGTTTCAACCGGGTTTTTCAGGTAAGTTTTCAGCAGCTCAAGCTGGTCGTCGTCGCTGATTGCTTCAAAGCCTGTAACTACGATCATTCGCCGCTGAGAAATCATCGGGTACTGTTTGGCCATCGCCAGAGCTTCGTCCAGATCACCCTGTGAAACTGAAATCGCCGCGTAGTTGAAATCCCTCACCGAAGCGTCAACCGCAGTTTCGGTGAGCTTTTTCAACGCTTGATCGCGCAGGTGCCGCTCCGAACCTTCAAACAGGTAAATCGGCGCTATCTGTCCGTTTTGGATTTTGCGGTGAAAATCGGATTGCGATTTCACCGCGTCTTGTGAATTGGCTTTTTTCATTCGTGGAAAATCAAAATCCTTCCAAAATCGTAGTCATTACGCTTTTGGCAAAATCGCGCGCGATGCGGTCAACTGCCGGGCCTTCTTCGCTGAAGAAGGTTTTTGGATCGCCTGCAATTTCGTATTCGCCGCGAAAAACGAAGTTCTGATTGTCGAAAAGGATTTTGTTTTTGGTTTGATCCTTAACGGTCAAACCTATGGTGACGGCGACTTCAAAGACCCGTGCGCGACCCAGATCGTCCAGTCCAACCGGACGCAGCGTGAAGCCTTTTATGGTGCCAAGCATTACGGCATCGGCGTCTTCGGCGGTCGAAATCACTCGCAGCGCCCGTGCTCGTCTGAGCACTTCGTCCACCACAGCCGAAGTGAATCGCTGTTCAACCTTGAATCGCAGGCTGGGGTTTTGAAACGGCGGAATTGCCAGCGTCTTGATATGTTTGGGCAATCCGTCGCCGCGCCCTACCGGTTTGTAACATTCGGTAAAGTTGCAAGTGAGCAGCAAAAGAACTCCGTAAGCGATTATCCGAAAGCTTGTTTTCATGGTTGTCCTCAGAAGCAAAACATCTACGAAGCCGCCGATAGTGTCAAGCGTAACTTCTGGCATTGGTAAACCTGCGCCCCTATAATCCGCCGCGCAAATTGCCAATAAGGGGGAAGTAATGTTAGCCAAACAAAAGTCCGCTCGCCGTTTTTTCAGTGTGGCTTTCCTGTTCGCGTTGTTTCGGAAGGGTGCTTTGCCCACGGATGACCTAGATACGATCAAGCAGTTCGATGACGACGAATCTGGTTACAAGCGCATTCGTTGTCCGCTTTGCAAATGGCAGCCGGATTCTTCCAGTCGCTGGTATTGTGGCGGTGACGGCCCGCCGGAGTATTACAAAGGCTGTGGCAGGTCATGGAACACTTTCGACACTGGCGGATTGTGTCCCGGCTGCCAGCATCAATGGCGTTGGACAGCCTGTTTGTGGTGCGGAAATTATTCGCTGCACGAAGCCTGGTACACTGACGAACAGGACTGAACCGATTGTTTGCGCGTCAATTATGTTTCGCTGACAATGCCCCAGACTTTTCCGTAACAATTTTCAAAAGAGGATTTCACGAAATGACCAAACGAGTTCTGCTGGCTTTGCTGGCTTCGATTGCTCTGACAGGCGCAGGATGCACGATGCGTGATGTAACCGCTGACTCTGGAAACAAATCCAAAGTTGGAATCATTTACGACATTGGAGGCAAAGACGACCGCTCGTTCAACGCCGCCGCTTATGTCGGAGCTTTGCGAGCGACCAAAGATTTGCCGGTTGTGTATCGTGACGTGGAACCGGGCGATCCGACCTCGATCGAGCCGGCGCAACGAGCCTTTGCGCAATACGGTTACAACCTGATTATCGGAGTTGGCTTTGCGCAAGGCCCGATTCTGTCTGAAGTCGCAAAGAATTATCCCAAGCTCCATTTTGTCCTGATTGATTCAGTGACTGAAGCGCCCAACGTCGCCTCACTTATTTTCAAAGAACACGAAGGTTCATTTTTGGTCGGGATGATTGCTGCCTATACCAGCAAAACCGGGAAGCTTGGGTTCGTCGGAGGAATGGACATTCCGCTCATTCACCGCTTTGCCACTGGTTATGAAGAAGGCGCGAAGTACGTCAATCCAAACATCGTCGTGCTCAGGAATTACGTCGGCATCACCGACGGAGCCTGGAACAATCCGGGGAAGGGCAGGGAACTGGCCAATTCTCAATACGAACAAGGCGCAGACATCATTTTTCAGGCGGCTGGCAATTCCGGCCTGGGAGTTTTTGACGCGGCGGAAAGTTACAAGAAATTCGCCATCGGAGTTGATTCCAACCAAAACTGGGTCAAACCCGGCTTC
The DNA here is from genome assembly GCA_044221525.1 of Blastocatellia bacterium. Classification (GTDB taxonomy): domain Bacteria; phylum Acidobacteriota; class Blastocatellia; order RBC074; family RBC074; genus RBC074. Next base: position 423 of record JBGAPB010000220.1, on the reverse strand, counting down.
ATCCTGACCAGCATGATGAAGCGCATAGACAACGCCGTTTACGATGTCATCAAAGACGAAACCGAAGGCAAATTCCAAGGCGGTGTTCACGTGTACGGCCTGGAAAACAAAGGCGTGGATTACGCGCTGGATGAGTACAACAAAGCTCTAATTCCGCAGGAAGTGATTGATAAAGTCGAGCAAGCTAAAAAAGACATCATCGCTGGCAAGATCAAAGTTACTGATGCCATGGCTAAGTAAGTTTAAGGAGTTATTAACATGGCAGCCACAGCTAAACGTCCGAAATCAGCAAACGTCGAAGTAAACGAAACCAAGCTCAAACGCGCACAGAAACTTCTTGGCGTTGAAACTGAAACAGAGGTGATTGAATTGGCGCTTGATGAATTGATTGCCGAGCGCGAGCGAAATCGCCGGGCCTGGAAG
>JBGAPB010000219.1:0-10768 GCA_044221525.1 Blastocatellia bacterium | reverse complement strand
ATTCAATTCAATGAAGGCTGTGCAAATTGAAATCTCACGCGAAGGCGCAAAGAAACCAAGGAGAGAAAGATGGCTTGTTTTCTTTTCCTTCTTGGCGACCTGGCGTGAACTGATTGATTCCATTGAAGAGCAATTTGCACAGGCTTCAATTCAATAAAGACAGGAATGGAGGTGAGCCAATGGCTCGCAGAAAATCGCCTACGCTGACGGAAGTCGAGCTGGAGATGATGGACGTGCTTTGGGACAAAGGAGAGGCGACGGTTTCGGACATCGTCGAGGCTCTGCCCGAAGAGCGACTGGCTTACAGTTCTGTGCTGACGATGATGCGTATTTTGGAACAGAAAGGTTACGTCACTCACGAGAAGGAGGGACGAGCCTTCATCTACAAACCGCTGGTTGATCGGCAACAGGCGCAGAAAACCGTCATCGGTTATTTGCTGAAACGGTTCTTCAACAATTCGCCTGAACTGTTGGTAGTCAATTTATTGGATCACGAAGACGTTGGTCCCAAAGAAGTAAAACGGCTCAAGCAAATGATCGAAGAGACGAAATAAAAGTTCGTAGTCCCGCCTTCAGGCGGAAGGCAGGATTACGAACTTAAAACCGGAGAACAAAATGAGTGCGTTAAATCTGTTGCTGGAAAATCTGGACCCGCTGGCGCAGTTGCTGCTCCAGGTTCTTTTCAGAACTGTGTGGCAAGGGATGTTGATTGCCGCGCTTGTATGGTTATTGTTGCGCGTTTTCAAAAAAATCAGTGCCACGACCAGGCACGCAATCTGGCTGGCCGGGCTGCTGATCATTACCGCGCTGCCTTTGGTTGCCATTGTTACCAGCCGCCAGATAAAGCCGACGCCGCCACAAGCTCAAACACAAAGACCGATGACCAGCTTGATGTCGTCGGCAATTCCGCCGGTTACTTATCCGCAAAACAGCGTTGAATTGTCAGTTGATCAGCCTTTGCCCAAATTGGCAGCCAAGCAAGCTATGCCGCGCGGTTTTGATGAGATAGACCGACTGGTTGCGATTGAAGAAGCGCGCAAAGTTGTTACGCTTAACGAATCGGCCAGCGTCGCTCCTGCCGCAACTATTAAGACAACCGGCAGCAAAACAGCCGGGCAATCTGCCGTCAAAGAGAGTTTTTTGATGCGAGCCTGGAACTGGTTTTTTGACAGCCGCTGGCCATTGGCGATGGTGGCGATGTGGATGATTGTTTCCGCATTGATGTTTGGCCGCTTGGCGCATAGTTATCTTTTGCTGCTTCGCCTGCGCAGAACCATGCAACCAGCCGAAGAAGCGTGGCAAAGACGAGTTGAGCAACTGGCCGAGCAATTCGGCATCAGCCGCTTCGTGCTGCTTTTTACTTCGCCGAAAGTGACGATGCCTATGACGATTGGCGCGCTGAAACCCGTCATTGTTTTGCCGCCTGATCTGGCCGGAAATCTTTCGGATTCTGAGTTTGACAGCATCGCTGCGCATGAACTGGCGCACATCCGACGCTGGGACTTTTTAACCAATCTCCTGCAACGGTTTGCGCAAGCCTTTCTCTTTTTTCATCCGGCTGTCTGGTTCATAGGTCATCAGTTGATGATCGAACGCGAACTGGCCTGTGACGATTGGGCGGTGAAAATGTGCGAACCGCGCCGTTACGCAAGCTGTTTGACCCGGCTTGTGGAATTACTTGGCGACAGCCGCCCGCTGGCTGCCGCCGCCGGAATTTTGTTTGGAAAACACGTCATCTCAAGGAGGGTAGAAATGATTCTCAATCGTGAACGCAACGCAACGACTGCCGTATCGAAACCGGCACTGGTGTATTCGATAGGTTTGGCCGCGTTGCTGGTGGCTGCTTGCAGCCTGATGTCGCCGGTTATTGCCGTGTCATTGGGGCAACAAAAAGCCAAGCAGCAAAAGAAAGAAGCTAAAGCGACGACGCCTGCAACAGCACAGACTGTGCCTTTGCCGCCGCTGCCGCCAGAGGCCTTGCCAGAAACCATGCCGGACTTCCCAGATTTTCCAGACATTGCCGTGGCGCCTTTGCCGCCGGATATTTCCGCGCCCGAACTGGCGGCGCTGGATCAAGCAATGTTGCTGGACAGTTTCATCCAAGACCCGGCCAGAACGGCACAAGCACCTCCGCCTCCTGCCGTTGGAAGCGGAATTGGTGGTGGAATCGGTGGCGGTGTTGGGAATGGAATCGGCGGTGGGATTTCAGGTGGATTCGGTGGCGGAATCGCCCTGACCGCACCTGTTGCAGTTGGCGGCGTGGCTTGGGGGCAATCGCCTTTGGCTGCAACAATTGCCGGTGGTTGGGATCAGGACGGAAAGAAAAAAGAACCGACTATTCCTGAATCCGAGATGCTTAGCCTGCTGGTGGACATTGTTAAAAAAGATAGCGATCCGAGCGTTCGCCAGGAAGCCCTGCAGGGCATTTATCGCATTCGCACCGAAGCCGCCAGCAACGCGTTGGTTTCGCTTTACGATTCGATCAGCGATCCCAAGGCTAAAGGCGAGATCATCGCTTACCTGCTACGCCGCGAAGGCGACAACGTCTCCAATAGCCGGGCCATCGCAAAACTGACTCAGATAGCCAAAACTGAAACCAACGAAGATTTGCGCAACCGTGCAATCCGTTACCTGGGCAACGTCAAAGGCGATGAAGGCGCAACCAACTTGATTCAGATTTATGACACTGTCCAAGACTCGAAAACCAAGCAGTATCTGATACGCTCTTTGGCTTACAACAAGAGTCCGAAGGCGATTGAAAAGCTCAAGCAGATCGCCAAAAATGACACCGATCCACAGATTCGCTCCGCGGCCATTCGCAGCCTTTATAGCGTTGACAGCCGCCTGTATATGGAAACGCTTGCACCCGGCCAGCGCATCGGCATGCTGGATTTCGACCGCGAATTCATCGCGCCTCGCGCCTTTGAATTCGATGGAAAGATGTTCGAGTTCGACGCCAAACGCTGGGAAGAAATGCAGCGTGAATGGGAACTGAAATGGAAAGAAAATCAGGGCAAGTACAAAGAACTGATTGAAAAAATGCAGATTGACGGTTTGGATAAATTGAAGCTGGAAATGCCCAAGCTGGAACTGAAGCTGAAAGAATTGAACGAAAAGCTGAAAATCGAGAAAGATGTGAATTTGATCTCTCCGATTGAAATCCAGCTTCGCGGGCAGATTTCCCAACTCACGTCACAACTGGCCAATGTCAGTCGCAACAGCGCAGGCTCAACGGCACAACCGACAATTCAGGAAACGATCAGCTTGCTGAATTCGCTGCAACGCCAATTGGCACGAACTCGCCCGGTTCGGGCTGTCTCCCCTCGCCCGGCAGTCGCCCCCAGCTTCCGCGAAGCTCCGACACCGCGCCCGGCCAGGCGATCCAGACCGGAAGAATCAGGTTCGGCAAGAGTAGCTGAAGCTCAATTGCGTTTAGAACTGGCTCAGGTCGAAACGAAACTTGAAACTTTGCGCTCACAATACACCGACAGACACCCGACAGTTGTCGAAGCTCGTGCTTTGCAAAGTGCATTGGAACGACAGTTGAGCCAAGTTCGCCCATCTGCTCGTTAGCCTTAACTCGCTCATCCAATCTGAAAACTGACACGCGCTCACGCGGGATGGCAGCCAAAACTGCACATCCGCCTCTGGGCGCATTCTTTTGCCCAACTGTACCCAAAAGTAAAAGATGGAGGGATTTATGTCTCGCAAAGTTATTTTGATTTTGGCTGTCGTGGCGTTTTTGTTCAGCTTCGCGGCCACGTTCGCTCAGGACAAACCGAAGCGTACCTATACCAAAGCCGATTTCGTTAACATAGAAGGCGGGAACTTAACCGACCGAATCGAGCGCGCTTATCGCCAGTTCAAATCATCCGGGCAGGGCGATTCGGTCTGGATCGCCTATCACTTTCCGGCTCGCGAAGGCTCTTACATAGGTCCTTTTGCCGGAACGGTTTATTACGACGACGGCATACGGCTGGAACGCAAAGACGACACTTCGCAAGCCGCAGTTTTTCTGCTGACAGACGCCAGCGGTTCTTCCGCGAACGTCAAACGCGTCAAAACCATCAGCCTGAAAGAAGACTTCGTTTTTGAAGATCGAATGGTTTACTGGCTGGGCAACGCCGACGCCAATCAAAGCCTGGCTTATTTGTCATCGCTTGCCCGGCAAGGCAAAGACGACAAAGAAAGCAAGGAACTGGCACGAGGCGCAATGCGTGCCATCGGCAGCCACGACAGCTCGCGCGCGGTTTCTTTGCTGAAGGAGTTCGCAACCCAGGAATCGAATCAGGAGTTGCAACGCTCGGCGGTGTCAAATCTGGCTCGGTTCAAAACCCCAGAAGGTGTCGAGGCGTTGATTTCCCTTTTTGACAGCGCGAAGGACGAAGCTGTCAAAGATGAAATCATCGCCGGGTTATCACGTTCGTCAGGAACGCAGGGCGGCAGACAAACTGTTAAACATTGCTCAAAACGACCCAAGTCCTAAAATGCGGCAACGCGCAATTCGGCGACTTTCTGCCACAGACAGCCGGATTTTTCAGATCAACTGAGACTCGAATTTTTTTTTCAAACTTCCTGGAACCTTCCAAGGCTCCCTGCGATGATTGATACGTTTAGGCTCCATCAACATTTCAAATTTTATCGCATCAAAAAAGCTCAAGGTGATTGATACGCTAAAAAACGAAAAATTTATAGAGGAAGAAGTTTTGAACTTCTTGGAACCTTCGCGGCGTTTAGGCTCACGAACGATGATTGATGTAAGCATTGAGGATGTTTAACAAGTGGTCAGCCAGCTAGTAACAATCATCAACATTTCAAATTTTATCGCATCAAAAAAGCTCAAGGTGAGTGAGGCACCTTGGGCTTTTCTCCTTTTTACGGATACAGGTTGATAGTCAGGTTACTGACCCGGCTTTTTGGTGTAAGCCTTAAAACGAAAAATTTATAGAAGGAAAAAGTTTTGAACTTCTTGGAACCTTCCAAGGGGTGCGGCGTTTAGGCTCCCACGAACGATGATTGATACGCGCTAAACATAGTGAGGATGTTTAGCAAGTGGTCAGCCAGCTAGTAACAATCATCAACATTTCAAATATTATCGCATCAAAAAAGCTCAAGGTGAGTGAGGCACCTTGAGCTTTTCTCCTTTTTCACGGTTTACAAAATTCCAGATGGCGAACAAAATCGGCTTGTTAAAAATTCTTTCCCCTTTCGGAGAATCAACGAATGAACAAACAAGATATGACCGGTCGAGTTGCGCTTGTTACCGGGGCCAGCACAGGCATTGGTCGCTGGGCGGCTGTGGCAATGGCCGAATGCGGCGCGTCGGTGGCCGTCAATTACAACAAAAATCTGGCTGGAGCCGAAGAAACCAAGCGCATGGTTGAAGCCGTCGGCGGCAAAGCAATAATTATTCAATCCGATGTTTCAACCAAAGCCGGAGCGCAAGCTTTGACGGACGCCGCCCGTTCGCAGCTTGGGGCAATTGATATTCTGGTCAATAACGCGGGTGATTTGATGCAACGGTGTTCTTTACAGGATTTCAGCGAAGAGTTGTGGGATCGAGTGATGAATTTGAACCTGAAAAGCGTGCTGCTTTGTTCGCAGACCGTGATGACGGAAATGATCGCTCGGCGCAACGGAGTAATTATCAACGTGGGTTCCATTGCCGGTCATAACGGCGGAGGCCCCGGCGCTGGCGTTTACGCCACAGCCAAAGCCGCTGTCCACTGCCTGACCAAAGCTCTGGCCAAAGAACTGGCTCCGCACGGCATTCGAGTCAACGCCGTGGCTCCGGGAGTGATTGACACTCCCTTTCACGAACGAATGTCCACGCCGGAAATGATTCAGCAGTTTGTGAACGCGATTCCTATGAAACGAACAGGGACTTCGGAAGAGTGCGGGCGAGTAATTGCGTTTCTGGCTTCGGATGCTGCCGCCTACATTCAAGGCGAGATGATCGAAATCAACGGTGGTCAATTGATGGTCTGAGAAAATAGCATTTGGGGTGGCTTACCAGTCGCGCCGCGAAATGCTTTGCCAATCTTTTTTGCGTGTCCATTCGGATAACGACAGAATTATTAGCCGAAGAATGCCAAGTGCAACGGCGATGATTGCCCAGATGCTCAGACGTTGAGCGGGCGGACGTTGGTTGAACCACAAAATCATAGAGCTTTCGGCAATGATGCCGATCAGCAGATATTGAAGGCCGGATAGAAACTCACGTTTGTTGCTTTGATACATAGCTGTTTGCCTGAGGCGATTGGTTATCGCTGGGCGCATTGTGACCTGAGTTGTGCGGCAGGTCAAAAACCAAAACAACTTTTTTTCAGGGAGGTAGGAATGAGCTTTTCAGTTTTTCGTGTTTTTAAGATCAGAGCGGCTGCACTGCTGGCCGCGCCTTTATTACTAATGTTGTGCAGCGTCACCGCCACCAATCTAAAGCTACAGTCGCCGACGCAAAAGCGTTTGTCGCTGAAGCTGAAAAACGTTACTTGGTGGTGTCCATCAACAAAAGCCGCGCGTCTTGGGTTCAAAGCAATTTCATCACTGAAGACACCGAAGCCATTGCCGCAGCCGCTAAAGAAGAAACCATCAAAGTTGTAAAAGAACTGGCTGAGCAGGCTCGCCAATTTGACGGACAGAACCTTTCGCCCGATGTCGCCAGAAAACTGAAACTGCTGAAACTTTCGCTGGCTCTACCTGCGCCGGGTGATGCAGCCGAGCGAGAGAGTTGACCAAAATTTCAGTCAAGATGGAAAGTGCTTATGGCGCAGGCAAATACTGTCCCGGATGGCGACAAGGCAAAATGCCTGAGCCTGGGCGATCTGGAAAAAATTCTGGCCGAAAACCGCAATCCCGAAGAGTTGAAAAAAGCCTGGCTTGGCTGGCATCAGGTCTCGCGCGGCTATCGCAAGGATTACGCGCGCTTTGTCGAACTGGCCAACAAAGGCGCAAAAGAAATGGGATTCAAAGACAACGGCGCGATGTGGCGGTCGAATTACGATATGGAACCGGATGCTTTTTCAGCCGAAATGGAAAGAATCTGGTTGCAGGTCAAACCGCTTTACGATTCGCTGCACACTTACGTGCAAGGCAAGCTGCGGCAAAAAATATGGTGACGGGGGGTTCCCGCAACTGGCCCGATTCCTGTACCCTGCTCGGCAATATGTGGAGCCAGACCTGGGGCAACATTTACGATCTGGTCAAACCTCCGACCGGCGACACCGGTTACGATCTAACCAAAATCCTGCAAAGCCGCAAAACTGATGCTCATCAAATGGTCAAATATGGCGAAGGCTTTTTCACTTCGCTGGGTTTTGACGCTTTGCCGCAAACTTTCTGGGAGCGTTCATTGTTTCTCAAACCCGCCGATCGTGACGTGGTTTGTCACGCCAGCGCCTGGGACATAGACAGCCAGAAAGATGTTCGCATCAAAATGTGCATCAACATCAATGACGAAGACTTCACCACAATTCACCACGAACTCGGCCACAACTATTACCAGATGGCCTACGCCCCGCAATCTCCGCTTTACCAGAACAGCGCAAACGACGGCTTTCACGAAGCCATAGGCGACACAATTGCTTTGTCGGTGACGCCTGAATATCTGAAACAGTTGGGATTCATCAGCAGGTACGCACATGAAAAAAGCTGATCTTGGTTTGCTCATGCGTTTGGCTTTGGACAAGGTCGCCTTCCTGCCGTTCGGTTATCTGGTGGATCAATGGCGCTGGAAAGTTTTTTCCGGCGAAGTCAGCCCCGCCGATTACAACAAAGCCTGGTGGGAGTTGCGCGAAAAATACCAGGGAATTTCGGCTCCTGAAGCGCGCAGCGAAGCGGACTTTGACGCCGGGGCGAAATACCACGTCGCGGCCAACGTGCCTTATGCGCGTTATTTTCTGGCGGCGATTCTGCAATTCCAGTTTCACCGTGCGCTCTGCCGCGAAGCCGGTTACAAAGGCCCGCTCAATCGTTGTTCGATTTATGGCAACAAACAGGTCGGCCAGAAACTGAAAGCCATGCTGGAAATGGGGCAGAGCAAACCCTGGCCTGATGCGCTGAAAGCCATGACCGGCGAAGACAAAATGGACGCAACCGCGATCATTGATTACTTCGCGCCGCTGAAAAAATGGCTGGATGAACAGAACGCGGCAATGGCTACAAAATAATTTTCTCCACGAAGTAACACGAAGATTCACGAAGAATGATATAGAGCTTCGTGTTTCTTCGTGTGGCTGAGTGGGGAAACTCCTCAATTGAAAATCTGACCTAGCTTCATCGCAGCCATCGCGTTACCTTCGATTTTGATCTTGCCTGACATGACAGCCGTCATAGGATTTAGCTCCCGCCGATAAAGCCTATTTACTGTTTCAATCGAAAGCAGCAGTGTGACTTCCGCTGGATGGTCTTCGTTGGTCACCGAATTTGGCGACGATTTGCCGTCAACGTGAACAACGCTGCCGCAATCGAAAACAAATTTGATCGTAGTATCAAGCCCGGAATTTTCGCCAAGCTTATGGCGGACTCCGGCTGCAAACTGGTCAACGGTGAAGTCTTGTTTTTCTTCTGACACCTAAATTCTCCCGGCTGAGCATTTACTCAGGTTTGATTGTTTGTTGGTTGAAGCTGGTCTGACGACCGGCCTGTAGTTTTGAAATTTGCGCTGCGGTTTGTTCGACGCTTTGTTTGCCAGCGTGAATACTGAAATCAATGGCGAACTTGCGAGTTTCGTTCGGCTTCAGCTTGGGCACGCGGCCAGCCTGGCGTTCGATGCTCCGATTGGCGGGGAAACCAGTCCCCGGTTCCAGGCCCGTGACATAGCCTTCTTCGATCGCAGTCGTGTTTTTCCACAGCGTAAAGTAAGGCAGTTCCACCGGATAAATAATCAGGCTTTATCGCCCGAAGCATTGCGCAACATCACCGTCGTGCCGGTTCTGCTCGTCGGCGAATGGAATGATGCCGTAAACCTGTTCGACAAAGTTTTTTGTCGGCGCGACGTATTCGCCAAAACTCGACAGGCTTTTCGCAGCGTGAGCGTTGAATGGTCGAACTTCTTTGGCGGCGGAAACAAACCGGCTGCCGCCTTCAAGCAGCGGCGATCTGTAGTTGGCGTGATAGATCACCTGAAATTCCTGATCGTAAGCGCCGATTGTCACTTCATCAGCGATGCGAAAAGTGTCTGCGCCGGGTTCGGTTGAAATTTCTGTCCACAGTTCCAGCTTAGGGCCGTAAAACATTCGTTCGTCAACTCGGCCACGAATGCGAATGCGCGGTGTGGGCGCGCGGTCAATCACCACTTCGACTTCCGAAGCAGGCGTGTTTCCGATTTTGCCGTGCAACGTCAAATCCATTTCGGCTTTGTCGCCCGTGTTGTTGATAAATTTGTCTTTGCCTGGATGGCCTGCCCATTCCAAACCGCAACGCACCATCCATTCGTTGAAACCTTCCAGCCAGCCCAAACCGCCGCGGCTTTGTAAATTGATGAACTGCGGATGAACGACTTCCTTGACCGGAGAATTCCAGCCCAGTCGAATGTCGCCCATTTTGACTTCCAGCACGTTCATGCCGCGCGTGGGAATGACCGTAAATTCCAGCTTGCCGTTGTTGACGACAATGACATCTACGCCTTCTTGCTTGCCGCCGTGCAGCGTCAGTTTTTTGACCGACCACGGCGATTTGGTTTTCAGGTCAAGCTCACGGTTGGTGATCTGCCAGGTCTCTGCGTGAATGTTTTGCGCGACGCTGGTCAGCGTCTTACGAAAAGAATTGTCTGGCATGGCACTACCCAGGTTGAGAAAAAGAGCGGCAACAAGCATGTGTGCCGACAACCGGCGAGCGTTGAATGTGTTCATCATAAAGAATTTGGAGAATTGGAAAACAGATCCGTATACGCAATTTAAGCCTGCGCCTGATGTCGCGCGGCAAGCTGTCCACAAGCCGCTGAAATATCCTGCCCGCGTGGGCGTGGCGAATGAAAGCCGGAACATCTTTATCGGTCAAAATCTTTTGGAAAGCCAGAATTCGCTCCATCGGCGAAGCTTTTCAGGCGCAATTCCGGCGCTGGATTGTGGGGGGTCGTGTCACTTTTGCGCGAATGCCGTTGAGAAGTTTGACCAGTCGCCGGGCGTCTTCGTCGCTGTCGTTCACCGATTCCAGCAGAACGTATTCAAACGTCAGCCGCTCCCGTTCGTCCAGCGGATATTCACGGCAAGCTTTCATCAATCATCCAGCGTCCACTTCCGATTGATCGGCATCAGATCGTTGCGTTGCTCTTCGGTGGTTGATGAAAAGCGGAAATCGCCAGACGCGGCCTGACCGTTTCGTTGGCGAAATCGTAAATGCGGGGAACTATGCCGGAAGTTGAAACCGTCACTCGCGGACTGATGCCCAGACCGTTTTGAGTCGGCCATAACTCGAATCGACCGCATTACTTCGTCGTAGTTCAAAAAGCTCTCGCCCATCCCCATAAAAACCAGATTCGTGCCGTGCGGAGTTTCAGCTTGCGCCGACGCCGTAAACTTCGTTTAGAACTATGACGACCTGAGAGATGATTTCGCCAGCAGGCATGTTTCGTTTCACCCCTAACTGAGCCGTCATGCAGAACTTAAGCCAAACGGCGCAACCGACCTGACAACTGATGCAGATGGTGTCGGCGTTCTTCAGATGAAAACGGCTTCGGCTTCGCGTCCGTCACCCAGTTTCAGCAGGTAACGCCGAGTCCCATCGCTGGAATAAAACACACGCTCGATTTTGGTTTGCGGGTGACGGT
>JBGAPB010000218.1:0-10649 GCA_044221525.1 Blastocatellia bacterium | reverse complement strand
TGCTGTGACAGTAATCTTCGCGAACAATTGAGTCTTTGGCGCTTTCAGTCAGGAAATCAATCATCTGCAGGTCAGGTTGCAGAGTCCCCAGCGGAGTGACGAATGGCTTGCGCGTCAGCCCGAAAGCTTCTGGCTTACCGTAATGCGAAGTGCCAAGCACAATAACCGTTTTATCCGCCGCGTGTTGCTTAGCTGCGCCGCTCAATCGCCCATAAGCTGCGGCGTAGGACTGCCAGCCGCCAAAAGGGCTGACGTGCGGAGCCGCCAATCCCAGGATCGGGTCAGTCGCCGGTATCAAACTGCCGTTCAGGTAATCGTCCAGTTGCGTTCGCAATTCCGTCATCTGGTCTGGATAACCTGAACCTGAATGCGCCGGATGCCTCTGGGCGGCAGCAGCAAATTCCGAATGTCGCAGGCGTTTCATGCGCTCGAACTCTTCGGTTTCAAGATAACCGTTTTGCTGCAAGACCTCGCTCAGAGCTTCAATCAAGTCACTGGGGACAAGCTGACCAACCAGCCGCGTCAGATGCGCCTGACAATCCACTACAGTGCTTTCGCCGTCAAAGAAGCTAAGAGCGGCGGCAAGCACAGGGGGAATTATCAAAACTTCCTGGGCATAGCGAAACGGATCGCGCATAACCATGCCGGGTCGTTCTGGAATCGGTGAAGGAAAAATATCTAGCCCGCGGCGCAGGCCTGGAAGTTGTTTATCCATAGGCAGCTATGATGCTTTACAGTTGCGCGAACTGTCCAGATCAAGCAACATCTGAAACCGGAATGCTGAAAGTCACGTATTTGGGTTCTGGCAATATGAGCAAAGACAAAAAAACATTTTGGATTCAGTTAGTCGCGGGTCTGGTATTGGCGATTTTGTTCGCCTCGCCTGCTGTTGCCCAAAAAACCAATCGTAAAAAAGCAGTGGCTCCCCCGCCTGCGCCTGTCCTGCCGGCAATTTCTCCCGAAGAACTGAAGGAGTTAAACGATGCCGCCAGCCAGTCGCGCGAAAACCTGATTGCGGCTTCGAACACTTATCGCGAGAGCCTGGAACATTTGCTGGAATTGCAAAAGCAGGACGAAGATCGAGCAACACAGGTGGTTGAGAAAAACAGGAAGCTGCTTGAACTCGGCGTCATAGCCAAAAAGCAAATCACCGAAAGCGAAGAGGTTTTGAATGCAGCCAAGGCCAAAACTGCTGAAACCGAAAAGCAGATCGAATCAATAGACAATCTGGTCGCCGAAGTCGAAGCCGCTGAACAGACCGAACGACTACCCGCTGAACCTCAAGGCACTTTTCGCTCAACCGGCCTGCTGGTCCGTTTTGTCGGAGCCAGTCGCTGGAACCTAAGCGATTTTGGCAAAGTGGACGCCTTTTACCGATTGAAATTTGGCAAGCCGCTACCAGTCAGCGCGTTCGGTCAAACTCAGACTCACAATCATCTTGGCTTCGACCATAGCAACGCACTGGACGTAGCCGTTCACCCCGACACCGCTGAAGGCCAGGCATTGATTGATTTTCTCTACAACCAGGGAATTTCATTCATCGCCATTCGCGGCGCAATTCAGGGTTCTGCCACTGGCGCTCATATTCATATTGGCGCATCTTCTCGCAGAATCCTGCCCAGACAATAAATTCAGAATTTGATTTTCAGCGCAAACTGAAAATTCCTCGTCGGGTCAGAGCCAAAGTTCGCCGTCGTAAAAATACTCCCCAACACGAAGCTGGGTTGCAGCTTTCCAGTTGCTTGATCAAACGAGCCAATGAAACTGCTGGGCATTCCCAAGTTGACGTGGTTGAAGACATTGACTGACTCAACCCTAAACTCGACTTCCCTGCTTTCGTCAAAACGAAACTTTTTGAATAACGAAGCATCCGTTCGCCAATACCCAGGCCCGCGCAAAGCGTTACGAGGTTGATTGCCGAACTTACCTTTGCCAGGATCGGAAAAAACCGACGTGTCGTAGCTGTAGGCACCATTTGATAGCTTCGCCTTCGGATCGCCGTTGACGTTCGGCCTGCAAGGGCCTGTGTCGGAATTCGCTCCTGTGTCGTAACAAAAACTGTATGGCAAGCCGCTTTGCACAAAAGTATTAGAGTTAATCTGCCAACCTCCAACCAGCCAATCCATTGAGCGCGAAACTCCGCCCAACAGCGACTTCCCTTTTCCAATAGGCAACTCCCAAACGTGCGAGAAGACAAAGTTATGTGTGCGATCCCAATCGGCTGGCCCATGGTTGAGGGCTGCATCGTGAATGAAATAATCTTGCGCGTCCTGCAACGACCGCTGCAAGGTGTAATGCATCAGAATCGCCTGACCGCCTAACCTGCTTTCAGAAAAGCGCTTGGTCAATTTGAACTGCGCAGAATCGTAGCGGTTGTCGGCGCAGTTGCAGAACAAATCAATTTGCTGGCTCCAGCCGAACTTATTGAAAAACGGGCGGCGTTGGTCACGCGAAAGGCTGCCGAATCCCGCCAACGTCGGTTGATTGACATCGAACTGAGGGCCGTCTCCGGCAAAAACATGAGTGCCCTTGTTGCCGACATAAGCCGCTTCGACCGCGATGCTCGCGCTCAACTGGTATTGAACCGTGAAGTTCCAGGCGTCCAGCGTAGGCAGTTGCTGTTTATCTGGGATGGCGCGGGCAAACACTCCGTCTGGCAGAAAGAATCTGCCGTTGGCTGGCAGCGAAGTATTTGGCTTGCCGCCGTTTTTCGGAGTCGCATTCAAACCGTAAAACGCCGTGAACGCTGGCGGCCCCGATGCCAACGTAAAAACTCGATCAAAATTTGTCGGCGCATTCACTCGTTGAACCGCCAGCACAGGCAGGTTCTGAGTCACCGTGTGGCCGAACAGCGAACCGAAAACTCCGATGTCGAAACTGCGCCCGTAACCTGCGCGAACAACCAACTTATCAGTTGCCTTGTAAGCCAGGCTCAAACGCGGAGCCGGGTTCAAACTGTTTTCCACCCCGCCATTGAACGGAGTTCCGCCGACTCCCGCGATTTTGATTTCGCCGGTTGTCAGATCAAGAAAGCCTCCGTTGCCAGCTTGATTGACCATTGAACGGAGTTCCGCCGACTCCCGCGATTTTGATTTCGCCGGTTGTCAGATCAAGAAAGCCTCCGTTGCCAGCTTGATTGACCGTTTGCGGATTGATGATATCCAGCCGCAAACCGTAATTGATCGTTAGCTTGGGCGTCGCTCGCCATGTGTCTTGCCCGTAATAAAAATGTCGCCACTGGCGTTCGCGCGCGTCTGTGTTTGAGCTGATATACCGCCCAAAGCTGCTCACATCGCCCAGCAGAAACGTCGCCAATCCAAGCCCGCCGCCTGTCACTCCGCGAGTCCGCCCAGTGTCGAAGGTCAGCTCGCCCGAACGATGCAGGTCAGAAGGCACACGCAAATTGAAGGCTCGGCGAATATCCACGCCAAATTTGACCAGATGACTGTCGAAACTTTTCGTTGTGTTGCTAACCAATTGGAACTGGTTTTCGTCCTGATCCAACGGGCATCCGCAACGATTGACGAACTGGCCATAACCGAAGTTAAAACCCTTTCGCAGTTCGTCAGAACCAAAACCAAATCCGCCAGTCGAATTCTGACGACGCGGATCAATCACAAAACCGGCGAACAAACCTGAACTGAATTTGTCCAGATTCAGCCCCGGCACGCCCACATCGCTGGAAGTGTTTTTGCCAAAATCACCCGGCAACACGTTGACCTTGTAACGGAAAAAGCCGAATCGAAAATCCGTCACCAGCGACGCATTCCAGGTGTAATCGAATCCGTAAGCGACGCTTTGATTACGGACTTCTGAAAATCCTCCCAGCGAAACCAGTTCCATACCACCCGCATCGCCAAACGCCGTCGGCCCGTTGATCGAAAAATCCGCGAAGCTGTAGCGGCCAAACATATTCAGCCGCTCGCTGGTTTTCGCGTCCACGCGAACGTCGAAGCTGTCTTTGTCGAACCCTTCGCTGCCCGAAGCAATGAAGTTGTCCAACGTGCCGTTCGCCAGCGCGTTGGGGACATTTGGCAATGGAATCAGCTTCAGAATGTGCAAGGCTTGCGGCGACAGACGATTCGCCGGGAGCTTGTTCCCGGCGAACTGGTCGCGCGCGATGAGGCTTCCACTGACGTCCGTGCGCGTCGTCGCTGGATCAAAAACATTGATGCCGTAAGCGCTCAAATCGCCTTGCCGAGCCGCAGCTGTCGGAACTGTCAGCAATCGCGTTCCACCAACGCGGCTTCGTAATCCGTCGTAATCGCCAAAAAAGAAAACCCTGTTTTTGACAATCGCTCCGCCAATGCTGCCGCCGAATTGATTTCGCAAAGTGTTTGGAATGAACTTGCCCGTCAGCGGATCGCGCTGAAACTGAAAGAGCGGATTGCGAGCTTGAAGCTGATCGTTTTGCCGAAACAGGTAAGCCGCTCCGTGCAAAGCATTCGTGCCTGACCGAGTCGAAACCGAAACTGCCCCGGCGATGGCCTGGCCGAATTCGGCGTCGTAATTTTGCGAAGTGATTTTGGCTTCGCCTATGGCTTCGAAGTTCGGATTGATGACGATCAAACCCAGAATCGGGTCGCGGTTTTCAGTTCCGTCCAGTTGATAGCCTGTGCCGCTGAAATGCTGACCGTTGAGCATGGTCTGCACCGAACCTTGGGGGTTTTCAGCTGATGATTGTTGCCACTGCAACTGCTGAGCGCCGGGCGTCAGCAAAATGTATTTCGTGAAGTTGCGATCCAAAATTGGCAGGTCGGTTATTTGGCGAGTTTCCAGTGTCACGGAAACATCCGCCCGGTCGGTTTTCAAAAGCGAAGCTTCAGCGGAAACATTGATCTCGTCGGAAACCTCTCCGGGTTGCAAAGCCAGGCTGACTTCCGTGGCTGCGTNTCCAGTTGATAGCCTGTGCCGCTGAAATGCTGACCGTTGAGCATGGTCTGCACCGAACCTTGGGGGTTTTCGGCGGATGATTGTTGCCACTGCAACTGCTGAGCGCCGGGCGTCAGCAAGATGTATTTCGTGAAGTTGCGATCCAAGATCGGCAGGTCGGTTATTTGGCGAGTTTCCAGTGTCACGGAAACATCCGCCCGGTCGGTTTTCAAAAGCGAAGCTTCGGCGGAAACATTGATCTCGTCGGAAACCTCTCCGGGTTGCAAAGCCACGCTGACTTCCGTGGCTGCGTCAACACTGACGACGGTTGAAGCAATCAACGCCGATTTGAAACCTTTGGCTTCGACTCTGATGCGGTACGCGCCAAGAATAAGCCGAGTTTGATTGTAACGCCCAGAATCGTTCGTCTTCGTTGCTTCGGTAACGCCCGTGGCCACGTTTGTTATTGTCACTTCCGCGCCAGCCACAGCCAATCCGCCTGCGTCGGTGATTGTCCCGAACAAACTGCCGTACACAGCTTGCCCAAAAGCCGAAATCACAAGCGCGGAGCAAACAAGCAAAAGGCAAAAAAGCCGCAAGGCTTTCCCTCTGGATTTCATAACCTCTTCTCCATTCTCTTCTGTTTGTAATTCTGATTTCGCGATTCAGACGGGAAGCATAGCATTCGGACTGAAGCCTGAGCTACTTCGGCCTGGAAGTGGCAATGCCTTTGATGAACTGCTTTTGACCGAGAAAGAACAGCAGCACGCCAGGCAAGGTGACAAAGACAACCGCCGCCATCAGCAGCGTGTCCGACCGAAGCCAGATTGTGCCGAAGATCAGGATTGAATCCGCATTCCGATTATCAGCTTGCAGGTAAAAGAGAGGGAGTTCGCAGGTTGTCGAAATCGCCGAAAGCGTAACCACGACTGGAATGTGGAGTTGCGGATTCAAGTCGTAAGTGCAATTTCTTTATGAAAACCGTAGGCTTCACTTGTCAGGGTTCTCCAGATTGCCTTGCAGCTTTTCGGCCAGCGCAAATTCGCGCTTGGCGTCTTCGGCTTTGCCTGATTGCTGATACACCCGCCCCAAAATGTAATGCGCGGATTTATTGTTCGGGTCGAACTGAATCGCGCGTTTAAGCATTCCTTCGGCGTTCGGCAGCTCCTTCTTTTTCAGATACGACTTGCCCAGCAAAATGTACGGGCCGCTGTAAAATGGATTGAGCCAGACGGATTTTTGCAACTGCGTGATGGCGTCATCCCATTTCAATTGCCGAGTCAGTGCATCGCCGATTTTGTAATAAGCCATGGCGTTGTTCGGATTGATTGCCAGTTCTTTTTCCAGCAGCGTTATGCCTTCGTCATAGCGACTTTTGTATATCGCATTTTGCGCCAGTAGGTAATTTGCCTGTGGCAAGCGCGGGTCTTTTTCCAGAGCCTTATTCAATTCAACGTCGGCTAGGTCTTCCATCTCAACTCGGATCATCATCTGTGCGGTCAGCAAATGAGCGGCGGCGGAATCCGGCTCGACACGAAACATTCGCCCAAAAGCTGCACGGGCTTTTTCGGGCTGACGAGTTTGGATGCTGGCCATTCCCAGCGCGTAAACCAGTTCGTTGTTGCCGGAAAAATGACTGACTGTTTGTTCCAGATAAGGAATCGCCTCAGCCATTTGACCTAGCAGGTAATGCGACAACCCCACTGCCTGCATGCATTCAAAATACTCGCGGATGACCTGACTGTTGCCAGGAGCTTCATTGCCAAATCGAATAACTGTCTGCAATTGCGGAATCGCGCTTTGGTAATCACGTTTGTGATACCAGGACATGCCTAGTAAGTACGCGACTTCTCTACGTTCGCGGTTGGTGTTCGGCGAAACGCTCAGCTTCTGAATGACTTCGCCGTAACGGCCCGCGTTAAAAAGCGCACGCCCTTCAGTCACTGCCGCAGTCGAACTGCCAGCAGTTTGAGCCACCACGATTTCGGGGAATATCACTCCGCAAATCAACAAAGCCAGGCAAGGTTTTAGCAATTGCTTCATAAGTTCAG
This sequence comes from Blastocatellia bacterium, assembly GCA_044221525.1. Lineage (GTDB taxonomy): Bacteria > Acidobacteriota > Blastocatellia > RBC074 > RBC074 > RBC074. Next base: position 3,726 of record JBGAPB010000218.1, on the reverse strand, counting down.
CACTCCTTGACGATGAATGGTTGGTTGCGGACAAAGAATAACACGCCCTATAGTGCTCCGCGTGATGAACAGTTCCCGCTTTCTCTTACTCACAATCGTTTTGGCAGTCCTGCCGCTCGGATGGATGAATTCGACAGCCGCTCAATCTGCCGACTTCAAAATCTCTTTCACCAACATCGCCAAAGCCGCCGGGTTGAATCACAAAACCGTTTACGGCGACGAACACAAAAACAAATACCTGCTGGAAACAACTGGCTGCGGAGTCGCGTGGTTCGATTACAACAACGATGGGTGGCTGGACTTGTTTTTCGTCAACGGCACTCGGTTCAGCGGAATTGCCAAAGGTCAGGAAGCTACAACTCGTCTTTATAAAAACAACCACAATGGAACTTTTACAGACGTAACGGCCAAATCCGGCTTGGCTAAATCCGGTTGGGGACAATCCGTTTGCATAGGCGATTACAACAACGACGGCTGGGATGACCTGTTCGTGTCGTACTTCGGCAAAAACACGCTGTTCAAAAATAATGGCGACGGAACCTTCACTGACGCAACTGACAAAGCCGGAGTCGGCCTGAACAAAACTCGCTGGGGATCGGGCAGCGCCTTTCTGGATTTCGACAAGGACGGCGACCTGGATTTGTTCGTCGGCAGTTACATTGACTTCGACGTCAAAACCGCGCCGACACCTGAAACCGGCCCCTGTTTGTACAAAGGCGTCATGGTCGCCTGCGGCCCGCCAGGACTGACCGGAGGCGTCAACACCTTGTACCAAAACAACGGCAACGGGACGTTCACGGACATTTCTGAAAAATCCGGGATCAGGAAAACCGCTGGCACTTATGCACTGGGCGTGTTGGTAGCCGATTTCGACAACGACACCTGGCCGGATATTTACGTAGCCAACGACTCGGCTCCGGCTGCGCTTTACCACAACAACGGAAACTCGACCTTCACCGACATAGGAGTTGAATCCGGCGCAGCTTACAGCGGAGACGGAAAACCTCAAGCCGGGATGGGAGTAAGCGCAGGCGATTTCGACGGTGATGGCTTTGTGGATATTTTCAAGACGAACTTTTCCGGCGACACTTCGACGCTGTATCGCAATTTGGGCAAAAACAATTTTGACGACGTGACATTTGCGGCGGGCATTGGCTTGAACACTCGCTGGCTAGGTTGGGGCTGCGGATTTTTCGACCCTGACAACGACGGCTGGCTGGATATTTTGCTGGTCAACGGCCACGTTTACCCCGAAGTAGAAAAGCTGACAACCGAGGCCGGATACCAGCAACGCAAGGTGCTTTATCGCAATATGAAAAAAGGCGGCTTTCAGGATGTGACTGAAAAAATCGGAGGCGCGTTGATGGAACCTACGGCCAGTCGAGGTTGCGCGTTCGGAGATTTCGACAATGACGGAGACGTTGATGTGGTCATCAATCCGGTCAACGAAACTCCTGTGTTGATGCGCCTGGATTCGCCTGCTCCGAAAGACGGCGGCAATAACTGGATCACAATCAAAGCCATCGGTGTCGCGTCAAACCGAACCGGCATCGGAGCGCGGGTGACTTGCACAACTGAAGAAAAAACTCAGTTCAACGAAGTCCGCAGTGGCGGAAGTTATTATTCGCAAAATGACTTACGAGTGCATTTCGGCCTGGGCAAAGCCGCGAAAGTAAAAACGATTGAAATCCGCTGGCCCAGCGGAAAATTGGATGTGCTGAAAGACGTAACAACCAACCAAGTCTTGACCGTCAAAGAAGGCTCTTCACCGAAAACAAATTAGCCATTAGCCAACAGATAGGATAATTCTTTTATCCTGACCGGTAATGGCCGATGGCTAACTGTCAAAGGTCTTAATGACTGAGCAATGTGTCTTCGGCCACTCGCCCATCGCGCAAGCTGATCTTGCGGTCGGCCAATCCTGCAAGCTGGTGGTCGTGAGTCACCAGCAACAAGGTCGTCTGGCGTTCCCTGTTCAGTTTCAGCAGCAATTCAAAAATGTGACCGCCGTTTTTTGAATCCAGATTCCCTGTCGGTTCATCGGCCAGCAGAATGTTCGGAGCATTGGCAAAAGCGCGAGCAATGGCTACGCGCTGTTGTTCGCCACCGGAAAGTTGCGAAGGGTAATGATGACCTCTGTCGTGCAAGCCAACGTCATCCAGCAAGGCCTGAGCTTTGTCGCGCGGTTTGCTGACGCCCATAATTTCCATCGGCGTCAGAATGTTTTCGTAAGCCGTCAACGAAGGAATCAGGTGGAAGGATTGAAAGATGAACCCGACCAGTCGTCCGCGTAATTCCGCCAGATCGTCCTCGCTCATCGCCGTGATATCGTGTCCGTCGAGTTTGATAGTGCCAGTGGTCGGAGCGTCCAACCCAGCCAGCAATCCAAGCAACGTGGATTTTCCGCTGCCTGACGGCCCAATGACCGAAACAAACTGACCGCGTGGAATTTCCAGATCAAGCGAGTGAAGAATAGTGAGTTGTTCGCTGCCGCTGGTTACAGTTTTGGAAACGTTTGAAAGTTGAATCATAAAGTTAGTGGTCGGTTTTCGGTTGTTGGTTGTCGGCGTTCGTTAGTCGGCTTAATATTGAGATCGAAACTGACGTAAACACTTGGTGAAGAACCGACCACCGACAACCAACAACCGATCACCGTTAAAGAATATGCCTTTTCAAATTCTCAATTTCAAATCCCGAATTTTCATCCTGCTGGCACTGACGATGATTTCGCTGGCTTGCCAGCAAACGACAAAGCCAACCGAACAAGTTGCTTCGGGTCGAATGACGACTCCTGCCCCGGCAACGATTTCGACTTCGGCTGACGACCTGCCAGCCATAGTTGCATTCGGCGACAGCCTGACCGCCGGATACGGCTTGAGCGACGAACAGTCGTATACGACTTTGCTGCAACGCAAACTGGATGAAAACAGCCAACGCTACCGCGTCATCAACGCCGGAGTTTCCGGTGACACTTCGGCAGGCGGCGCGCGAAGAATTGATTGGGCGCTGCAATCCGGCAACGTCAAGGTTTTAATTTTGGAGCTTGGCGGCAATGACGGCTTGCGAGGCTTGCCCGTAGCCGATATGAAAAAGAATCTTGAACAAGTGATCCAACGCGCTCAATCGGCTGGTGTGACAGTGATTTTGGCCGGAATGGAAGCTCCGCCAAATTTCGGAGCCGAATACACGCGAGACTTTCGCCAGGCGTTTCGTGACTTGGCCAAAGAATACAAAACTCCCTTCATCCCGTTTGTGCTGGAAGGCATCGGCGGCAACCCACGCCTGAATCAGCCTGACGGTATTCATCCAAATGCCGAAGGCGAAAAAGTGATGACCGAAACTGTCTGGCGAGCTTTGGAACCTTTACTGAACCAAAGGTAACTCTCACGAAGCCACACGAAGAAAGAATTCTTGGACAGGATTGACAAGATTCAACAGGATGAAGAGAAAAGTGGAGTCATCTTGTTCAATCCTGTAAATCCTGTCTTTTTCCCCTTCGTGTTTTCTTCGCGTGTCTTCGTGGGGGAAAGTTTTACTTCATTTTTTTCGACAATTCATCGTGGACGCGCTCAAGCAGTTTCTTTGAAGCTTTGATGCCATCCGGCTCACTCATCTTCTCGCCTTCGTATTCAATCCCCACAAAGCCGCGATAGCCAGCGTCCAACACGATCTTCATCATCTTGTGATAATCAGTTTCGGTTTCTTCGCCGCGCTCATCGAAGTCAT
>JBGAPB010000217.1:0-10613 GCA_044221525.1 Blastocatellia bacterium | reverse complement strand
GGTCTTCAGGCATGTCGCCCAATAAATACCTCACCATTTCGCTTTCCGCCTGATTGTGATTCCAGCTATTCATAACGTTAGTGCTGATTTGCCCTTGCCTGTTACAACTATTTTTCACTGCGTTCGACGCAGGCGCGAACCTTTCGTCGGAGCGTTTGGCGAATGCGATGCAAATGGACTCGCAAACTATTTTCAGTTATTCCCATTTGCGCGGCGGCCTGACGGCGATTGATGGATTGTTGGCGCTGGTCGTCGTGGTGACAATTTTTAAGTAACGAAGCGTCTTTCGGCGGCAGAGTCTTCAAAAACTTCTCCATGCATTCCAGCCAGCGGTCTTTTTCCTGGCGCTCATCCTGAAGCTTCTGTCTGGATTCGATCCTGGCTAAATCTTGGCGAGTTAAATCTTCAAAAGGAGTTTGTTCTTTTTCACTGCGTGAGTGCCTTCTCCAGAATTCGCTTAAAACGTTGCGGGCTACGCCGTGGACGTAAGCCATAGGTTCAGGGTTATGAATCACTTCGCCTTCGGCCAGTTTGCGTCCGACGCGATCCAGAGTTTCATCGGCCAATTCGTGCAGGAACAAAACAGGAACCTGGCGACGCGCGAATAGTTCTACCAGTTTTCGGCGCAGGCTTTCATAACGCAGCCCAGCCTGCTCTTTGTCAGGCGAAAGCCACCGCCACAGATGCGCCAGCGCATCCTCTTTCAATGATTGTTCGTTGTCCTGAATCTGGTCGTCAGTCATAACCGCTTGCCCGGAACCGGAACCGCAAGGTAGCAAAATTCTGCGGTGAGGCCAATAGAAGGTGATGTTGTTGTAGCGCCTGAAGTCCAGGCTTTTTCAGCGAAAGTTCCAGGATAAAAAAAAGCGGACGCACAGTGGCGTCCGCTTTTAGGTGAATGGTTGAAGCTCCAACTACGGCTTTTCTCGCGAAGGCGTAGCCGGGCGCTCTGGTCTGGATGGCGAGCTTTCGCGCGATGGAGCGGGAGCCGGCCGTTCAGCCGGGCGCTCTGAACGCTGGGGAGCGCTTTCACGCGCTGGCGGCGAAGGGCGTTCGCTGCGTGATGGCGCTTCGCGCGGTGGAGCCGATTCGCGCCGTTCGATCGGTCGTGACGGCGGCGGATCATATCGGCGAGGCGATTCCGTTCGTGATGGACGATCCGTCTCCCTGTTCGTGTCGCGGCTTGGAGATGAACGCGGCGAATCAACTGAATCGCGCGACGAATCACGTGATGGGCTGTTGCGTTCGCTTTCCGGCAAACTCCTGGTTGGAGGCGGAATTCGTTCGACGGTTCGATATTCGCTTTCACGCGCCGGGCGATCTGGCCTGACTATAAGGCCGTCTTGAACACGGGTTGGCGATGCATCGGAGTTGCGTATCGGCGCATTGCGATCCGGTGACACAGCGCCAGTTTGGGAGTCGCGAGTTGGACGCGAACTTATTGAATCAAGCGATTCGCGGTTCGGACTGCCCGCACGATCAAATGTCGGAACCGGTCTGCGTTCGGTGACAGGAGCTTCCAATCGGCGAGCAATTTCTGTTCGTTCGACTTTCAGTTCACGAGTCGGCGCTGCCTGGAAAGGCCTTAACTCTTCGCCGCGCAAAACCGCTGGAGCCGATGGATCTACACGATCGGCAGTTCCACGCGAAGGTGCTGGCGGAAGTTTGATTTCACCGGGAGACCGAACGTCGTTCTGTGTGACGATGACTCGACCGTTGTCGAACTTTCGACCTTCCATGACGCTGACTCCGTTTGGCGAATTGTAATTGTCCAGCGAACGCGGATTGATGATGGTCGTGTTGTTGACGATGGTTGTCGAACCGCGGCCTCCGTAATATCTGCCGTCGTACCTGTCGCGGGGGCCTAGCGGACACCAACCGTACCATCCATATCGCCCGTCACGATAACCGTCGTAATAACCGTCGCGGTAACCTCGGCTGTAATTACCCCAGCCGAAGAAAGCGACTTGATGCGGCGCCCAACCCCAGCCGACTGAAACTGTCGGAACCCAGCACCAGCGGCTGCCATACCAGGCCCAGCGACCGTAATGATAGGGAACCCAGCCCCATGGTTCGTAAGAAACCCAAGTCCAGCCCCAGCCAGAATAATGCCGCCAATATCCCTGGCGATAAGGTGCCCAACCGACTGCGACGCTGCGCGGATACCATACCCAACCGTAATCGGGCGATTCATACCAGTCGCCATAAGTGTCCAGATCGTAAACACCTGCCACGGCCACCGGCACATAACGCGCGCTGCGTGAACTTTCGGCGCGCGAAAACAAATCGTCGTCTCGGCGGTCGTTCCAACGATCCCAATTATCTTTGTCTTCCAGCCGGACAATCTGGAAAAAGTCAGCGTCGTTACCGTCAACGATGATGCGGCGGCCTTGTTTGACCGTCACCGTGCCGGTTTGTTTGTTATAAACCTCTGCCTGTCCGCGACGGACAATGACTTCTGTGGTTCCGTCGTCGCGCACATTGATGCGGTAATTACCTTCTTTCAAAAATGTGACGGCGACGATGGGAGTATCCACTTCAAAGTAAACGGGATCGTCCTTGGCAATGTCGTTGGCATCAACGACATTGAACTGGCGGCGATCAAGGCTGTCCACGCGAAATGTCGCAGTTCCGACAGGCAGCGCAAACTGAATTGTTCCAGTGTTGAATTGTGAAAACCGCAGATTGGTGTTGCGGTCTATGCGGACAAGATTTCGCCCGCTAAGCTGTATTTCGGCTCGCCCGCCGGGGCCGCTGTAAATCTGATCGCGTTCGTTCAGCGGCAGGTTCAGCGAAGCGTCATACCAATTTTCTCTCTGGTTTTTCTGAGCATCTTCTACGCGCTGATAACTGACTTCGCCTTCGATCATGCTGATGCGGGCGATGCGGCCAATCTGGTCTTGAGCGATGGCCAGCGTGAAAAGTGAGCAAAGTACTGTGAATAAGATCGCCGCTTGTATTTGGCGGCGACCGATAAGCAATGTTGAAGCAGTGGCAAAGAGCATGTTTTCCTCCTCGCAAAATCAAGGCGTGATACCGAAACCTCGATGGTTAAATTCAATCTCTTCGGAAGATTATCTGGGGTGATGCTCCTAAGGCAGCAATAATTGTACCTGAATACTGGCAACCGGCAAAGCTTTAAGTCTCAGTATTTCTTCACTTTAACGGCACGCATTAAGTCTCAATACCAAGTTTTACCCCATATCGGTTATCCATAAAACAACCGTTGACGCTTTAGTGCAGCCGTTACTTAACCAAATTCATCATCACCCCTTGTCCATCACTGAAGATTCCGGCAACGGCACCGGTCATCAAAGTAGCCAGAGTCGCCGCAATCAATGCTCGAAAACCGAGTGCCGCCAGATCGTCTCTACGCGAAGGAGCCAGCGCAGCCGTTCCGCCGACGAAAATCGCAATCGAAGCCACGTGCGTGAATCCGCACAAAGCGTAAGTCAAAATTACCACCGAACGCGGATCGGTTATTTGGCCGTGCGTAACCATTGTCGCCAAATCCTGATACGAAACCACTTCTGTCAGCAGCACGCGTTCGCCCAGCAATCGGCCTGCTTCGGCCAGGTCTGCGCGAGCAATTCCCAACAATGCCGCCAAAGGATAAAACACCCAACCCAGAATCTTGACCATCGAAAGCGGCTCCGAAAGACCAAGCCAGCGGCTGGGCAAGCCGATGAATTTATCCAGCAACGCAACCATCCCAAGTCCGGCGACCAATAACGCGGCGATGCCAGCAGCCAATTTCAATCCATCCATTGAACCTTCGATGATGGCGCTCATCAGGTTGCGGGCATGAGGAACTTCTTCTTCCTGGGGAATGATGCCTGCGGTTTCAGGCGTTTCAGTTTCAGGCAACAACAGTTTGGCCATGACGATTGATGCCGGAATCGCAATCACCGAAGCCGACATCAAATGTCCGGCGATTTGCGGAAAGGTGTCGCGAAGCAAAAAGACGTAAAGCCCCAAAGTTGTCGAAGCCGCCGTAGCCATTCCGGCAGCCAGAACCGTCAGCAATTCTGACCGCGTCATCTTTTCCAGGTATGGCCTGACGACCAGCGCCGATTCTACGCCGACAAAGATGTTGGCTGCGCTGGACAATGATTCGGCTCCGCTGATGCCCATTGTTCGATGGAACAGCTTGGCGAAAAGTCGAACGATGACTTGCAGAATGCCGAAATGGTAGAGCGCCGCCGCAAACGCCGAAAAGAAAATGGCAATCGGCAAAGCCTGAAATGCCAGTATGAAACCCAGCGGCACACCCGCTTCAGTCTTACCGGTTGACAGCGGCCCCAGCAAAAAATCCGAACCAGCCTTTGATGCATCCAACAGAGCCACCACGCCATCGTTCAACCACAAAAAAGCTTGCCGCGATCCGGGCAGTCGGAATACCAGCAAGCCAATTAAAAGCTGTAAACCCATTCCCCAGGCGACGGTTTTCCAGTTCACTTTGCGGCGATTGGCGGAAAGCAACCAGGCGATGGCGGCGAACGCAAAGAACCCCGCCAGCGAGATCAAATGATTCATCAGGTGTCCTCACTGAAACTGACGTGAAATTGTTTTAGGTGATTTCTTGCCTGTCGCAGCGCGTTGTGGGAAGCTACTGCTTACCCTGTCACTGCATTACTAAACCACTTCTTGAGAGGCAAAAAGCGCCGTGATTCTAAAAGTCTTCGCTGATAAAAGCCAACTTGGTAAGGCCGCCGCTGAACAAGCCGCAGCCGCCATCAAACGCGCCATCGCCGAACGCGGCAGCGCACGCATCATCGCCGCCACAGGCATGTCGCAGTTTGATTTTCTGAAAGCACTGATTGCCACGCCCGGCATTGAATGGTCGCTGGTCGAAATGTTCCACCTGGATGAATATGTCGGTCTGCCGATTTCGCATCCTGCCAGCTTTCGCAAATATCTGCTGGAACGGTTCATCGAACCTGCCGGGTTGACTAACTTCCATTTGCTGAACGGCGAACGCGATCCGCAGGAAGTTTGTCAAGTTATCGGTGAATTGATTTCCGCCGCGCCAATTGATGTCGCCTTTGTCGGCATTGGCGAAAATGGCCATCTGGCTTTCAACGATCCGCCAGCGGATTTTGAAACCGAAGCTGCCTACATTGTCGCCAATCTTGACGAAGCTTGTCGGCGTCAACAGGTTGGCGAAGGCTGGTTTGCCGGAATAGAAGATGTTCCAACGCAAGCAATTTCAATGACCGTTCGTCAGATTCTGAAAGCGAAGGAAATCATTTGCATTGTTCCAGATGCCCGCAAAGCGGTCGCCGTTCGCAACTGTTTCGAGCGCGAAGTTTCGCCGATGTATCCGGCTTCAGCTTTGCGAACACACCTAAACACGACGGTTTATCTGGATACTGAAAGCAGTTTATTGCTGACCAAACCCACAACTGGAAACTGAAAAAATGAAAAACTTTTCTCGATTACTTGCCCTCGTAATTTCGCTGTTCGTCATTGGTTCGACTTTCACCGCTGAACGACAACAGGCGGCCATTCAGGAAGTCATCAAAGTCGGCATCATCGGCACGGACACTTCGCACGTTCCGGCGTTCACCAAATTGCTCAATGACCCGAAAGAGCCGGGCTACATTCCAGGCGCTCGCGTCGTCGCCGCTTTCAAAGGGGGCAGCAAGGATGTCGAATCCAGCTTCAAGCGCGTGGACAATTACGCCACCGAAATCCACGACAAATACGGAGTCGAAATCGTCAACTCGATTGAAGAATTGCTGACCAAAGTTGACGCCGTTTTGCTGGAAAGCGTTGATGGCCGCCCACATCTGGCCCAGGCTCGCCCGGTGTTCAAAGCCAAAAAGCGAGTGTTTATTGATAAACCCTTTGCTGCCAGCTATGCCGACGCGCGCGAAATCGTCCGGCTGGCGCGTGAAAGCGGAACTCCGTTTTTCAGTTCATCCAGTTTGCGTTACTCCAGCGACATTGTTGCGTTGAAAGCCAAACCGGAACTTGGCGGCATCATTGGCGCAATGACTTTCAGTCCTTCGCCGACTGAAGCTCATCACCCGGATTTGTTCTGGTACGGAATTCACGGCGTCGAAACGCTGTTCACGTTGATGGGCACAGGCTGTGAATCTGTGGCGAGAACCAATGTCGCCGGTGCCGACGTGGTGACGGGCAAATGGAAGGATGGCCGTATAGGAACTTTTCGCGGCATTCGTGACGGCAAACAGGATTACGGGGCAGTTGCCTTTGGAATGAAAGCCAACGCCGGAATAATGCCGCCGATCAAAGTTGATTACCGCAATCTGTTAGTCGAAATAATCAAATTTTTCCAAACTGGCGTCGCCCCAATTCAGCCCGAAGAAACGTTGGAAATCATGGCTTTTATGGAAGCCGCCGATTTAAGCAAAACTCGCAACGGCGCACCTGTCATGCTGAGCGAAGTTCAGAATCGAAAGTAGTAGAAGACTTTTTTCCCCACGAAGGCACACTAAGAAAACACGAAGAAGAATTTTTAGACAGGATTTACAGGATGAAGAATTGAGGTTGATGTGAATGAATAGCCATAACGCCAATCCTGTAAATTCAATCTATTCCCGTCTCTTCTTTTTCCTGCTTCGTGCTCTCTTGGTGTGACTTCGTGGGAAAGTTTTTTGAGTCTATCGGCGTTTCCACTCAAACCATTTTTTGAAAATCCGGCTGACGGTTGGCGACAGTCGAGTGCGATTGTAAGCATCGCCGATGCGTTGCAGCACAGACGCCTGAGTTGGGTAAGGATGAATCGTCGTTGAAAGCGCGCCGAGCTTCAGCCCGTGAGTAATTGCCAGAGTCAGCTCACCGATCATTTCTCCCGCGTGACGGGCGACAATGGTTCCGCCAAAAATCTTGCCAGTCTTTCGGTTGTAATGAACACGCGCAAAGCCTGCGGTTTCCCCGTCCAGAATCGCTCGGTCGTTGTCGTTGAAATGTTCGGTGATCGTGACGACATCAAACCCCGCCGCGCGCGCATCGGCTTCGTAAAATCCGACGTGAGCAATTTCAGGATCGGTGTAAGTCACCCAAGGCATGACCATCTGGCTGACGCGCGCTCGGCCAAAGAAAAAAGCATTCCGCAAGACAGCCCGCGCCATCGCATCAGCCGCGTGAGTGAACTTGAACCGCGAACAAACATCGCCTGCCGCATAAACTTTTGGGTTCGAGGTTCGCAGAAAATCGTCAACCTTCACACCTTCGCGCGAGTATTCAACGCCCGCTGCTTCCAGATTTAACCCCTCGACGTTCGGCACGCGGCCAGCGGCTGACAGGATCAAATCGTAAAAAACTTCATGTCGAATTCCGTTCTGCTGATAAACGACAACCTTTTCTGCGTTGCGAAGCTCAACGCGAACGATCTTCACCAGGTTTTCGATTCGCAAGCCTTCGCTCGACAATTGACGATGAATCAATTCGGCGGCATCGCGGTCTTCGCGCGGCAGAATATGTTCAACGTCATTGAGCAAAGTCACCGCGCTGCCGAATCGCTGAAAAGCCTGAGCCAGTTCGCATCCAATCGGCCCTCCGCCAATGACAACCATCCGGCGCGGCAATTCGGTGATCGTGAAGATATCTTCGTTGGTGTAACTGCCCGCTTCTTTCAACCCCGGAATCGGCAGTTCAGCGGCGCGACCACCTGTGGCAATCACGGCTCTATCAAATTCCAGCCGCTGGCCGTCAACCTCAATTTCGGTTGGGCTGATGAATTTGGCTTCGCCTATGAAAACGTCAACGTTGTATTTGCCGCCGATCTTTTCAGCCGAATCGTTGTAACTGATCTCGGCGCGCAATCGCCGCATTCGTTCCATCGCGGCGGAAAAGTCAACGTTCGGTTCATCAGGCAGATGAACACCAAATTCGCGTGCCAGTCGCAAATCGTAAACCGCGCGAGCAGCGCGAATGACGGCTTTTGAAGGCACGCAGCCAGTCACCAGACAATCTCCGCCCATCAACCCGCGTTCGATGATGGCGGCTTTTGCGCCCAGCCCGCCAGCGCCGCCAGCACTGACCAAACCCGCTGAGCCTGCTCCAATTGCCACCAGATTGTATTTGCCGCTCGGAGTCGGATTAACGTGATTCGGTGGGTGACAGTTTTCGATCATCAACTGATCGTGAGGGTCATTGGCCAATGTAATGTGGTTAACCCAATCTCTAGCCTTGTTTGCTGTCGCCTGCATCGGTCAATTCTCCTGCTCGTCAGCGCTTTCTTTTTCAACCTGTGCCAGAGCTTTTCTGGCCGTGCGCGTCACGACAACAACGACGGCTATCGTCGCCAGCAAGCCGATTATTCGCAACGCAATCTGCCACGCGCCGAGTCCGCCGGAACCTGCGCCCAAAGCGTCACTGGCTGTTGCGGCTATGTACACAATCATAAAAGTCGCAGGCAGCATGCCGATCAAATTCGCCAATATGTATTCGCCGGTTTTCACAGTCGTCAGCCCCAACAGATAATTCAACAATGAGAACGGAAACACGGGACTCAGGCGCAACAGCAAAACCATCTTGAAACCTTCGCGGCCAATTGCCTGGTCAATCGCGGCGAATTTTTGGTTGCCGGCCGCCCATCTGGCAACCCGTTTACGCAAAAGAGTTCGTGCCAACAAAAAGGCGCACAAAGCTCCGATGTTGGCTCCCGCAACGACGACCGCAAACCCAAGCCAAAGCCCAAACAGCCCGCCAGCTCCAATCGTCAACAAACTGCCGGGAATCATCAGCACAGTCGTAATGACATAAACCAGCACATAAGCGATTGGAGCAAGCGGGCCCAGGCTTTTAATCAAGCTTTGCGATTCAACCAGCCAATTGCCGACAGGCAGATAGCGAAACAAAACTCCGCCCACTATAACCAGCAACACAATCAGCCAAAGTTTTTTGTTTTTGAATAAAGCCAAATTGGATTCCTTTTGCTAACTTTCGACGATGGTTCCCTGATGATAAACAATCTTCCATCCTGAATCGGATCGTCGCCAGATGGTTGACCGACGAGTTATTCGTTCTCCCTGAGCAAGTGTGTAAGTCAGCAGGTAATTATCACGCGCAATTTCCAGACAATGAAAATCCTTTGTTTCCCAGTGTTCTTCAACCGGATTTTGATGCCGCTCTTCCAGCACGTCCAGCACATACTCACGGCTGTAACGGCGACCGGAAGCTCCTACTTCCCAAAACGTCGGCTCTGTCATGGCTTCAAAATCGCGGCGAGTGGTGCCGAACTCAGGACGATGAAAAATGGGTTCTCGTCGAATGAGTTCCCGCAATAGGTCTTCGTGTTTGGGGTCTGTCACCAGATTGGGTTCCATCGTTATATCACCGAAGTTTAGCTTGGCCATCATTTCGACAGGCTAGCAGAGCCTGCCGCCAAAATTCGCTTGTTTGCATGTTCCTGAACAAAGACGACGAATCGCACGTCATTGGGTTTCCAGTCGCGTTTCATAATCGCAGTTGTCGTCGTTTCAAACACCTTGTTCGCATTGTCCATTCGCCCCAGCGAACGTAACTCTCGCACAACCGCCGTGTGAGGCAATCGCCGTCCGGAGTTTTCTCCACGCGCGACTTGCGACGACAGATTGGTTTCTGTAACAGCCAGCAACACTTCCGCAAAATCACCTGCGTTGACGGCAGGCAATTTTGCCACGCCGATTTTCAGCTTGATGGTTTGAGCGTCTTGCGTGTGTTGAATGCTGACTTCGCCTTTCGGCAATTTTGCGGCGCGGGCGATTGCCGTTTGCGCTTTCGTCATATTGTTGCCGACGAATTCCGCCTGACCATCCACGACCATTTGCGGAGTGTAAACTCCGTCGTTGCGAAATACAGGCGCATAAGCCTGTTGCCGCGCGCTGAACATTTCAGACGAAAAGGGATCCGACCAGCCGATGTAATTCCAGTAATCCACGTGCTCGCTCATTGGAATGATTTCCGCTCCGGCAACCTGTTGAGCGCTTTCCAATTCCGCCAACACCTTGTCAGCGGGCGGGCAACTGGAACAGCCTTCTGAAGTGAACAACTCTACTATCACCGGCGAGCGTTTGCCGTCACCGGAAACCGGCGGCGCAACGTCCACAATCTCGGCTTCCGCCTTCGCCACCGAAGAAGCCGCCGACCAGTTGATCGAACTCCGAAAGAACTTCACGCCGACCAGAACGGCAACGACCAGCGACAAAACCACAGCAATGGCAATTCTCATTGTTGAACTCCTTTTTGGTTCCGATTGAAACATGGTTGCCAACTTACGCTGCCGCCCGCCTGAAGTCTGTAAGGCAGCAGACGCAAAGAAACCCAGAATTGTCCCAGCCGTGCGCTAGGATATGCAAAAAGGATCATTTCTAAAATACGCTCTCAGGGTTGAAGGACGCGATCTTGCCATCAATTGCGTTCTCGCGTTACAACTCGGTCCCGAAGGTGACGCGAATAATGAGCATAAGCCGGAACACACTTTTTCTTCGCACCCGCAACGGCTATCTGTTTGCGGTTCTTGGCGTTTCGGCGGTGACTGCGGCGCTGGCTCCGTTTCACAACAGGTTCAGTTCGACGACGGTGGCGCTGGCGTTGTTGCTGATAGTTTTGTTTGCAGCAATCGGATGGAGCAGCCGCCCGGCGTTGGTTGCGGCTATGTT
>JBGAPB010000216.1:0-10661 GCA_044221525.1 Blastocatellia bacterium | reverse complement strand
GGGGCTTACATTTTCGGGCGCTACGCTTTCTGGCACGCCGACTCAAACGGGCAGCTTCCCTATAACCGTCACGGCGACCGACTCGAACTCATGCGTCAGCAGCCGCAACTACACTCTGGTCATCAACTGCCAAACGATTACCGTCACCCCGGCGACGATTCCGGCGGGCACGGCTGGAACTGGCTACAGCCAAACTTTCACGCAAAGCGGTGGGATTGGAACGACGGCGTTGAGTCTGACAGGAACTTTGCCGACCGGGCTTACGTTCTCCGCCGGAGCGCTTTCAGGCACCCCGACTCAAACCGGCAGTTTTCCGATCACAGTCATTGCAACCGATTCCAATGGCTGCACAGGCAGTCGCAATTACACGCTGGTCATCAATTGCCAGACGATCACGGTTAATCCGGCGACAATTCCGGCGGGAACGGCTGGCACGGCTTACAGTCAAACTTTCACTCAGGTTGGCGGCATTGGGACAACGACTTTCAGCCTGACCGGGACTCTGCCAACCGGAGTGACTTTTTCCGGCGCGGCGCTTTCCGGCACTCCGACTCAAACAGGCAACTTCCCTGTTACGGTCAAAGCCACCGATGCCAACGGCTGCATGGGAACGCGCAATTACACGCTGGTCATCAACTGCCCAGCCAGCATTACCGTCAACCCGGCGACTTTGCCGAATGGTTTTGTCGGTATCAGTTATGGATCGCAGGCTTTGTCGGCGACAGGAGGAATTGCGCCATACACATTCACAGTCAGCGCGGGGACTTTACCCGGCGGCATCACTCTGAGCGGCGCTACGTTGTCAGGCTCGCCAACCACCGGAGGCACTTTCAACTTCACGATTCAGGCTGCGGACAGTAACGGCTGCACTGGAACCAGGGCTTACACGGTGATTATTTCCGGCGGAGCCAAAGGCACTGGCTTGCAGTTTTATCCGCTTCCGGCTCCGGTTCGTTTGCTGGATACCCGATCCGGCGAAACCGGCTGCTTCACACCCGGAGCGCAAATTCCAGGTAACACTTCGCGGACGCAACCGGCGGCGGGGTCTTGTTCGATTCCAGCCACGGCTCAAGCAGTCACTGGAAACATCACCACAGTACAATCAGGCGGAGGTTATCTGACGCTTTACCCAAGCGATTCCGCGCAACCGACCGTTGCCAATTCCAATTACTTGCCCAACCAAATTATGAACAACGTCTTCACCGTGGGTTTGGGAGCATCTGACGGCGCGTTCAAAATCTTTGTCAACACTAGCGCCGACGTAGTCGTGGACATCACAGGCTATTACGCTCCGCCTGGAACTGGCGGGCTGTATTTCCATCCGTTGCCCAAACCGATTCGATTGTTGGAA
The DNA here is from genome assembly GCA_044221525.1 of Blastocatellia bacterium. Taxonomy (GTDB): domain Bacteria; phylum Acidobacteriota; class Blastocatellia; order RBC074; family RBC074; genus RBC074. The sequence continues at coordinate 9,310 of JBGAPB010000216.1, read as the reverse complement.
ACGCGTGTCGGAGAAACCGGCTGTTTTGCGCCCGGAACTCCTCTTCCGGGTGGCGCGGACACAGTTCAACAAGGCACAACGACTTGCAGCGGCGTGACAATTCCGAGCACGGCGCTGGCGCTGTTCGGCAACGCAACGACGGTCAACCCAGTGCTTGCCGGGTATCTAAACTTCTTCCCAGCCAACGCGACCAGGCCGCTGGTTGCAAATGGCAATTTCGTTGCCGGGCAAATTCTCAATTCGCCGTTTACCGTTGGTTTATCGCCAACCGGCCAGTTCAAAATCTTCACGACGGCTCAAACCGATTTGGTGATTGATATTCAAGGGTATTACAGCGCCGACGCGGTTGATGTGAACGGGCAGGGACTGCTCTTCACTCCTTTGCCAACGCCTGTCAGGTTGTTGGATACCCGCAACGGATTCACCGGCTGCTTCACGCCCGGCGCTCCGCTTCAGGCTGCCGTCGAACAATCGCAACTAGCCAGAGGAACCTGCACCATAGGCTCATCTGCCCAAGCCATAGTCGGCAATGCAACCGTGGTCAACGATCCGGTGGCAGGCTTTCTGACTCTGTGGCCCAGCAATGCCGTCAGACCTTTTGTCTCTTCGTCCAACTGGGTGGCAAATCAAGTCTTCAACCGGTATTTCACAGTGGGTTTAGGAAGCGACGGCAAATTCAAGATGTATGCCAGCGGCGGAACCGACCTGGTAGTTGACGTGTCGGGTTACTTCGCGCCGTAATCAAAAATGCGCCTGCATCTCGCGAATTCTCGCAGGATGCAGGCGCATGATTCGCTGAACTGGGACAACGTTCAAAACACGCTATGAAGTTCTTTATTGCACCTGTTCAAAGCCTGCAAAGTTCTTTTGAGTACGCAGAATCTGTTTCAATTGCAAATCGGTCACTTCGCGTGGCGATCCGTTTGGCAAAACCTGCAACTGCTTCAGAAACTCCACGATATAGTTCTGAAATTCTTTGGGTAGCATTGCAAACCGTTCGCGCGGTATACGAGCTTCTCCGGCGTGATGCAAGATGGCTTCGGTAATCGTTGTTAGATCACCCCGATGTCCGTAAGGAGCTGTATTGCCAACATCCCACAGTTTTCGTGTGATGAACTGATTCGTCGGAACACCACTTTGAACAAGCCGTTCGTTGCAAAAGAACGGGTCTACCTGGTCACAAATCACGTGGCGTTTCAGATCGGTATACGCTTGAACAGTTACCCTTCCGCGCCCATTACTTTCCAGCCGTGGACGCGGAATATCGCGTGCCATATCAAAAACAACAGAACGTTGAACATCTCGGGGACGCAGATTACCTTCCGGATTGTAAGGGTTCGGTTCGCTGTAAAGCGAAGAACTCAATGATAGAGACGGAATATGGCATTCTGTGCAACCAATTTCGGCAAAAAGCGATTCGCCGCTCCGCGCAGCCATTCGCCGCACAGGGTCGCTCGAAACTACACGGCCAGGGATGTTCATCGCTACCTGAAAAATGGTTGCGGCTGTGATGTCACCCACCGTCAGTTCATCCATCACCCCGTCTTCATCAAAATCTCTGGTCGTAATCAGGTTGCCCTTATTGTCCTTTTGCCCAACTCCGAACCGTTCGACAGGCTGCATGCCGTGATGATGGTTATAGGCGTTGACGGTGAACACTCGCACCGAATTCACCACACCTTTTTGATGGAATGGTTTGACGATCAAGTCCGCGTCAATACCTTCAATTTTGGAAGTGTCTACGGAACCATCCGACCTAGCTGTTAATTGTCCGAAGCTTATGCCCTTGGTCGTAAGCGGAATAACGTAATCCCTGCCAAACCTCCGCGCACGATCAATCGCCAACGCACGCGCCGAAAATAAATCAGCAGTCATTTCGCGCGCGAGCATTTCGATTGCGCCGGAACCATTCATTCCCAGGGTATTTCGCTCATTTGAAAACTCCGCGGAAACGGAATCCGTTACCGGATCAAGCGTTTGGGCCAGCACAAAAACATTGGCGACAAACCCTCCGGCTCCCCCGATAGCCGGTTGGTGATGGCAATCTGCACACGAAGTCGAGTCAGGGCCTGAAGTGCGTATGAACGGGAAATTGTGCAACGGATCGCGTTTAGTAGGCGTTCCCGCTCCTGTTGCCGCTGGACGCCCTTGCCCATCTAAATTTGTCCAACGCGCCGCGAAGATCTCTTCGCCGATTTCCAGAAGATTGTTGAACCGAATTGCGCCAGATTCGATTTCGGCCTGACTGATATGGGCTTCAAGCGCAGGACGTTCGCCCAATGCAGGGCTTTGAGATTGTGCCTCTGCTGATTTGTAACTGAAAGCCGTGAGTGCAACAAACAGCAGGAAGAAAAGTGCTGCTCCGATTTTGATTAATTTGTTGGGTTTCATGGTGTTATTCCTTTTGAACCAATTATTGTTGGCTTGAAATTCAGCCAACTTGCCGTTTTGTTTAGTTTGGTTGTCAGCCTGATCGTTGCCACTCATCTATCAGTTAGAGGCCCCAGAGGCAGTTATTACAGCCTCTCTAAAAGCGATGCGTGGAGTGACCAATCCAGCCTCCAACCAAAGTGGAGGAGATAAAAGAGTTCGTTCAACCAATTTCAGACCGACCAATTCAAGGCATCGCTGAGAAAAAGCTTTACAAAATGCTGCTATGACAGCCTTGACGGGAATTCGACCAACCAAATCGTTTAGAAAAACTATTTGGTAGACTTCTCCAAACTTCAATGAAAACTTGTTATTTAGCCTTTAAGTGGTCTGGAAAGTGGGCACAGGATTAATTGGGGCAGTCGCCAGAAAAATATAATACAAATGAAGCGGGCTATTACTCGAAACGGTTTTCGGCGACGGCGTACATCGCTTACCGGGATATGGCTTAACTTGTCATTTTGGAGAGAAACCCGAAATGTGGGATCTCTCGACCAACAAACACTGTCTGATCCGAGTATAAGCAGCAGATTGGCTTGTCAATGCTGATGATCTTGCCTAAAATACCGCGTCTAAAATTACATGGCTTTTCGGCAATTATTTTGTAATATCTTCCTCCACAATAAGAGGTCGCCTAGCAGCAATTGCAGAAAAGACGATAATCAATTCACACTCAAATCAACTAGCCCCATTACGGCAGTCGCAATTTCAGTAATTTCCCACTCTGATCTGAGCAAATACGACTGTCATTTAATCCACTAACAGCTAAAAAGTCGTGATGCTTTTTTGATCATTCGACATTTTTTTGTGATGGAATTATGACAATGCCTGAATTGCAAACTTACCGTTTTGAAAACTTTACTGTTGAGCCAAAGACTTTTCGAGTCTTTAAGGATGAGCGTTTTTTGCCGTTGGAGCCAAAGGCATTCGAGGTGCTGATTATGTTTTTGGATCATCCGGGCAGGTTGTTTACCAAAGAAGACATTCTCGACCAAGTCTGGAAAAACTCATATGTTACTCCAAACGTCATGACCAGAGCGATTTCGCAACTCCGCAAGGCTCTTGGCGACACAAGAAAAGAACCGAAGTACATCGAAACCATCCAGACTCACGGATACCGATTCATCGCCAAAATCGAAGCAACACCTCCATCAAACTCCAACGCTCAATCTGCCAGCCAATTTCTTACGGCCAGACAGTTTGAATCGCTGGCCGTTCTGCCGCTGGTAAACCTGTCGGATGACACGACTCAGGAATACTTTGCCGACGGATTGACCGATGAGCTGATTACCGAGGTAGCCAAGCTAAATGTCTGGCGAGTGACTTCCCGCACTTCGATTATGCAGTACAAGCGGGCGCGAAAATCGCTCCCCAAAATTGCCTCAGAGTTAAACGTAGATGTAGTGCTGGAAGGCACGGTGATGATAATAAGTGACCGCGTCCGAGTCACAGCTCAATTGATCAGAGCCGCCGATGATCAGCATTTGTGGGCGGAAAGCTACGAAAGAAAAATCGTAGACGTTTTCGATCTGCAAAGAGAGATGGCCAAGTCAATTTCCCAGCAGATACTGCGGCATTCATAAACAAGTACGGCAAATTGAAGCTCATCGAACTGCATAGCTATCAAGCCTGGTCGTAAGCCGCTTTCAACCAGCCGACCAATTCTTTGTCCACATCCTTCAGGTTTTCGACGCGAACTCGATGGCTGACCATTGCGTTGAAACTGCCCGAAGCCTCCAACCGACCTGCGGGCGCAGTGCCTTTCAAATTGATGCCGACATCAACGCGCGTTTTCGTCGTCGGCTGAATCAACGCGAACTGTTTGCTGCGGCGCAAACTGACGTAGGTTTTCTTCGGAGAAATTTCGACATCGCCTCCAAACTTTCTGATCGCCTTTATCATCGCGTCGTAAATCGGTTTTAGGCCGGCCTTTTCGCCAGCATATTGCGACGCCACTGGATCGTCCGCCGCCGCTTTGCCTTCTTCGCTCTTCCCTTTCAACGTGTGTGCAACCAGATTGGCGTATCCGTGCCCAAGCCCGTGATCGGTTTTCAGAAACTTGATGATTTCGCCGTGCTTTTCCAGCTTCGAAGCTTTGGCGATTTTCACCCATTCATCCAGCGACTTGCCGGTCTTTTCCTTCAAGTTCTGAATCATCGTTTGCACTGCTTGCTCAATTTTGTCAGCCATCAAAATTCTCCTGATTGAGTTCTGCCGCTTTAATCCAGCCTCGGCAATTACTTGCGCCGCAAAGACACTCAAAATTCCACGGCGAAGCCGGTAACGGATGCGCCAGATAATCGAACGTCAGTTCTTCGTCAACGGCAATGTCCCGCACAGCCACCAGCATTCCTGCATCGTTGAACCGGCCATTCGGATCGCATGAATGGTTGGTCAAGTGCATAGGCATCACCTCGTGCGACCAGTAATCGAAAGGATAAATGTCTTCGCCCGCCGCGTAAGCTCTGGTGGTGAACAGGGCTTTGTGTTTGTGCGTCGAAAATTCGACGACGCGGAATTGTTCAAATCCCGGCAGAGTCATTGCGAACTACCCTGTTGGCGCTGTCGCTCTGCCTCTTCCATCTTTTTTCGCAAACTCAAAGGCCGCATATCCGTCCAGACCTCTTTGATGTATTCCAGACATTCGGCCTTGGTTCCCGATTTCCCGGCATCAGTCCACCCCAACGGCAATTCCCTGTGATCCGGCCAGATGGAATACTGCTCTTCGTGGTTCACGACGACCTTGTAAATGGTTTTATCTTCTTCATCTTCCCAACTCATAAAACCTCCCGATGATCTATTTCATTACCACCAAGCCGCCAGCAGTTTTGTTGATTCGTGCTGCCATCATCTTGACCAATTCCGCATTTGTAAACGGTTGCCAACCGTGCGGTTTCATCGGTCGCCCATATTCAAAAATAGCTTCGGCTTTCGGACTGTCTGTGGCTTTCAGGAAGTCTTCAAGCTGGTACACGGCCAGATTCAGGTAGTAATTGTCCATGTCTCCGCAGTAAACGTGAATTTTGCCAACGAGGTCGGGGCCGATTTTCGACCAATTCTTTTCCAGGTTGTAACGCAAATCGTAACCGTTATCGCGCATGTACAAAGCCACTTCGCGATCAATCTTGCCGGTCAGCCGATCCCAGATCGGACGCGGATAACCATCTTTGCCGATTGGGCCATATGCCGCATCCCAGGCAGCGATTTGTTGACCTGATCGTACGTTGCTGCCGAGCACTGCTTCCAAGCGGCTCATTTCGCGCATTGTCAGAGTCACCTGCCCATCGGCATTTCTGGAAAGCGGGCGAATGACCTTTGCCCAATCGCCAGCAGGAACTTCAAAAGCGTTGTCGTCTTCGTAAACATTCGACATCTGGTAACGTCGAAAATCCACTGGATCGGGATAAAGCGACCAAGTGCCGTTGAAGAACTTCGGATGCAGAATTTGCAGCGCCAACGATTCCCATCCACCAGTCGAACCTCCGGTCAGCACGCGAGCTTCGGGCTTGGCGATCAGTCGGAATTTTTCTTCCAGGTACGGAATCAACTCTTGAGTCAACGCGTCGCCGTAAGGCCCGTTGTTGACTGAATTCACTGCGTAAGAGTCATCGTAATAAGGCGTCGGGTGTTGAAAAGTCACCGCCGCCATTCTCGGAAAGTCGTCGGACATCCAGGCTTTGGAAAACTCCGGCCCAGGTTCGCGCGCGCTGCGGGCCAGCCTGGCTTTGCGTTGTTCTTCGCTTTCGGGCGGAACTTGCTGATTCGTAAATCCGAAAGGTGCGTTGAGTCCGAAATGCCCTTGAATATAAATCGCAGGATATTTCTGGCTGGGATTTTGATCGAAGCCTTTGGGCAGCAATATCGTCGCGCCCAGGTACACTGGACGCCCCCAAAACTCGCTGAGCATCTTGCTCTGAATTTTGACGCGCTTGACCCATTCGTTGTCGGGCGGAACGACAACCGGCGGCAGCTTTTTGGTCAGGCTGAGTTTGATGTTGAATCCACTGGCCGGATCAAGCCGCACGCGCTGAACTTCGCTGACCAGATTGCCGGGCGAACGATTCCACTGCTGGCCTTCCCATTGATCCCAATGCACCCAAATCTTGTGACCGTCCTTACGATGGACCTGTGTGTAAACGTTGAGCAACGCTTGAACGTAATACTCTCCCGCCGGAAGCTGGCTCAGGCTTTCGACTTGATAACCCAAGGTTGAACTGTCAATCACCGCGTTCGCGCCCGGCTTCAATGCATCAACGTCCACACCATAAAACGGAACCGAAGCTTGGTACGAACCTGCCTGCAACCTAGGCTCGACGCGATTGTTTTTCGAGATCATGACGAACACTCGCCCGGTGATCGGTTCGCCATTGAGCGAAGCCGGAAACGAAATCTCGAATTTGGTTTCCGCCGCTGCCGTATGGCCGGAGCGCACCAAAAAGAACGAAAGACAAATTGCCACTGCCGCAACAATCAACAAACTACGCTTCATTTGAGTCTTCATTAAAATTACTCCTTGGGTATTTGAAAGGCTTCTGCACCATCACGACTTGGCTAATTTCGCCAAGGTCGCGCGCGCTTCTTCAACAGTGCTGATTGGCGAATCGAAATCTATTCGCAGTTTCCGGCCATCCGCCAGCAGATCAAAGCCTTCGCTATCAATTCCGGTCATTGCGACGGATTCAACTTCAATCCCTTTCAACGCCATGCAGTAATGACGCAGAGCCTTTTCGTGATCGTCGTTCATGTGTTTGACGATGCCGGTTTCGGCTTGGCGAAAAGGATTTTGGAGCAGCATGTCATCCGCTTCGACCCAGAAGATTTGACCGAACCCTCCGATGAAGCGCGCTCGCCGCAGATGAATGCAGTAAAGCGAAAAGTCATGCGCCTGAAAGTAGGATTCCGACGACGGAAAATACCGCAGATACCGACGGCTGATTTCCACGTCATCTGGGTTGACTGGTTCAGCGTCTCCGATCCAGGTCAGACGTCCAGAAGCGTGTGGATCATTCGAGTACCGATCAAAGATCGTCAGCGAGACTTTATTGTTTTGCTTGATGTTGCGTGTGTGCTGAGCAATGTCGCTGATCAGCATCACAGGTTGGCCGGAGTAATCCAGAACATAGGGTGCAATTGAGCCGAACGGATAACCTTCGACATCCACCGACTGAGACAGGTTGGCCGGAGTAATCCAGAACATAGGGTGCAATTGAGCCGAACGGATAACCTTCGACATCCACCGACTGAGTTGAAAGAACGCCAACGCTTTGATGATTCAGTAACTGCCTTGCAGCTACAGCTTTTTCAGACATGTTTTACCTGACTCCAAGCCGCCAGCCAGCTTTTTATTTTGCCTTGTCCAATTTTCTTCCCTATCAACTCTACTTTCGGCATTTTACACCGCAGTCCCGAACAAAGCCCCAACTCCGGCAGTCAATGCCATTGCAAGCGCGCCCCAGAATGTGACGCGAAGAGTAGATTTCAGAACTGGCGCTCCTCCGGCCCGCGCAGACACGATGCCCAATGCCGCCAAAAAGACCAGGGATAAACCTGAAACAGCAATCACCAATTTCGATTCCGGGGCGATAAGCACCGTCAACAGCGGCAAAATCGCACCAATGGCAAACGAACCGGCAGAGGCAAATGCAGCCTGAACAGGCCGTGCGCTTAAATGTTCAGAGATGCCAAGTTCGTCTCGCGCATGCGCGCCTAATGCGTCATGCGCCATCAACTGCGCGGCAACTTTCTGGGCCAATTCCGGTTCCAGCCCACGACCGACATAGATTAAGGCAAGTTCGTCATGCTCGAATTCGTTGTCCGTAGCCAACTCTTTCCGCTCACGATTCAGATCAGCCTCTTCGGTGTCGGCTTGCGAACTGACTGAGACATATTCGCCCGCAGCCATGGACATCGCCCCCGCAACCAGACCGGCAACTCCGGCAACCAACACGGCACTCCGCGTCGCGTGCGAAGCCGCAATCCCGACAACCAGACTTGCCGTAGAAACGATCCCATCATTCGCGCCCAAAACCGCAGCGCGCAACCACCCAATTCGTTCGGTTCTGTGTTTTTCGCTATGACTTCTTGGCATTGTGTTTGTCAGTTTCCGACTGCTCTAAGATTAAGCGGCTTCCGCTTCCAGCACTCAGAGCGTCTTCGCCTGAATGGATTCCAGCACAGGATCACGGAGAGGTTTGCTCGCGCTCGGGAATTTCAACTCCAATTCCTTTTGTCGTCCACAATTTAAATGTGATGCAATAATTACCCTACTTCTCTATGGTTCGGTTTAAGTCATCTAGCGCTTTTATGTCCTCCTTTTTCAAGACAACCCGCGCCTTTTTTTCGCCAAAGGTAATAATGGCGAAATGTGCAGAAGCCATTCTAAGAAACTTGTTATATTCAATTGCTGGGGTCAGGAAAATATCCAAAGTCCCACCAGAAGGTACCTGTTTAGAAGACAGCAATCGAGTTTTAAACTCTATTCCACTATTTTCCTTTAGACCTTCTGTGTAAATGTGTAAATTGTGATCTTTCTGATATTTTGGTTTGTCAGGAGAATATGCACTGAGGGCTATAGTGATATATTTGGGCTGAACAACTTTCATACCATCAACTTCAAATATCACATCCATACTCAATGTCTCGCGGCTACTGCCAATATCCTCAGGTCTTCCAACAAGGTAAATCCTAACTTGTGCCCGGGACTTGTTTCTTTCTTTGAAGTAATAAACTTCCGCTGTGCCAACTGTTCTGTCCGGTTGAAGGGCAACAGGTTGTTTTTCTTGAGCAAGAGTACAGGTATTACAAAGACCAATACTCAGTGCTATTAAAACGAGTTTCAAGAATGCTCTCATAGTGATTACCCTTTCTTTCCAAATGCTAG
>JBGAPB010000215.1:0-10545 GCA_044221525.1 Blastocatellia bacterium | reverse complement strand
GTCAACAGCACAGAAGCCGTTGAAGCGGAAACGAAATCACGACGAGTGAATTTTGAATTGTTCATGGTGTTCAAGTGAGGTTAAAGCACGTCCGCAATCGCTTCGCAGACGTAGCCGATGTTGTTGTCATTCAATGCAGCAACGCAAATGCGCCCGCTGCCGACGATGTAAAGGCCTTTTTTCTCGCGCAATGTTTTGACCGCTTCGGGCGACAGGCCAGAGTAAGAAAACATTCCGCGCTGATTTTTGATGAAGCTGAAATCCTGTTCGACGCCTTTTTCGCGGAGCATATCAACGAACTTGCCGCGCATTTGCCAGATGCGTTCGCGCATTTCGGCCAGTTCGGCTTCCCACTGTTTGCGAAGCCCGGCATCGGCCAGAACCATCGCCACTATCTGAGCGCCGTGCGAAGGCGGGCTGGAATAGTTGGTGCGAATAACTCGTTTAACCTGGCTCAGCACGCGCTTTGATTCTTCGGCGCTGCCGGTCACAAAAGTCATCGCTCCCAAACGTTCGCGGTAAAGCGCGAAGGATTTCGAGAAGGAACTGGCGATCAAACACTGCACACCCGATTCGGCAAAAGCTCGAACGGCGAAAGCGTCCGATTCCAGACTTTCGCCAAAACCCTGATACGCAAAATCCAGGAATGGAACCAGGTCGGCTTGTTTTACTACGTCAACGACCAAACGCCATTGATCGTTGGTCAGGTCAACGCCGGTCGGGTTGTGGCAGCAAGCGTGCAACACGACGATGCTTTTCGCAGGCAGGCCTTTCAGCGTTTCCAGCATTCCGTTGAAATTCAGCCCGTGAGTTTCAGCGTCGTAATACGGATAGCTGTTGACCTTAAAGCCTGCGGCTTCAAACAGCATTTGGTGGTTTTCCCAGCTTGGACTGCTGATCCAAAGCTGCGAATCCGGCAGAAAGCGGCGAAGGAAATCAGCTCCGATTTTCAAACTGCCGGTTCCGCCTACGCCTTGCACCGTGACGGCGCGACCTTCGGCAATGACTTGCGAATCCTCGCCGAACAACAGCTTCGGAACTTCTTTGATGTAAGCCGGAACGCCGTCAATTCCGAAATAGCTTTTGGTGATTTCCTGCTCATACCAGCGTTTCTCGGCTTCCTTGACCACGTTCAGCACAGGGACTTTGCCGTTGGCATCCTGATAAACGCCTACGCCCAGATTTACTTTGGCGGGGTTTGTGTCGTTGTTAAAGGCTTCAGTCAGCCCGATGATCGGATCAGGCGGAGCCAGTTCGATGTGCGCGAATGGAGACTGCATTGCTGTTTTGGTATTCCTTTTCTGTGAATCGTTGATTGAATTTTGAGTCGGGATTATGGCCGCAAGCCGTTTGTGATTCAAATAAAGCGCGAATGCATGTCATCAAAGGGCATCAAAATCGTTTATTTGCCCATTGATGACGCGGCTTTTATACTTCGCGTTCATTACTGCCACAAATGCTTTGAAGAAAATAACTGAGCAATATGTACTTCAACTTTACAACCGCGGGCGAATCGCACGGACGCGCTTTGGTCGCCACAATCGAGGGCTTGCCGGCTGGTTTGCCTATAGATCAAAACTTTATCAATCACGAACTCTGGCGGCGTCAGCAAGGTTACGGACGCGGCGGGCGCATGAAGATCGAAACCGACACCGTTCAAATCCTGACCGGAGTTCGTCACGGAGAAACGATTGGTTCGCCGATAGCCGTGATGGTTGAAAACCGCGACTTTCAAAACTGGCTGGAAGTCATGGCTGCGGAAAAGCCTGACGTGCCGCCGGAACGTGATCGCAAAGTCATTCGCCCTCGGCCCGGTCACGCTGACCTGGTTGGCGGAATGAAATACGACCGCCGAGATTTGCGCGACATTCTGGAGCGAGCCAGCGCGCGCGAAACCACCATGCGAGTCGCCGTTGGAGCTTTCGCCAAACAACTGTTACGCGAATTCGGAATTGAACTGGCCAGCCACGTCATACAGCTTGGCGAAATTTCCATTGCCAATCGCGGAGCCGATTGGGATCAGATCAAAGCCGTTTACGACGACATTATGTTGCGTTGCGTGGATAAGGAGGCCGAAGACCGGATGGTTCAGCGCATTGATAAAGCCGGAGTTGAAGAAGGAGACACGCTGGGCGGGATATTTGAGATTGTCGCGAAAGGCTGTCCGCCGGGTCTTTGGTCGCACACCAGTTGGTCAACGAAACTGGATGGACAACTGGCTCATNAGTCGCCGTTGGAGCTTTCGCCAAACAACTGTTACGCGAATTCGGAATTGAACTGGCCAGCCACGTCATACAGCTTGGCGAAATTTCCATTGCCAATCGTGGAGCCGATTGGGATCAGATCAAAGCCGTTTATGACGACATTATGTTGCGTTGCGTGGACAAAGAAGCCAAACACCTCGATTCAGCGCATTGATAAAGCCGGAGTTGAAGAAGGCGACGCACTCGGCATTTTTGAAATCGCTGGCGAAGGGCACCATCCGCCAGGATATCGGTTCACACACAGTTGGGCAACTAAACTGGACGGCCAGCTGGCGATGGCGGTGATGTCAATTCACGCCACCAAAGCCGTGGAGCTTGGCGAAGGCGTGGCCAACGCGGCTTTGCCCGGTTCTCAGGTTCACGACGAAATTGGTTATGAAGCCAATGAAAAGAATTTTTATCGAATGTCCAATCGCGCAGGTGGTTTGGAAGCAGGCATGACCAACGGCGAAGAGTTGCGCGTGCGCGGATACCTGAAGCCGATTGCGACTCTAAGGAAAAGGCTCCGCAGCGTTCACATCGAAACCAAAGAAGTCATGGAAGCCGATTTTGAACGGTCGGATGTGACGGCTGTTCCGGCCGCCGGAGTAATTGGCGAAGCAATGGTTGCCATTGTCCTGGCCAACGCCATACGTGAAAAGTTTGGCGGCGATTCGCTGCGAGAGATGAAGCGGAATTATGATGGCTATCGGCAGCAGATTTTGGAGTATTGAAATTAACCGTTCTTTTGGGCGCGTATAAAAGAGGAAGAAGAGGAACAGAACTGAAATGATTTTACCTGTAGTCAAATACGGCGATCCTGTGTTGCAGAAAGCCGGCGACGATGTCACGAACATTGACGGCAAGCTGGCTGAGTTCATTGGAAACATGTTCGAGACAATGTACGACGCAAAAGGCGTTGGTTTGGCCGCGCCGCAAGTCGCTCTGTCTAAACAGCTTTTCGTCATGGATGTCAGTGCGGGCAAGGATGCGAACGAGCGAATCGTTTGCATCAATCCGAAGATCGTGGATTCCAAAGGCAAAGTCGTTGGTGAAGAGGGCTGTTTGAGCTTTCCCGGCATTTATTTTGAAGTCGAGCGCCCGGAAATCGTTACTGTCCAGGCAATTGATTTGAATGGCAAAGAATTTACCTTTGAAGTTTCAGGTTATGCCGCCCGATGCGTGCTGCACGAAAACGACCACATCAACGGCAAAGTGTTCATCGAATATCTGAACCCGCTGAAGCGCGAACTGGTAGGCAGAAAGATCAAAAAGAAGATAAAGCTTGGCGAGTGGGAATGAACTGATCGCCAAATTAACACAAAAAACCAAATGGCACGGGAAGCTAAAACGCTTTTCGTGCCATTTGGTTTTTTGTGTTTCATTTAGGGAAAATCTGTTTCATTCTTGACACAAAAGAAGAACTTGATTAGACTGCGCCCGGTTTCGGCAGTTTTTAGAACCAGGCACCGCCGAAACAATGACAGAAACAATGGAGGACTGAAGTGATGTCATTCAACAAAATCACTGTCGTAGGTTTTCTGGGGCGTGATCCTGAATTGCGCTACACGCCGCAAGGGACGGCAGTTTGCAAAATGTCCGTGGCAACGACCGAGCGCCGCAAAAATGCCATCGGCGAATCCGAAGAACACACCACCTGGTTTCGCGTGACGGTTTGGGGACGCCAAGCCGAACTGGCCAACGAATATCTGGGCAAAGGGCGTCAGGTTTACGTCGAAGGTCGTTTGCGATTGGAAGAATACGCCGACCGCGAAGGCAATCCGCGAATCAGCCCTGAAGTCACGGCTACTGATATTCAGTTTTTGGGCAACCGTAACGAATTCGCTCCGCCGCAAATCAGCAGCGTCGAAAATCGAATTGAAGTCGAAAATCAGGAGTCGAAATCTCCTGCCGTGACGACAACGGCGAAAGCGAAATCCAAACGAGTCGCCAGCCGCCCACTGGTCAGCATTGAAGAAGACGAAATCCCGTTTTAGAGGTTTGAATTTGGCGGCCTCAACAATATAAGGAAAGCGAGGTGTCACGATGCAAATCGGCTGCAACAGATTCAGTTGTCAGAAAGCCGTTGAGGTTTGTTACTGGACGTGCAAATTCCGGCGCGATTGCAAAGACTGGCACAACGCGCTGGTTGCTGAACCAGGAATTGAAGCGATTTCTGAAAGGCTGAAACAAGCGGCGAAAAAGAACGGGCGGGCATTCGATCCTCAAACGATGGTATTGACCTCCCGTGGTAAGAAGAGCAGGGCCGCAATCCTTTCCAAAACGCCGATTGCTCACTTAGAATCCGCCAGCTTTTCAACGGCTCGCTGCGAAGCTGAGTCCAGCAATTCAGGCGAGTCATCACCGATCAACATTACCAATAATTTTCACGGAGAGGTCAAAGAAACGATGACTGAAGATAATCTCGACACCCCAACTGCGGAACCCAAGGCAGAAGCTGCTGCAGAAACTCCCAGCAAACCGGCTGCGCCCAAAGCGGCCAAACCCAAACCGGCTGCGCCCAAGCCGAAACCGGCGGCCCAAACCTCCGGCCCGGTTTTTTTGCTGCTTTACCCAAATGGCAAATATAAAGAATTGCGCGAATCTGAATTGAACATCGAAGCGGCTGACGTGCTGAAAGACCCGTCGTTGCGTCTGGTCAAAGGCACACCGTTGGTTCCGCAGATCAGTTTCAAGGCAGCGGACGAATAGTTACAACGAATAAGTTACAAGGCAACACCACTACCATCCTTAAACTTGACGCCTCAAGGCAAAGCAATTTGCCTTGAGGTTTTTTTTTGACTTGATTCGCAGTGGACTCCTAGACTGCACAACCTATACGAAACTACTTATCTAACATCACATTTATGAAACTGATTTTTATGGGGACGCCGGAATTTGCCGTCCCTTCGCTGAAAAAACTTATTGAAGCCGGGCACGAAATTTTTGCCGTCTTCACTCAACCAGATCGTCCGGTTGGGCGCAAACAGGTAGTCATGGCCCCACCGGTTAAGGTCTTTGCAGTCGAACGCGGCATACGGGTTTATCAACCGACTAAAATCAAAACTGCCGAAGCCCGCGCCGAAATCGAACCGTTGTTCAAACAGGCTGACGCCGGAATCGTTGCGGCGTATGGACGAATTTTGCCTGATTGGATGCTGGCTGCTCCGCGGTTAGGTTGCATCAACGTTCATTCGTCGCTGTTGCCGAAATATAGAGGAGCCGCGCCAATCAATTGGGCCATCGCCTGCGGAGAAAAAGAAACCGGAGTGACGATTATGCAAATGGATTCCGGGCTGGACACCGGTGCGATGTTGTTGCAGGGGAAAACTGCCATTGGCGGATTGGAAACAACTGCTGAGTTGACGCCTAGGTTGGCTGAATTAGGCGCTAATTTGTTGGTTGAAACTCTGGCAAAACTGGAACGCGGAGAAATTACGGCTTCACCGCAAAACGATGCTGAAGCCACTTACGCGCCAATCCTGAAACGCGAAGATGGTCAGGTGAACTGGGCGTTGACCGCGACTGAGGTTTTCAATCGTCAGCGAGGTTTTACGCCTTTTCCGGGTTGTTACACTTTTTTAGGCGGGCATCGCCTGGAGTTGACGGGCATTTCTGCTGAAGTGGCAACCAACGACAGCAAAAGGCTTCAACCCGGAACGGTTTGCGAAGTGACGAAAGACAGTTTTGCAGTTGTTTGCGGTGGAGATTCGATTTTGCGTGTAACAGAAGTTCAACCGGCTGGAAAACGTTCCATGCCTGCGCGTGATTTTTTGAACGGCGCAAAGCTGTCGGTTGAAACAAGATTCGAGGCGACGGAGGCGGTGAAATTATGAGAAGCGAAGTATCGGCATCGCGCGCGGCTGCGTTTGAAGTGTTAATGCGCGTTATCACGCAAAATTCGTTTGCCAGCAATATGTTGGCGACTTCCAAGTACGACAAACTGGCGCGCGAAGACCGCGCTTTGTTACAGGAATTGACGCTGGGCGTTTTGCGTTGGCAGGGCAGGCTGGATTTTCTGATTGAACGATACACCCAGCGTGAAATTGACAAACTGGATTTGGAAGCGGTCATCGCCATGCGTCTTGGACTTTATCAGTTGATGTATTTGACGCGCGTTCCCGCGTTTGCCGCGATCAATGAATCGGTCAATCTGGTCAAGGAAAACGGCAAAGCCAGAGCGGCTGGGTTGGTGAACGGCGTTTTACGCAGCGCGCAGCGAGAGCTTCAATCCAACATTCTTCCCGGCAGTAAAAGCCCTGTGCATAGAATCAGCATTGAGGCTTCTCACCCCGTTTGGCTGGTCAAACGCTGGCTGTCTCGTTTGGGAGAATCCGAAACGCGGGAATTGGCAATGGCCAACAACATTCCGCCAAAGATTTCGTTTCGATTTAATTCCAAACGTAATCCCATTGCCGAAACCACTGAGGCGTTGACGCTTAAAGACATTGAAATTCGCCCTTCGCGTCTGACGCCGGACGCATTTGTCATAGAGCACGGAAATCTGTTGGCGAAATCAGAACCTGTTCAAAAAGGCTGGCTTTACCTGCAGGACGAAGCTTCACAATTGATTGCGCGACTGGCTTTGCAATTGGTCGCCGAAAATCAGCAGGCAAAGATTTTGGACTTATGCGCCGCTCCGGGCAGCAAATCCAGCTTGATGGCTTCCGGGCTTTCCACCGATTCAGTTATTGTCGCCGCCGATCTTCACTATCATCGGTTGCGAACGGTTAAAGAATTAAGCGCGCGGCTTGGAGTGGAAAACATCAATCCGATTCGGCTGAACGCAGAGCAAGATTTGCCTTTTGCGACTGAAACCTTCGATCTGATTTTGCTGGACGCCCCTTGTTCCGGGTTGGGAACGCTGCAACGCAACCCCGAAATCAAATGGCGAATGAACGAAGCCAAGCTTGTGGAGTTGGCTGAATTGCAAAAACGATTGTTGGTGAAAGCCGCAGAGCAGGTGAAACCCGGTGGCCTGTTGCTTTATTCGGTTTGCTCTACTGAACCGGAAGAAGGCGAAGAGGTTATAGCGTGGTTTCGGCGTCAGAATTCATCATACAGCGACATCACACGCGAATCGGTTGCCGAGTTGAAAACCGATAACAAACCGACACTGACAACGACTGTGGGCGCGCGCACTTTCACACATCGTCACGGTTCAGAGTGTTTTTTCCTTTGCGTGCTGAGGAAAGAAGATAGTCAGAAAATATGAGCTACACACTCAAAAGGGGATTGAATGTCCCGGCTGTCACTGTGGTTGACGATGCCGGTCGAGTCATTGCCGACCAGCAACGCCGGGTCTTTCGCCATTTGGTTCAAAACGGACGCGGAGCCGACATGATTTTCGGAGTCGGCACAACCGGCGAATGGAACCGCCTGTCGAACCCCGAACGTCTGCGAATCATGGAAATCCAAGTGGACGAAGTCCGCCAGATAAATTCGGAGCTTTGTTCTCCCAACTCCCAACTCCCAACTCCCAACTCCCAAGTTGAATCCTGGCTTGGCATCAATGGCAAAACCCGCGCGGAGATTCTGGAAAACCTGGACGCGGCGATTCAGCTTCGGGCCGATGCCGCGGTTATTGCTCCGCTGGCGATTGAAGATTTGCCAGAATCCGACATCGTTCGATTCTTTCAACGCGATCTGACCAATTTGCTGGAAGCCACCAACAGCAACATTCCGGTGTTTCTGTACGACAACGCTGACATTGCGGCAGCGGGACAGCCTTCGCATATTCGCACTCGCATTGTTAAACACTTGAGCCGCTTGGAGTGGGTTCGCGGCCTAAAAGTCTCCGCTTCGCGCCGAGTTCTTGGCAATTACACTCGCGCCGCGCTGCATTACAAACAGCCGGGCGAGTTCGGGATTTACGTCGGCAACGCGATGTTGATTTTTGAGTTGTATCGTCCCAGCCACACGTTGTTTGATCGGTTCCGCGAAGGCTGGCGTGATTACCTGTTGAACGACATTCCACCAATTGGAGTTATTTCCGGCCCAGGAAACTGCATGCCGCGCGAATGGCAAAAGGCTTGGCGAGTGGCTTGGGCGGGCGATGAAGAGTTGACGAATGTTTACCAGGAACTTTGCCAGCGGTTTGAAACCATCTGTGTGTTTGAAGAAAACGGCCAGCCAGTGAATAAGGCTCTTGCCTGCTTTAAGTATGCGATGGAATTGGATGGCGCGATTTCGGTCAGCAACGTTGCCGCCGGAACAAAGGCGCTGACGGCCGAACAGCGCGCCATTTTTAAGGATCGTTATCTGGCTTTGCGCGAACAGGTAAAACGGTCGGTTGATCCTCTGTGGCAGACGCGAGCTGAAAACGGCTAAGCCAGATGAATCTGGTTCGGGGAAAGCAAAAGGCTCGTACTGGTTGAACAGTTACGAGCCTTTTTCATTGATGCGCGCTGCTTGATTCTTATCGAACAACCAGCCATCTCATCGGATTCGTTTGATCGCGGCGGTGCATCAATCCATTTCGCCAGGTCGTATCGTTTTCAAATACCACCATATCAATGCTCAGTTCTGCGCTGATGATCCTGCTCAGCGAGATATGTTCCTGCATTTGCGTTAAGCCGCCATAACGTTTTTCGTCATAAGTTGCGTGAACGATTTCTCCGTCGGCAACGTGAACCGTAGCCTCAACGTTTGGCAATCCGGTGTCTCGACCGTGAAAGACCATCGGCGCACTGGCATTCTGGTTGTTGTCTGGATTACGTAGACGCAGCCCGATGTTGAAATGCGTGATGACTTTGCCGGAAGTGTTTTTCACATCGAATGTCAGGCCTTTCAGCCAGTTGTCGTCGGCTTGAAACGGCTGATCGAAATTGACCGGAGTGCCGTTGACCTTCAGATTGGTGATTTCCAGCGGGCAAGGCACCGCCGGACTCACTAATGCTTTTTTCAAAGTTCTGTTTTCAGTTTGTTGCGCCAGAGCAATCAACGCGCTGAGCAGGCAGATTGCCGAAATGCAGACGATTCGGAGCAGGAAGTTTTTGGTTGGATTCATAACCGGGTTCTCCTTTTGAGTTTGAGAGAGTTTGGTTGAGTCTGTCACAGCCGCAATTAAGCTCTGGTTTGCGCGATGAAGTCAACGATTTTGGCGGCCAGTTCTTCGCCGTTGTCTTCCTGCAAAAAGTGTCCGCCTCCGGCGATGATGATGTGCGGCTGACCAGCAGCGCCGGGAACCAGTTTCTGAAAAACCTTTTCGCCTCCGCTAGTCACTGCGTCGCCATCGCTGAACGTGGTTAACAACGGTTTCTGCCATTGCCGCAAAACTTCCCAAGCCTTTCTATTGGCATCCGCCGCCGGATCATCAGGTCTGGTCGGAACCAGCAACGGAAACTGGCGCGCTCCGGCTTTGTACGTGTCGTCTGGGAACGGCGCGTTGTAAGCCTCGATCACTTCGGGCGAAAGCTCAGTCACACAACCGCCTTTGATTATGCCTCCGACGTGGAAGTTTTCGACTGTTTGCGAGTAATGCTGCCAACGTAAAAAACCTTCGGATGCCGGATGATCGCCTGTTGGCAACCCCGTGTTACCGACTACGATTCGAGCAAAACGATCTGGGTTTTCAGCCACGATTCGCAACCCAATCAACCCGCCCCAATCCTGACCGAAAAACGTGACGGTATTTAGATTGAGAGCTTTCACAAACGCCGTCATCGTGTCCACATGAAACTGGTAGGTGTAATTTTCGCGGGCAGCCAATTTGTCCGAACGACCAAAACCAATCAGGTCAGGCGCGATGACTCTGTGACCGGCGGCAACCAGAATCGGAATCATCTTCCGATACAGGTAACACCACGAAGGTTCTCCATGCATCAATAAAATCGGCGCAGCTTCGCGCGGGCCTTCGTCAAGGTAATGCACTCGCAGCGGAGTGTTTTGATAACTGACTTCGATGTAATGCGGCGCGAAGTTATATCCAGTCAGATTGGCGAAACGTTCATCCGGTGTTCGCAGGACTTGCATCATTGAATCCCCTATTGAGTGAGCAAAACTTGACAGCATCTTTAAGCGGAGAATAGACTGACCGCTCGGTAAGTTAATCAACGGCGGCGACATTTTATGCGCCACTTCTCTTCAAAAGCAAAACGTCATCATGAACATTATTGTTTGTCTGAAACAGATTCTCGATCCTGAGATTCCGGTCCGCGATTTCCGCGTTGACGCCGAAAAACGCGAAGCAGTGCGCGGCAATGCCAACCTTGTAACCAACATCTTTTGCGAAAACGCGCTGGAAACGGCGCTGCAATTCAGAGAAAAGTCTGCGCCGGATGCCAAAATCACCGCGCTGACT
>JBGAPB010000214.1:0-10888 GCA_044221525.1 Blastocatellia bacterium | reverse complement strand
TGTCACCAACGTTTTCTGGCAAAGCGTCAAAGCCGGAGCCGACGCCGCAGGCAAAGAAGTCGGTGTTGAGATTTACTGGAAAGGGCCGACGATTGAAGGCGACGCTTCCAGCCAAATCAACGTTGTCGAAGACGCCATCACTTCGCGGGTGGACGGAATGTTGATCGCGCCTTCGCATCGAGATTCGCTGGTTGCGGTGATCGAACGCGCCCAACGCGAAAACATTCCAGTGACGATCTTCGATTCAGGCATCGGCACTGAAAAGTATGTTTCTTATGTGGCCACGGATAATGTGCTGGGCGGAGTAATGGCTGCCGAACGATTGGCCGCGCAGCTTGGCGGCAAAGGCAACGTCGCCGTGTTGGGTTTGAAAGCCGGTTCGGTTTCAACGGACGAACGCGAGCGTGGATTTCAGGACACGATCAAACAGAAATTCCCGGGCATTCAAATTGTGGCTTTTCAGTACGGCGAATCCAGCCGAACAATCTCGATTGATAGAGCGACCGACATTTTGACGGCTCATCCCGACTTGAATGGTTTCTTTGCGTCGAACGAACCTTCGACAGTCGGCGTGGCCCAAGCGATTAAACAGAAAGGCGCGGCTGGTAAAATCATCCTGGCGGGTTTCGATTCCAGCCCTAACCTGATTGACGATTTGAAAGCCGGAGTGATTGATTCACTGGTCATCCAGAATCCGTATCGAATGGGTTACGAAGGCGTGAAAAGTCTGGTGGACAAGCTGAACGGCAAAACTCCTGAGCGGCGAATTGATACAGGCGTCAAACTGGTGACAAAAGAAAACCTGGATTCGCCGGAAATTCAACAACTGCTTGGCACAAAGTAAACAAGCCCGATGAGCTTAACCGACGTTTCAGAATTCCTGGCTGCGCTGACCTGATTTATCAACACTGGCCAATAGCGGCATGACTTTTCAATTCCGCGCAAGACACCTTCATCACGCGAGCGCCTGGCAGGTTGACGGATGGGTGGCATTGCGGATTACCCGTCTGTTGTTTGCAGTATCCACCTGTCAGGCCACGCGCTGGTTGCCTTGCAGCGCAGGACGCTGAACCGGTCATTCGTATCACTGGCCTGCCAAACGATGGCGGAGAAAGAGCGGCGTTCCGCAAACTGCCGCTGGCTGATTCAGTGGCTGGCCAGCCATCGTCGCGTGGCGGGGCGATTACTTCAGACAAAGACGCGCGCGAAGCTGGGCGGCTGGCACGCAGGAGTCGGTCTTGATGCGCGAATGTGGAACGGCTTGACGGAGTATGGGCGGATTCTGATTGAGCGTCTGGAATGGTGGCGTCAGCTCTTCAGCCAGGTTTCCAAAGCCAGCCATGCAGTCACAGCTTGATTTGCGGTTGGAAGCGCGAACTTGCGCTGTTATGTCAGCGAGTCGAAAAAACCGTGTTTCGTCGGCGCTCCGTGCGGGGAGTGATGGATCAGATGGTTTCTTCCTGCGGCGAAGAGCATCGGTTGCTGGCGCTGCTTTGTCAGCCAGCCGAACTGCTGGGTTTGGCACAATTCAATTGCCTGAAGAAATTGCCGTCTGGGGAATTGATTCAGGCATTCGCCATTCCGTCGCCGGAGCCGATTACGGTTCGGTGCGCGCCGGAGTTTAGGGTTATCGAATGATCGCGGAGCTTGCCGGATTAAAAGCCGAACTCGGTCGCAGAAAAGCTGGTGCAAATTGACGATCCTAAATGGCGGGGTTATCTCGCAAACCTGACGCCTGAGGAATTTGAATCGGACTTTGCCGCACAGTTGCCGGAAACTATCAGCGGCGCTGAGTTCTTGGCTCGCTTTCACGGAGTCACCGACGAAGTTTCAGTTATTCACCCAGACTGCGTATGCCGTGCGTCCGGCGGCTCATCCAATTTACGAAAACCGCAGAGTCAACGAATTTGCCGAATTGCTGCGTCAACCGGTCAGCGAAACTCAGCTTCAAGCTCTGGGCGAATTGATGTACCAGTCGCACGAGAGTTATTCGGCTTGTGGACTTGGCTCGGCGGGAACCGATGAACTGGTCAGGCTGGTGAAGTCAGAACAGGGAAGCGAACTGTATGGCGCGAAGATCACAGGCGGCGGCAGTGGAGGAACTGTTGCCGTGCTTGGCCGTCGGACTGCTGATAAAGCCATCGAATCCGTGGCTCAAAAATACAAAAAGATCACCGGACATAACCCGATGATCTTTTCAGGCTCTTCGCCTGGCTCAGCCCAATTTAAGGCCGTCAGGCATGATCATCATTAAGGTTGTTGTGATTTTGGAGATTTAGGTAGGTTTGCAAGAAACGTCCGGTATGGGATTTTTCAACATTAACGATCTTTTCAGGCGTGCCGACCGCAACGACTTCGCCTCCGCCATCGCCGCCCTCCGGCCCCAGGTCAATTATCCAATCGGCGGTTTTTATTACGTCCAGGTTGTGTTCGATGACAATCAACGAAGCTCCGGTTTCCAATAATCGCCGAAACGAAGCCAGCAGTTTGTTGATGTCGTCAAAGTGCAAACCCGTCGTTGGTTCGTCGAAGATATAAAGCGAACGGTCGCCCGAAGCCTTAGACAAATACGAAGCCAGTTTGACGCGCTGGGCCTCGCCTCCAGACAGCGTTGTCGCCGACTGCCCCAGCCGCAAATAACCCAGCCCAACGTCATCCAGCACTTTCATTTTGTTGGCGATGCGCGGCACCTGTGAAAAGAAAGCAATGGCTTCGCGGACGGTCAACTGCAAAACTTCGTGTATGTTTTTGCCTCGATAACGCACGTCCAGCACGGAGTTTTTGAATCGTTTGCCGTTGCACTCTTCACAAACCAGTTCGACATCAGCCAGAAACTGCATCTCGACCGTGACGGTTCCGTCGCCCTCGCAAACGTCGCAACGTCCGCCGGGAACGTTGAAAGAAAAGTGACTGGGGTTCAGGCTGCGCGCCTGAGCTTCGCGCGTCTGGGCGAAAGCTTCGCGTATGGCGTCGTAAACTTTGATGTAGGTAACAGGGTTCGAACGTGGCGTGCGGCCAATCGGCGACTGGTCAACCAGAATGATTTCGTCAACGAACTTGCCGCCTTCTATTGAGGCGAAATCCCCGACAGAGCCAGTCCAATCGCCGCGCTGTTTTTTCAAACCGGCGAAAAGGCATTCGTGAACCAGAGTTGATTTGCCCGATCCGCTGACACCTGTGATGCAAACCAGTTGACCAAGCGGAATCGTCACATCAACGTTTTTCAGATTGTGAGCGCGCGCTCCGTGAATGGTGATTTGGTTTTTGCTCGCCTGACGATGTTCTTTAGGCTTTTTGATCTGAGCTTCACCGCGCAGGTATTTTCCTGTCAGCGAGGCTTCGTGCTTGAGCAGGTTTTTGAAATCGCCTTCGTAAATGACTTCGCCGCCCAGTTCGCCCGCGCCTGGGCCAATGTCCAGAATGTGATCGGCTGAGCGCATCATTTCGGCTTCGTGTTCGACGACCAAAACCGTGTTGCCAACGTCGCGCAGATTTTCCAGCAAGGCGATAAGCCGCGCGCTGTCACGCGGATGCAATCCAATGCTTGGTTCGTCCAACACATAAAGCGCGCCTACCAGCGAAGCTCCCAGATGTGTAGCCAGTTGGATTCGCTGGGCTTCGCCGCCCGACAAAGTCGCCGCCAACCGGTCAAGCGTCAGGTAATCCAATCCCACATCATCCAGAAATTTCAGCCGCGAACGGACTTCTTTCAACAAACGGTCGGCAATTGCCGTCTGCTCTTCAGTCAATTTCAAGCCATCGAAAAAAGCTCGCGCGTCTTTGATCGAAAGAGAGACGACTTGCGGCAAAGTCTTTTCGCCTATGAAAACAGCGCGAGCTTCAGCTCTCAGGCGTCCGCCATCGCA
Organism: Blastocatellia bacterium; assembly: GCA_044221525.1. Classification (GTDB taxonomy): domain Bacteria; phylum Acidobacteriota; class Blastocatellia; order RBC074; family RBC074; genus RBC074. The sequence goes on along the minus strand of JBGAPB010000214.1, from coordinate 7,022 downwards.
ATCCGGGCAGCGTGTGTAACCTCGATATTTCGAGATCAACACGCGAATGTGGAGCTTGTATTTTTTCTTTTCCAGATAATCGAAAAAACCTTTGACTCCGTCGTAACCATTCTTCCCCTCGTCTGCGCCTTCGATCACGGCGCGCTGCTGTTCCGGCGGCAAAGAGGAGAAAGGGGTGGTCATCGAAATGCCATGGCGTTTGGCGAACGCCGCCAGTTCGTCTTTCCAGTCTTTGAACTGAGGCTTGGTGAACGGTTCAATCGCGCCTTCGGCCAGGGACAGTTCGCGGTTAGGAATAACCAGATTCATATCCAAGCCAATCGTGTTACCGAACCCCTGACAAGTCGGACACGCGCCGAACGGATTGTTGAAGCTGAAAAGTTGAGGCTCCGGCAAAACGTAATTGATGCGGCAACGTTTGCATTGGAACTGTTCTGAAAAGAAAAGCTGTTCCGCCTTTTCCCCTACGGTTTGAATAACTGCCTGCCCGTGACCTTCGCGGTAACAGCTTTCAATCGAATCAACCAAGCGGCTGAGCGTGTCTGATCTGACGACCAACCGGTCAACCAGCACGAAAACATTGTCGAAGCTTTTGCCGGTAAAACTATCCGGGGTTTGCAATTCGATGGTTTCGCCTTTTGTCGCATCGTAAAGCCGAGTGAAACCACGCTGCATCAGGCTCATCAAATGAGCCTTGATGTTGACCTTTGGCTTGGCTGCTTTGGCGGAGCGGGTTTTGGTTTTTGTTACCTTGCGCTTCGCATCACCGGCTGCGCTGGGTTCTTCTTCGTTAAATTCAGTTCCGGCGGCTGCTGGAAATAAGACGAAAAAGCGTGTGCCTTCAGTTAGTTGCAAAATCTCATCGGCGATGGATTGCGGGGTGTCGCGTTTGACTTCAACACCACAATTTCGACACCGAGTCACGCCTACGCGAGCAAACAGCAATCGCAAGTAATCGTAAATTTCGGTTTGAGTGGCGACGGTAGAGCGAGGGTTTCGCGTGGAATTTTTCTGGTTGATAGCAATGGCCGGGCAAATGCCAATGGCTTCGTCAATGTCTGGCTTGTCCATTCGCTCCAGAAACTGGCGGGCATAAGCCGACAAAGATTCGACGTAACGGCGCTGGCCTTCGGCATAAAGCGTGTCAAAAGCCAGCGAAGATTTTCCGCTGCCGCTGACCCCTGTGACGACTGTCAGCTTGTTCAACGGAATCGAAAAGGTGATATTTTTCAGATTGTTGACGCGCGCTCCGCGCACAATGATTGACGAAAGTTCCGGCATCTACTGCTCCAAAGACTGTTCACCGGCAAAGCCGGGATTCGCGATAAAAAATGGTCATGATTACGAATCCGCGATTCTAATCGCGGGTTTCGGCTTTGCCAAACACCACAAATTTCTGCCCGGCTGTCGTCACTGGAATAGCTGTAGTAAGCTTTCCGCAGCTTCATAAAAGGAGTTCGTGGGAAATATGGAAATGCAAAATTGGACCTGGGGAGGTCGTTACTGCCTCTTCGAAATAATAAAACCTCGCATTCAAACCATGCGCGTTCTGTTGGTGGACAACCTGATCGCCGACGAAACTCAGTATTCCGAAGTTGCCAGGCAGCAGCCGGATTTTCACGCTGGCAAGTGGGTGCGGCTGGAACGAATGATTGCCGGAATGGCCATGTCCAACATAGAAAACAATGTCCGCAAACTTATTCGCCATCCAGAAGTCCGCACCGTTCACCTTTCGCAATTGAATGAAAGGGCGGTGGATGATTTCGACCCGGACGCAATTGTGCTCAGCGGAACTTTGCGCGATTTCGATCTGTACTCTGAAGAGATGGTCGAAGGCTTTAACCGATTTATTCGCCGAACGACAGTTCCGGTGATGGCTATTTGCGGCGGGCATCAAATGGTTGGGCAGGCGTTTGGAGCCAGAATAACTACGCTGGATAACAAAGCTCCGAGCGAAAAACGCAGCGGGCGAATGGTCGAATACCAGTACCGATTCGTCAAAATCACCGACGCCAACGATCCGATCTTTACTGGAATTGACGAGCGTCCAAGTGCGCGCTGGCAAAAATACACAAAGCGCAAACACCTGCTGCGCATCTGGCAAAATCATGGCCTGGAAATTGACCGGCTGCCCGTCGGATTCAAACAACTGGCGCGAGGTTATCTGTCGGAATATCAAATGATGGTTCGGCGCACGGCTGGCCAGTTGATTTACGGCGTGCAGTTTCACATCGAAAAATCATTTCAGGATTGGCAGACAGACAAATACTGGGATCACCGTAACGAAAGTCGCGATGGGCGATTGCTGTTCGACAATTTTCTGATTGAATCACTACGTTTTCGCGGCAAGATGGCAAATCTGGCAACAGGTGACGATTCCGCTCCAATGGTCACAGCCGCCAAAGCCGCTTCTTCCGGGGGGACGACTGGAATTCCGGCAACTGGGTTTTAAGTTTTGAGTACCGCCTTCAGGCGGGTTGAGTTCTGATGACCACAAAATCAATCAACATTACTGTTTTATTGTTTGGCGCTTGTCGTGAAGTCGCCGGCGTCAGCGAATTGAGTTGCGAATTGGCAACACCGGCCACCGCAGTGACTGCTTGGGAAGAAATCAAACGGCGATTTTCTGAACTTGAACGCTTTGAGCGGTCGGCGCTGGTTGCCGTCAACGAAGAGCACGCTCAACGCAACCATCCGCTCAATGACGGAGACACTCTGGCCATCTTTCCGCCGGTTTCGGGAGGCTAAAAGTTATGCTGACTTTTTTGATTTTTCTGATTTGGTTTCAGACCGGAGCGCATATTGATGCTAACAGGTTGCCGAAAACAGCCGCTACAGTAAACGATTTCGTCCCGCGGGGCTGGGAGGTTGAGGCACAAATTGCAGGTGACCTTAACCGCGATTCCATTCTCGACTTGGCGGTCACTTTGGTCGAACAGATGCCAGCCAACGCGGACAAAGATGATCCTCCCGAACGCCAACGCGCGTTGTTGATTCTTTTCAAAACCGCCGACGGCAAATTCGCTCGCGCGGCACTGGCTGATAAAGTTCTGATTTGCACTCGATGTGGCGGAGCTTTTTATGGCTCGGCAGAAACTCCAACCACAGTCGAAATCAACAACGGAGTCATCATTGTTACTCAGGATTACGGCTCGCGCGAAACCACCACGGAAACCTATCGCTTTCGGTACGAACCGGGATCAAACCGCTTCGCCTTTATTGGAGTGGATCTGAACACCCACGACCGCCTCACGGGCCAAACGCTGAAAGAAAGCACGAACTTTTTAACCGGCATGAAGCAGACTACCAAAAGCCAGATGATCGAAGATTCAGGCAAAGAAAAGACCGTTTCCAAAACAACCCACCGAATCAGTCGAAGCAAAAAATTTATCGAAGACGTCGCCGCGCGCTATAACGAGCAGGAGGAGAAATGACGGAAGACATTTACGAAATTACCCGCGAGCCGATTGATAAGCCCGGACTGGAACATCGGCTGCTGACCGGCGGAGCCGGAGCGGTCGTTACCTTTGACGGGGTTGTGCGCGACAACACCAAAGGCCGCCGCGTTTTGACTCTGGATTACGACGCTTACCCGCCAATGGCCGTCAAGGAAATGCGCCGTGTAGGCGAAGAGATTCGCCAGCGTTGGCCCGAAGTCGAGCGCATAGGCATCGTTCACCGTTTTGGCGAGATGAAAATCTCGGAATCGTCGGTGGTTATCGTTGTCACTTCTCCGCATCGCAAAGTGGCTTTTGAAGCCTGTCATTACGCGATTGACCGTGTGAAGCAGATCGTGCCGATTTGGAAAAAAGAGATTTTTGAGGACGGCGAAGCATGGGTCGAAGGTCAACGACCGGACGGCCAGATTTCATAAACCTTCTTTGGGCAAAGCTCCATCCCGAAATTAGAATCAATTTCCTGCCTCAAGAAAAAATTCGACTTTCATCAAACCGCCATCGTCTTAGGTCACGGCAGTTCGTCATAGGCTGTCGTGTAAAGGCTAGCTTTGCTAAGCCGCCAAGAGAGAAGCTTCGGCGGCTTTACGAAAACAAAAAGCGACAAGAGGAAGGCGGATCTGATTCACGATATGGAAATCAGCGACGATCAGATCATCGAGCGGACTCTCGCCGGTGAAACAGATGCATTCAGCATTTTAGTGCGAAGATGGGAGCGCCCAATTTACGCGCTGTCCTTGCGCATGATGGGGCGTGACGAAGACGCGCGGGATATTTGCCAGGAAACATTTCTGTCCGCGTTTCGCAATTTGCGGAAGTTTCGCGGCGACGCCAAATTTTCGTCCTGGATATACAGGATTGCGATCAATGCCTGCCATTCACGGCTTAGAAAAAACGGCGGCGCGGCGGAACAATCCATTGATCTGGAAGACGACGACGGACGAAAATTAGAGCTTGCCGATGCGGAATTGGAATTGATGCCAGATCGAATGCAGCGCGATCAGTTGGCGACTTTGGTCAGGCGAGCCTTGCAGGCTCTGCCGCCGGAAATGCGACAGGTCATTGTTATGAAAGAGTATGAGGAACTGACGTTTGCCGAAATTTCCGACATTTTGCAAATACCTGTCAGCACAGTGAAATCCAGACTTTACACAGGACTTCAACTTATGCGCGGGCGGCTGGAAAAGTTTAGGCACGCCCTTTAACCGGTCGGTAAGCCTGCGAGTTAGCAAGGGGAAATAGGAACAAGCAGAGAGAAGAACAAAGGTAAGGAGGCGAAAAGCCATGAATAACAAAAACCAAACCCAATTCGGATGTGATCGAAAAGAAGATTTAGTCGCCTATCTTTACGGAGAAGCGACGGCTGCCGAGCGCAGCTCGTTTGAGCTCCATTTGAACGAATGCCTTGAATGCGGCGGCGAGTTAAAAGCTTTTGGGCGCGTGCGCGATGACCTCAGCACCTGGCAGGTTGGGTTCGCGCCGCGCACTGAACTGGTTCTGCCACGAGGCAAGATGCAAGTTTTGCGCGAATTGATCGGGCTGTTTCCGGTTTGGGCGCGCGGATTGGCACTGGCCGGGGCAACGGCGGCAATCGTATTGATGGCGATGTCGCTTTATAACCTGAATGGGGTTCCTGCACATCCAATGGCATCGGGGTTATCCGAACAACAAGTGCAGACGATTGTCAGCAAAGCAGTGGCGGACGAACGCTCCAAGATGCAACAGCAATATCAGGCTGATCTTGCCAGTTTCAAAACTCAACTCGCTGCCGAGCATCAATCTCAATTACAAATGATTAGCACCGAAAATCAAAACAAGCTGGAAGCTGTCAAAGCTGGACTGAAAGCCGAGATCAAAAAATCGAACCAGCAAAACAGTTCGTTGCGTTCGTTCTTTGCCGTCGAAGATGACCGCTCATATGGCTGGGGAACTGGAGGAGATACGCGATGAAAAACCAACCTTATAATCTGGTTGCCCAAAAAGTCGCCGTCATTTTTCTGGCATTGACTACGCTGTTTTGCCTGTCAATTCCAGTTATGGGACAAGGGGTTCGACGTCAGCTAAAACAACGACAAATTCAGAAGAAACTGGATAAGCAAGGCTCAAAACAAATTGCGCCTTCCGGTGAATCTGCTGCAACAGCGAACGCCACGGGCGAGGCAATTCAGCCAGACCAGCCGGAGAAACACAGTCTGGACGGTATCAGTAATCGAGGCGCGCGCGCGCTTTTCAAAGCTGATGAAGTCGCAATGATGATTCCGGGTTTCGGCAGCCCTCCGGCGATGATGATTCTGATGCGGCAACTTGATTTGACAGCGGAGCAGAAAGATAGGTTCAAGGCGTTGAAGCGACAAATCGGTTTTAAGCTCAGCACTTTGCACAACGAAAAACGAGTGGCCGAAAATCAGCTTGAGGAAGCCATTTACGGCGAAAATTTCAATCAACAGCGAGTCGAAGAGCTGGCGGCGCAATCTGCCGAAAAGACTTCTGAAATCATCAAAACTCAGGCATTCATCGAATCGCAATTTCGACAAATTCTGACACCGGATCAGTTTTATGTTTTCCGCTTTCTGGTTGGGGAACTGGTCATGCCGCAGCGGCGATTGACTCCGCAACAGTTAAGGCAACAGCAGCAACGCAGGTTGGGCAACCAGCCAAATGCCCCCAATCGTCCGCCCAATCAGGAACAGCCTGACAACAATTAAATTTTCATTCTGGAAACGGGGCGCTTAAACAACGCCCCATTTTCTTACCCACCCAACTCACTCAGTCAATTTGGTTATTGAATTGTTTTCGCCGTAAGATGGTTGGGCTTCTAAGCCCACTGATTCAAGGTGAAAAAAAGATGCGAAAGACAATTCTGTGCCTGTTCACAGCGGCGATCCTGGTATTTACGACAACCGCAACCATTTTTGGCCAACAAAGAACTCAGCGACTGAAAGTCAGTGACAACAAACGCTTTCTGGTCAAGGCTGACGGCTCGCCGTTTTTCTGGTTGGGTGACACGGCCTGGGAGTTATTCCACCGCTCAACCCGCGAAGACGCCGATCGCTACTTGAAAAATCGCGCCGACAAAGGGTTCACCGTTATTCAAGTCGTCGCATTGGCTGAATTCGACGGATTGAACGTCCCAAACGCTTACGGATTTCGCCCGCTGATTGACAACGATCCGGCCAGGCCGGACGTGAAAACCGGCCAAGCCAACGATTACTGGGATCACGTTGATTACGTCGTTCGCAAAGCCGAATCGCTGGGATTGTATATCGGCTTTTTGCCGACCTGGGGCGACAAATGGAACAAGAAATGGGGCGTCGGGCCGGAAGTGTTCACTCCACAAAACGCCGAAATTTATGGCGAATGGCTTGGGCGTCGTTACAAAGACTCGTCGAACATCGTCTGGATTCTGGGCGGAGATCGTCCGGTTGAAACCGACGCTCACAAAGAAATCATTCGAGCGATGGCAAGGGGGCTGCGTCTGGGCGATGGAGGCAATCACTTAATGACCTTTCACCCGACGGGCGGACAAGGCTCCTCAACACCGTTCCACAAAGATGACTGGCTGGATTT
>JBGAPB010000213.1:0-10604 GCA_044221525.1 Blastocatellia bacterium | reverse complement strand
ACGCCAACGATTCCAGCCAGGCTTCGATCTTGCATTCTTCCCATCGCCGTTGCCCGTCCCACACCAGCACGTACAGCGAACGGTCGGTCAAAAAGAACTGGTGCATGGCGTGATAAATCTGCTGGCCGCCAAAATCCCAGGTGCTCAATTCCATTTCGATTCCGTCGCGGCGCGGATGCGGCAACGGCAATCGGCCAACCAACATTCCGTGCGTTGAAGACAGATTGGCGTCAAATTTCTGGCCGAGCAAGGCCCGCAACAGCGAACTTTTCCCGTGTCGCCCTTCGCCCACCAGCATCATCTTCGACGCCCAATGCGGCTGCGGCCCCTGCCCAATGAAATCCAGCAGCGCCTTTGTGCCTTCGCCAACAACTTCCGGCGGAATCTTCAAATCGGGATTGTTGTGCAGCCACAGTTCCTGCAAGTTGCTCAACTGAGAGAACTCGACCGGCACGGTCGTCAACTGATTGTTGGACAGCCACAGAGACTGCAAGTTGCTCAACTGAGAGAACTCGACCGGCACCGTTGTCAAATGATTGTTGCCTAATCCCAGATACCACAAATTGCTCAACTGAGAGAACTCGACCGGCACCGTCGTCAACTGATTTTTGTTCAGGTCCAGAAACCGCAAATTCACCAACGCGCATAGTTCGCGCGGCACTTCCGTCAATTGATTATTAGACAGACGCAGAGACTGCAAATTCACTAACGCGCACAGTTCGCGCGGCACTTCCGTCAATTGATTATTAGACAGACTCAGAGACCGCAAATTCACCAACGCGCACAGTTCGCGCGGCACTTCTGTCAATTGATTGTAGTCCAGAGACAGAGACTGCAAATTCACCAGCGCACTCAGTTCACGCGGCACTTCCGTCAACTGATTCTCTCTATCTGGGCTATTGAGACTGAGCCACCTGCCAAGGCTCAACAGTTCTAATTCTTGCAATCGTGCGATAGTAGCGGGCAGTTCGGTCAGACGATTGCCTTCGAGCCTTAGCTGTCGCAAATGCGTCAACTGCCAGAACTCGTTGGGCAGCCGTTCGAGTTGATTGTCGTGCAACCACAGCTCGCGCAATGCGGTCAATTGGCCAAACTCCGGAGGCAAGGCGGCGAGTTGGTTCTTGTTCAACTGCAACCGGACCAGTTTTGTCAGCTTGCCGAACTCCGGCGGCAAGGCGGTCAGTTGATTCCCGCGCAGCCACAGGACGCGCAGATTGGTCAGTTCAAAAAGTTCCGGTGGCAATTCCGTCAGGCCGAGCTTGGACAGATTCAGGCGCGGCGAATTGGTGCGGCGGGCTTCGGCGATGCGTTGTTGGGCGATTTCGTAACTCACGGCGGTTTCTCCTGAAATGTACAACGCGGTTGTTGTGCAACAGTTGTGTTGTACTCGGCTCTGATCGCTCAGGCTGACCAATCTTCGATGTGCAGCCCAGGCACTTTGCTGAAGTCTTTACTGTTGCGAGTGAGCAAGGTCGCGTGATTAGTCAGGGCAATGGCGGCGATCTTCAAATCCATTGTGCCAATGCGGATGCGTAACTTTTGCAGCCGCTCGAATTCTTCGGCGGCGGCTTCGTCAAATTCCAGCACAGTGAGTTTCAGGTAGCGATTCAGCACGTTTTTCAACCGGCTATAAGCGCCGACTTGCTGAGCCATCGTGCGTTTCTGCGCTAGGTAAGCCGTCCAGCCGCGTACTTGTTCTTCGAAGGTGATAATGGTGGTGATGTGCTCTTCAGGTTTCAAACGTGCCAGGCGAAAACAGAGCCGCTGGGCTTCGGGGCTGGTGCTGACGGATTCCAACAGGCTGATTAGATCGGTGTCGAGGATGTACATTTCAACCTCTGCGTTTTTTAGCTACTTTCTTTTCGCCCCGTGAGCCGTTTACACGAGTTCGTTTGCGTGTGTCTTTCGGGCGAAGCGATTCACGATATTCGCGGCCTAAGCGCATGGCTTCTTCGTAAATTGGATCGTTGTCGAAAGCTCCAAAAATTTCGTCCAGCCAATCTCCGGACGGCTTGTCGGTTAGGCTAGTTGTTCTTTCATTTGCGCGACTTCCGCTTCCAAAGCTGCGACGCGTGTTGCCAATGCTGGTGCTGCCATATCTCAAATCCTCCTTTCAATGATGGGCGAAGTATATCTACGAATGGTTGGCACGACGAGGTAGTAGTAGTCAATCCGTCGCCGTTAAAAATCCGGCTCCTGGTATTCGCCGAACACAGGTCGCAAGGCGTCGCACATTTCTCCGAGCGTGCAGTCGGCGCGGGCGCAGTCAATCAGCAATGGCATGGTGTTGACAGATTCGTCTTCGGCTCCGCGGCGCAGGGCATCGAGCGCGCGTTGGGCGGCGGCGCTGTCGCGTTTGGCTCGAAGCTTGGCTAAACGTTCGTGCTGTAATTTGGCGACGGATTCGTCAATGTACAGAATGTTCGGCTCGCCCAGTTCGTTGCCGTCCATCTGGTAAGCGTTGACGCCTACGATAACTTTTTCGCCGCGTTCGACGGCCCGCTGATATTGGTAAGCCGATTCCTGAATTTCTTTTTGCGGGTAACCGAGTTCAATCGCTTCGACCATTCCACCCATCGCGTCAATTTTGCGGAAGTATTCGTAAGCTTCTTCTTCCAGTTCGCTGGTCAGCTTTTCGATGAAGTACGAACCACCGAGCGGGTCAACAGTGTTCGTCACGCCGGTTTCATGCGCGATGATTTGCTGAGTCCTCAAGGCAATCAATGCCGCGCGTTCAGTCGGCAAAGCCAGAGCTTCGTCGTAACCGTCGCAATGCAGGCTTTGCGTTCCGCCAATGACGCCAGCCAATGCTTGAATCGCTACGCGAATGATGTTGTTGATCGGTTGTTGAACGGTCAGGCTGACTCCGGCGGTTTGGGTGTGGAAACGCATTTGCCACGAACGCGGATTCTTGGCGTTGAAGCGTTCGGTCATCACTCTGTGCCAGATGCGGCGAGCGGCTCTGTATTTGGCGATCTCTTCAAAAAAGTCGTTGTGCGCGTTGAAGAAAAACGACAGGCGCGGCGCGAAATCGTCCACGTCCAGTCCCGCGCGAATGCCGTAATCAATGTATTCAATGCCGTCGCGCAACGTGAAAGCCAGTTCCTGCGCGGCGGTCGCTCCGGCTTCGCGGATGTGGTAACCGCTGATCGAGATCGAATTCCACTTGGGCATTTGCTCGGCGCGGAACTGAGGTGTCTGTGATCAACCACATCGCCGGTCGCGGAGGGATAAATCCATTCCTTCTGCGCGATGTATTCTTTCAGGATGTCATTTTGCAGGGTGCCGCCGATCTGGCTGGGTGGAACTCCTTGTTTCGGCGTTCGCCAGGAAAAAGGCAAAGATCATCGAAACCGGCGCGTTGATCGTCATCGAAGTCGTTACTTGATCCAGCGGAATGCCGTCGAACAAAACCCATGTCTTCACGCGAAGAAGTAACGCCGCACGTACAGACTTCGCCTTCTGAAACTGCGTGGTCTGAATCGAATCCCATCAAAGTCGGCAAGTCGAATGCAGTCAAAGTCCCGTCTGACCATGTTCCAGCAAGTATTTGAAACGTTCGTTGGTGTCCAGCTGAACCAGATCGGCGAACTGACGCATCGTCAGTTTTCTGGCTCTGTAACCTGTCGGATGAATTCCCCGTGTAAGGCGGGCTGCCGAGAAAGCCAATATCGCGTTGAAATTAATGTCAGCAAGATCATTGGGCGTGTACAAACGTTGATGGGTTTTAGCGAAACTGTAGATGAACTCAGACTGGCTTTCAGGCATTTTTCGCAACGAAGCAGCCAGAGTTTTCTCTTCCCATTCCTGTTCCAGTTCTTCGATCTGATTGATTGCTGTGTCAGTTGATGAAGTCATAATGAATCCCCTTCTTTCAATTTATCCAAGCACGGCGTGCAGCAGCAGATGAGTTGCGTAAAACAGCGCGACTCCGCCAAAGACTAGCACTGAAGCGCGCCAGCCTCCATGTCCATGTGCATCGTCATGTCTGCCGCTGTGATTGATTTCGGGGATCAGGTCAGATGCTGCAATAAAAAGCGTCACTCCGGCAGAAAGCGGCAGAGCATATTTAACCGCCGGACTCGCCACTGCGACTGAAAGAACACCTGCAAAAGTCGCCAGCGCAACCATCGCTGATGCTCGCTGGGCTGAGCGCATTGTCTTGCCAGAGGAAAGAATGATTGAAGCGACGGTTACGCCCTCTGGAATTTTGTGCAGCAGCACCGCGATGAAAAGCATAACTCCCAGGCGAAAATTGGTCAGCAACCCCGAAGCGATGGCTACGCCGTCAAAAAAAGCGTGAATTGAAAGAGCCAGAACTGCCGCTGTTGCCGCGCCTTTGCGCCGCATCTCTTCTGTATGAGTCTCTTCGCCAAAATGAAAATGAGGCGCGATGGTGTGCTCCATCAATTGAACCAGCAGATAACCTGCAACCAGCCAGCCCATCGCCACAGGCATTTTTTCGCCCCATTGCAGCGCAATTTCAGGCACAGCTTCCAAAAACACTGCTGCAAGAATGAACCCGGCACCGAGCGCGATAAGTTGTTTAAGGCGAGTTCGTTCCGGATCACGGAACTTGGTCAGCAGAAACCCTCCGAACATATTTCCAGCCGCTGCCAACAGCCCAAAGCTTATTAGTTGAGGAGATAAGTTCATCTTTGCCAGAGTTTTGTAGTTTTTGTGGATTTTGGTGCTCGGAAAAACGGGGCGAACTATAGCACACGACCGAAAAAGGCACTAACCAGACGAAAATGCTTAAGAGCTTAAACATTTTTTCTCGCCAGTTAGCCAGAGTTACGTGAAAGTTTGCTTAAGCCAGCCGAGTATTTTTAGTATTTAGCGACGCTTAGCGGTACTGAGTTCAAGTAAAGCGTGAAAGAACAAAAGCCTTGACAGTAATAGGTTAGTTCTCTACTATGGCCGCCATTCGAGTGGCTCAAAGTAGAGTTTTATGGTGTGAATTGGCCTATGTTGGTCAGAATAAGCATTCAGAAAAAGATTTGTAAGCGTAAGAGGACGATTAAGCAAATCGTCGCCGGGAAAGTCGTGGCTTTATGTTGATCGGAAATTACACAGCCAAGATGGATGAAAAAGGCCGATTAAAAATCCCGGCTGACTTTAAGCACTACCTGGGAGAGACATTCAAGAGTACAGACTTTTACGTAACAAGTTTGAAAGGCCAAAGCGTTTGGATTTACCCCATGACAGTTTGGGAAGAAAAACAGGAGAAGTTAAATCAAGCGCCTTCGGAAGAGCCAGCGATTCGGAAGTACATTGATCGAGTCAGTTATTACGGTCAGCGACAACAGATTGACTCTCAAGGCCGGATTCTGATTCACCCACTGCTGCGAACTGCCGCGAATTTGGTGGGCGAAGTGATGGTGATGGGCAAGTCAAAATTTCTGGAAGTTTGGGAAGCTGAAGATTTCACGTCGCGTTTGGATGCAGAGCCGTACACCGACGAAGACGCAAAGATTGTGGCCAAATACGGTATTTGATTCTCAAGAGAGATTTGCCAAAAGACATTTGCCAAGAGACATTTGAAAGTTTCGGTTCGGGGGATGCGTTGATTTTGACCCCATCCGCATCTCCTCCCCCGTGCCCCCAGCAGAGAAGCGTCATAAGTGAGCCGTTATGCCAGTTCATCATCCGGTAATGCCTGTCGAAGCTCTGACGGCTCTCGACGCCGGAAAAGGCGGCTTGTTTCTTGACGCAACTTTGGGTTTGGGCGGGCACACAGAGTTGATTTTACAAGCTTCGCCCAGCGCTCGTGTGATTGGGTTTGACAGGGATGCCGAAGCCATCGTTTTGGCTACGGAACGACTCAGCGGATTCGGCGACAGGTTTGAAGCGGTCAATTGCGATTATCGTCAGATCAAAACAGTTATCAGCGAAAAAGGGTTCGAGTCGGTGGCCGGTGTGCTGGCTGATTTGGGAGTCAGTTCTTTTCAGTTCGATGAACCGGAGCGAGGTTTCAGTTTCAGAACCGATTCGCCGTTGGATATGCGAATGGACAGGTCGCAATCGCCGACGGCGGCTGACCTGGTCAACGAATTAAGCGAACGCGAACTGGCGGATGTGATCTATGAATTCGGAGAAGAGCGGGCTTCGCGAAGAATAGCCCGATTGATCGTTGCCGAGCGGGCAAAGGCTGCGATCAAGACTACGGCGCAACTTGCCAACCTGGTTGTCAGAGCAGTCAATCAACAGGGACATTGGCGAATTCATCCGGCGACAAAGACTTTTCAGGCGCTCAGGATTGCGGTCAATCGCGAACTGGACGATCTGGACAAATTTGTTGCCGATGCCGTTGAGTTGTTGGCCGTCGGTGGTCGGTTGGCGGTTATTACCTTTCATTCACTTGAAGATCGAATAATCAAACAAGCCCTCAAGTTTCAGTCTGGTCATTGTGTGTGCCCTCAAAGCCAGCCTGTGTGCCAATGCGGAACGGCAAAGCGTGTAGAAGTTCTGACGCGCAAAGCGATTCAACCAAGCGAGGCTGAAATCGCCGCGAATCCCCGTGCCAGAAGCGCCAAATTACGCGCCTGCCAAAAGCTGTAAAAGCCAGCAGCTTGCGGTCAAAAATCCGTAGTGGCGAGGCATGAAAATAAATCCCAAGTAGAAGATCAGGACTGGCTGCCCCGACCTTCGGCTTTTAAGGTTATAGGTCAAGTTTTGGGTCGCATTCAGGAGCGTGGGATATGACAACTCGAACTCATCAAATCAACACTCAATCAGGCACGGCCAAAACCCGCTCCGGCTCCCGCAGCAAAACCAGAACAGCGTCAGCCGCAAGTGGTGTGCGTCAGTCGTCGCGCGGAAAGCGACGAAAATCCGAGAAGAGCAATAAAGGCGCGCGTGTGCTTTTGATGATGGTGGTGATTGGCGGAGTGATTGGCGCGATCTTCATTCTGGCGCAGAAGTTACAGGTCAACACGCTGCACCTGAAACGCGCGGAAGAGGGGCTGAAATCGGAAATTGACACTTACGCCAGCCAACAACGGTACCTGATTTATCAGAGAGAAAAGGCGCTCAGCACTCAGGAGGCGCAAAGGGCAGCCAGCGAATTTGGTCTGGTTCAGCCCGGAGTCGGACGCACTGTCGCCGCACAAACCGAGCCGGAAACAAAGAGCACGGCTAAACCAGTTGCCGCCAAATCCGTGGCAAAGCAGTCAGTTCAATTAAAGCAATCGGGCAAACTTGCGAAAAACGCTAAAGCGGCAACGCCAAGCAAGCCGATTAATGTGAAAAAAAGCGGCGGGCAAACCGCGCCTAAGATGGCAGTCAAAAACCCGGCAGTCAATAAAACGGAAGTGAAAAAGCTGACCGCTAAAAATCAGGTTTCGAGAAAAGAAGTGCGTCGTTAGGAGGTAAAAACGGCTATGCGAACCAAACAATCAGCTAAATCCACAGGCAATCGTATTTTGATCATTGCATTCGTGTTGGTCGGCTGGATGCTGTTGATTGTCGGGCGAATGTATTGGTTGCAGGTCGTCAAACACGACCATTACCTGGCGCGTGCCAGGGAAAATCAGCAATCGCAATATGAAACGATGGCTGCTCGAGGCGCAATTATTGACCGTAACGGCAAAGACCTGGCGCTGAGCGTTTTCTTCGATTCAGTGTTTGTTGACCAGCGCCTGCTGAAAACTGATGAAGCCCGTCAGGAGGCAGCGAAAGTTCTGGCTCCGCTGTTGGAGATCAAAGAAGCCGACCTGGTCAAACAGATGACAGGCAATTCGGGGTTTGCTTATTTGGCACGCAAAATTGACCCTGAAAAAGCGCGAGCCATCAAGGAAGCCGTCGCCAAGAGCGGTTTGAAAGCGATTGGATTTAGGAAAGAATCACAACGGTTTTACCCGAACGATTCGCTGGCCAGCGCCGTCGTCGGTTTCGTCGGCGCTGAAAACAACGGCCAGGCAGGTTTGGAGCAATCGCAGAACAGGTTGCTGACCGGCAAAGCAGGCGAAGTTCAATTCGACCGCGACGGCAAAAACCAGGCTTACGAACGGCGCGAAACTCCCGCCATTGGAGGCGCGACAATTTCAACGACGCTGGATGCGCCAATGCAGCACAAGATAGAAGTCCTGTTGAACGAAGCCGTGAAATCTCACGGCGCCAAAGGCGCTCACGCGGTGGTGATGGATTCTGCGACTGGCGAAATTCTGGCGCTGGTTAACGCGCCCAGCTTCAACCCGAACGAACGACCAAAAGGCAAAGAAGAAAACCGCCATAACGCCGCCATCAGTTGGCCTTATGAGCCGGGTTCGGTATTCAAGATTGTTACCTACTCGGCGGCGTTTGAAGAGGGAAAAGTTCAGATTGACGAAAAACTGAATTGCGGCAACGGCGAGATTCGTTTCGGCCCACGCATCATACGCGACACTCACGCTTACGGAGTGCAGTTGACCCCCGACGCCTTCGCCAAATCCTCAAACGTTTGCGCGATCAAACTGGCTCAACGAGTTGGGAAAGAAAAATTTGCCGAATACATCTCCAACTTCGGGTTTGGCAGCAAGACCGGAATCGAACTGCCCGCCGAATCCAGAGGAATCGTCCGGCCTGTGCAAAATTGGAACTTCGATTCGATTGGTTCGATTGCCATCGGCCAGGAAGTTTCAGTGACTTTGATTCAGGAGGCCGCCGCCGTCGGCGTCATCGCCAACAAAGGTTTGTGGACGCAACCGCACATCATTCGCCGCGTCGTGGGCCAGGACAACAAGCTGATTTACGAAGCCAAGCCAAACAGTCGTCAGGTTGTCAGCGAAAAGACTGCTGCAAACATGAGCGTGTTGATGCAGCGAGTGGTGACGCACGGAACGGCGCGCCACGCCATTGAGCTTGGCAATTACACCGCAGCAGGCAAAACCGGAACTCCACAAAAAGCCGAAAAGAAATATGGCTACACGCGAAACAAATTCATGCCTGCATTTGCTGGGTTCGTCCCGGCGACCAGCCCGCGTTTCGTGATAGTAGTTATGGTGGATGAACCGGCTGGCGGCGCGCATCAGGGCGGCAGCGTTTCTGCTCCGCTCTTCAATATGATCGCTCAAATCGCGCTTGGAGATTTTGCGGTTCCGCCTGACGCCAAAGGCTTTCGCGATGCTCTGGTCGCGCTGTCGAATCGCTATGAATCGAAAGCCGCCGAAGACGACGCCAAAGAAACAGATGCAGTCATTGGTCCGAACCTGCCGGAAAATCTGGTTGCACAATCGCAGCCTCCTGCACAGGCTCCGATGCAAAACGCCATGCCAAAACCCGGAGCAGGCGTCATGACTTCGCAAAACATCCCGCCCAATGCGGCGGAACAAAAGTCAAAACCGAAAGCCGCGTCTACGCCGCAAACGAAGGTTGATATGCTGGCCGCGCCATCCGGGATGATGCCGGATTTACGAGGCAAAGGGTTACGCTCCGTGGTTAATGCCTGCACGCAGTTGAGTTTGAATGTGAAACTTTCGGGCAGCGGAGTGGCGGTAAAACAATGGCCTTCGCCCGGAACGCGAGTGCGACCCGGCGAAGATTGCAAAGTGGAATTTCAATAACGAAATGGTGACTCTGAGCGACATCGCAAATCGAATCGAAGCGCGTGCTAGCGGCAATCAAAGCGGAAAGCTTGATGCCGCTGTCGGCGCGTTTGGCTCATCAGTCACACATGATTCGCGCCGCGTGATGCCGGGCGGCATCTTTGTTGCAATTTCGGGCGCACAATCCGACGGGAACAGTTTCGTCGGCGAAGCAACTAAACGCGGCGCGAGTGCAATTATTTCAGAAAAACCACGGCCTGACGATTTCAAAGGTGTCTGGCTGCAAGTCGCCAATGCGCGTATTGCTTTGGCCAGGGCCTCGGCTTTGGCTCACGATTTTCCGTCATCCAAACTGGCGCTGGTCGGCTTGACCGGGACGAACGGCAAAACCACCACGACCTATCTGGTGGATTCGATTTTCAATGCCGCAGGCAAAAAAACAGCGGTCATGGGAACCATCGGTTATCGCATCGGCAATGAAAAGGTGGACGCAGAGTTCACCACTCCCGAATCGCCGGAGATTCAAAATTTTCTGCGCCGCGCCGTTGAAACCGGAGTGACGCACGCAACAATGGAGGTTTCATCCATTGCGCTGGAAATGCACAGAGCCGACGAATTGCAATTCGCCGTGGCTGCGTTTACCAACCTGACTCAAGATCACCTGGATTTTCACGGAACGATGGAAAATTACTTCGCGTCGAAAAAGAAACTGTTCGATGGCGGAATTGGCAAGCGACCGGCGCACTCAGTCATCAACCTGGACGATCCGCGGGGCGCTGAGCTGAAAGAAATCTGCGGTGAAACGGCTCTGACTTACGCGCTGGACACCGAAGCGAATGTTTCGACCAGGGAAAAGCATTTTGGTTTGGATGGCTTGCGATTCACGGCTCAAACTCCGCTCGGTAAAGTTGAAATCGTTTCGTCGCTGGTTGGCCGTCCGCACGCTTACAACTCGCTGTGCGCGATTGCTGTAGGTGTGGCTTTGGGTTTTGACCTGGACACGATTGCCGCCGGAATCAACCAGTGCAATGGCGTGGCCGGGCGGTTTGAGCGCGTCAGCGACACCAGCGACGATATTAC
>JBGAPB010000212.1:0-10785 GCA_044221525.1 Blastocatellia bacterium | reverse complement strand
GCCCACATAACTGACGTTGTAAAGTGGCAAGTCTTTGGTGGTCAGGGCAAATGGTTGCAGATTGGTCAATGCGTTTTTGTCTTCATAATTTAAAACGCCTGACTGCTCCAGATCGGAAATTGGCGCTTTGATAATTTTTTGCTGCCTTTGACCCGCGTCGTTGAAGACAAATTCCGAAACCTGATAAAACTCACCGGAGACAGTCTTGGCTTGCCCCAGCCGTTGAATCTTTGATTCCTGCAGGTAGGAATACTCTTTCCAAACTTCCAGCAGTTCGCTTTCTTTGGCGGTGAATCGTTTAATCACTTCTTCCGGTGAAAGCTGTTGATGGGTTTTCTGCGGAGCGGCGGCTGGCTGCTGTTGAGCCGACGCTGTCCACAGCGAAGTGGCCAAAATGGCAGCGATAAACAAAGCTAAAGTAATTTTTTTCATCCCAATTTCCTCCTTCAAGATTTGTTGTGTCGAGTATAACGAACAGCGTTGCTTTGAACGAAGCCAAAGCAGTCAGCTTGCATTTAGTCGAGCTTAGTCCAGTTCTATCTGTTCAGATGAATCAGCGCTCTTACCGGCTTCGCGGACTTTTCGGCGCACCAGATCGTAACTGAACCCTCGCCGCATCAAATAATCAAACAGCTTTTTTGCCGCTTCCGGCGTGGTCGGTGCGCCCTTCAACTTCAGGCGTTTGGTGAGGGCGCGATCAATCAATTCTTCTTCGGCGTCGCCCTCGTAAAGCTGATCCAGGGTCTGTTCTGTTATTTCGCTGGGCAGCTTTCTGCGTTGCAAATCACGTCGCAGGCGAGTTTTTCCCAATGGCCTGAAAGTCAGTCGGGAACTGGCAAAGCTGACGGCAAGTTGTTCGTCGTTTAAGTATCCAAGCTCTTCCAGGCGAGCTATGACCTGATCCACGACTGCCGCTTCAGCCCAATCTTTCTCCATCAAACGTTCGCGCATTTCGGCGACAGTGCGCGGTTTGAACGACAACAGGTTCAGCGCGCGCTTCATGGTTTTTTCGTAAGGTGTAACTGGCATCGGCCTTATCGTGAAGCGGTTGGCAGGCTTCGTCAAGCACGCAAAGCTTTAACCGGTTTTACGAATTCTTTGGCTGCGTGCTATATTCCCGCCCTACTTTTCCCAACAATTTATCCTTATTTCGAGGTATCAGGTCTATGTCCGGGCACTCAAAATGGCACACAATTAAGCACAAAAAAGGCGCGCTGGATGCCAAGCGCGGAAAAATTTTTACCAAGCTGATCAAAGAAATCACCATCGCTGCTCGTTCCGGCGGCAGCGGCGACGTGAACATCAATGCGCGGTTGCGCAAAGCCGTCAGCGATGCCAAGTCAAACAACATGCCGAACGATACGATTGATAAAGCTATCAAACGCGGCACGGGCGAATTGGACGGCGTCAGTTACGATGAAATTACTTATGAAGGTTACGGCCCCGGCGGCGTCGCCGTTCTGGTCAACACGACCACTGATAATCGCAATCGCACAGTAGCTGAAATCCGCCACGTGTTTTCCAAAAACGGCGGCAACATGGGCGAAGCAAATTCGGTTTCGTGGATGTTCAACAAAAAAGGCCAGATCATCATTGACGCCGCGTTGAAAGGCGAAGATGACATGATGGAAATCGCACTGGAGGCCGGAGCCGAAGATATGAGCAGCGACGGCGAAACTCATCAAATTCTGACCGCGCCGGAAGATTTCCACGCCGTGCTGGATGCAATCAAGGCCAAAGGCATTGAGCCGATGTCGGCTGAACTGGCGATGATTCCCCAAAACACCATCAAGCTGGAAGGCGGAGACGCCGCCAAAATGCTGAAGCTTTACGAAGCCCTGGACGATCACGACGACACTCAAAGCGTTTATGCCAATTTTGAAATTGACGATGCGGACATGGAATAAACTCTGGCTCATCGTTCGCGGTTCACAGTTCACAACATTCTGAAAACCGCGAACTGCGAACTGCGAACTATGAACTTCAAACGTCGCGGCGCGGAAACCGGCAGCGGTTTTCAGGAAGCCATCAATCGCACCAACGAAGGTTACGAGCGCGCCGGGCGGGCCTGCATCACGCGCAAAGCGATTCCTGGAAAATATCTGGTCGAACGCGGCGAAACTCGGCGAGGTTTATCGTTGCCGAAAATGGATTCGATTTCAGGCTCAGGTCAGGCGCGAATTTCTTCCGCCGAACTCGGCAGCCTGGTGAAACAGCATAAAGTGACTGACTGGCGGCGGTTCGTTCCCGAATCCAAAGCCGAACCTGATTACGGCGGAGTAATCGCTCCAACAGGCCGAGCAATTTTTTACGACGCCAAAACCACTCGGCGTGAATTGCTGGATTTCGACAACCTGCATGCTCACCAGATCGGTTTTCTGGAAAGGTCAGCTCGCTTCGGAGCCATCGCAGGGTTTTTGGTCGAATTCAGCAAGCATAAGGAAATCTACTTTCTGCCGATTCAGATTGTCGTTCGCTGGAGAGACGAAAGTAGTCGAAAGAGTTTGCCGCACAGGTTTTTCAGCGACCATCTGACAGCGGCTGCGACTGGAAAAGGGTTTATCATTTTCGATTACCTGACTGCCATCGAAGAGCAGGAGCAGCGTTACGGCTCCGATTTATCAGGATTTAATCAGGTTTCACTCGACACTTACGCGGCGCGAGCCGTACGGAACCGGCAAGCTACCGGGTAACTTTCCAACAACACTTCGGCCACCCCTGAAGGAGCACAGCGCATGTCTGTCCGCACAGCTTTTTGGGGGATCGTTTTTCTCATCGTCATCACTTCCGCCATTCAAGCGCAAACAAAACGCAAAACCCCTGTTACAGGTCAGCGAGCCATTGTCGTTGACGAACGGCTTTCAGTTTTGCGAACTCAACCGGATGTAAAAGCACAGTTGAAACAGCGATTGCGCCGCGGTCGAGTCATTGGAATTCTGGCCACCAGGAAAGCCAAAGATGGCGGACAGTTTTTGCAAATTTCTGTGACTCGCAACACGCGCGGCTGGATTCTGGCGGAGGCCGTGGTCAAATCCGGTAACTCCGCCGACGCTGCACGCTTGCTGAAACTGATCGAAGAAAGCGAGGACGATTTCATCAAGGCGCGATTGGCAAAGTTATGTGCTGAAGAATTTCGTTCGACTGCGCCGGCTCCGCGTTGCCTGCTGAAACTTGGCGAAGCCGCCGAACGAGCCGCCGAGAGGTTGACCCGCGATGCCAAGCGCAGAGTCGGTAATGAAGAACCAAGCACGGGGCTCAGCAAGCGAGATTACTTTTTGAACTTTACGGGGTTGGATCGTTACAACCGGATCGGCGTGATGTTTGATTATGACCAGTCGGCTGACCGGATTATTTATGACGGCGCGGCTTATCGTGAACTGTTGGCGCGTTATACGAACAGCGCGGAGGCTGAAACCGCAAAAGGGAAAACTGCAAAACGGCAGTAACCCGGTCTTAGCAATAGATTAGTGTTGCGACAGGTGGGTGTATTGAATTGTCATCAGCGCCTGTTTGACGGCGATGACCGCTGCATCAAATTGAGCTTCGTGAACCAACACTGCGTCGGTGCTGTAAGTTGAAACGCTCAAAATGCTGATGTCGGCTTCGGCCAATGCACGGCTGATTTCAGCGATAAAACCGACGACTGAAAAATCCAGAAAGGTGTCGAAGCGGATCATTCTCCAATCACCGCGAGCCTGAGCATTGGGAAAACGCGCGGCCATCTGTTGCCAGATTTCTTCGGCAATCATCAGCGTGATTTCGTGTTTGTCGCGGATCAACGAAACAAAACCGTCGGCTTCGCGCAGGCAATCAATCGCCACGCTGTAATGTTCCAGCGGAAGACTGGCGACAGCGTATCTGGTTTCAGGCAGATAAAGTTGAATTGACATAGGTTCACTCAATCACCGCGTAAGCCCTGACCGGAAAAGTTCCGACTCCGCGAAATTTGACCGGCACGGCATGAAAACGAAAACCTGACAACGGCAGTTTGTCCAAATTGCAAAGATGTTCTGCGATCGGAATTCCCGCGCCGAGCAACACTGTATGCACTGGCCGTTCGCCATCGCCCATGTCGTCAATGTTGACGGAATCAATACCGACTAGCGCGACTCCGGCGGTAGCGAAGTACTCTGCCGCCGCGCGAGTCAAAAACGGAGCTTCGTTGCCATATTGTTCAGTTCGCCAATGAACGTCCCAACCTGTGCGAATCAACACTGCGTGATTTTTCAAATCCAAGTCACGAAATCGATCAACATCTATTGCGCGGACGATGCGCTCAGTCACGTCAACAACCAAACCTTCCAAATCGGCCAACCGTTCCAGCGGCAGCGAAGCCAGATCACCGCCTTCGGCAAAACGATGAAACGGAGCGTCCACGTACGTGCCCGTGTTGGCAATCATTTCAATGCGACCAATTTGAAAAGTCGTGCCTGCGGAATATCTGCCGGGAGAAGCTGCCCGGCTCAGATAATCGGAAATCGCCGGAGCGGGCAAGCCAGGATAAGTGGTCATGCCCGCTTCGATCTCGTGGCTAACATCAACTAACCTTCGCATCATTTATCTCATTGCCGCTTGAGGCCAGCCGGATTTGCGAAGTTCTTGTTTCAACCGGCCCATCGTTGCTTCGACGTCTTCCAACTTGCGCGGAATCGAAGCCGACAGGTTCACCGGGTCGCCATTCGTCACCAGAATGTCGTCTTCGATTCGGATGCCTATGCCTTTGTATTTTTCAAACGCGGGGCGAACGGCTTTGATAAAGCGCTCGTTTTCAGGCGTCTTCGGCATCACATCCAAAGCATCGGGCCGAATGTAAATCCCAGGCTCGACGGTCAGCGCCATTCCAGGCGCAAGTGGCGTTTTGTAATCGCCAACGTCATGGACGTTCATACCAATCCAGTGGCTGGTTCCGTGCATAAACCATGTGCGAAATTCGTTGTTATCTTTCGAAGTAATCAGGCCGAGTTTGAACAAGCCGTCTTTAATGACTTCAGCCGTCACGCCTTGAACAGAGTTTTTGGCCGAAGCCGGATCGAAGACTGCGCCAACGATGTTGCCCGCGCGAACCCGATTGATCGAGGCCGTTTGCGCTTCGTAAACGATGCGGTAAATGTCTGCCTGCTCTTTGGTGAATTTGCCGCTCAGTGGCAGCGTGCGAGTGATGTCGGCGGTGTAATGATCGAATTCAGCCGAACAGTCCATCAGCAACAAACCGCCTTCTGGCATTTGCTCGCGGTTAGTTTCGTAATGCAACGTCGTCGCGTTGGCTCCTGAACCGATGATGCACGGGTAGCCCCAGTTGTCGGCTCCGCGCCGTTTGAAGGTGTATTCAAACTCGGCCTGCATTTCGTACTCAAACATTCCCGGCGCGGCGGCGGCGAAGACTCGGTGAAAAGCTTCGGCGGTAATGTCGGCGGCGTGTTGCAGCAACTTGAGCTCCAACGGAGATTTCATCAGTCGCAGTTCGGCGAAAATCGGATGCGCGCTTTTAAGTTTCAACCCTGCGTTGGTGGTTTTCAGATTTTCGGCGAATTCATGTTCCTGGCGATATTCGCGAAGGTCGCGGTTTGGCGGAGTCAGCAAGTAAAGTTCGCCCTGATCAGTTTTGGCGGCTTCGATGAAAGTTTGAAACTCGGTTTGCCACTGCGCTGCCAATTCGGCGTTCGGCTTCGGAGCAGGGCCACGCTTGGCAATGGCGGCTTCGGCTTTCGGAGCCAGCGTTGCCAAAAAGCTGTTCAGCAATTTCATGTCCCAGATTTCCTGAACGCCGCTACGTTTGCGGGCTTCGTCATTGCTGAGCATGTGGCCAGTCCAGGTTTCTCTGCGCGGGTCGCGTTCGGGGACAAACAGAATCTCTCGCGTCTTTTTTGCGCCGGGAATCAACACCAGTGCGGATCCGTCCTGATTGACGCCGGTCAGGTAATAGAGATTGTTTTCCTGACGGTAATGGTAATCCACGTCGTAGGTGTAAATGCGCGGTTCAGTGCTGAACAAAACCATGATGGCTTTGTCGCCCATCCGCTTCATTGCTTCCTGACGGCGTTTGGCAAGTTCGGCCAGTCGGTCGGCTTCAGAAATCTTTGGCGCGGATGGCGCTATGCGCCAGGCTTCCGGCGCGTAACTTGTCGCTTCGACTCGCTTGGCAGCGGGCAGAGCAGTCAAAATCAAAACAGCCAGTGTCAGTACAAAAGCAACGACGCCCAAACGGCGAGAATTCGTCTTCATCGGTTCACCTCTTTGAAATGTTTCGGTCAGGAGACTTTGATCAGGAGCCACAACAATACCACGTGAAAAGCCCAGATCGTAAATGCGTAAGGCAGTTGGAATTTGATGACTCCATATTGGTCGCGCAGGTTCAACAAAGCCGCCGGAACAATGTTGAAATTTGCCGCCATCGGAGTCATTAACGTTCCGCTCGACCCGGCGGTCAGCGTGATGATCGCCGCCATTGCCGGATTGACTCCGAAAGGTTTGATAATCAGCGGGACTAAAACTCCGGTGGCGATGACCGGAAAGGCGGCAAACGAATTGCCCATGACGATAGTGAACAGAGCCATTCCCAGGCAATTGGCCAGCACCAGCAAAAACAAATTGTTGCCGGGGATGACTGACTGAATGCCGTTGGCGATCAGATCGCCGACTTTGGCCGCCGTGAAAATCACTCCCAGCGAAGCCAACAACTGCGGCAAGATATTTACTGCGCCCATTGCTTCGTTCAGGCGGCGGCCTTCGTTCATCATCACTTTGAAGCTGGAACCAGTCAGTCCCAGAGCGATTACCATTGCCGCCAACCCACCGAATCCCAGCCCGACCAGCGCGCCTCGATTGGCGTCCATTCCCATCAGGCGAAACAGGATGGCAAAGAAAAATGTCATCACCGGAATGGCTATTACCGGCACGAAGATTTGATTGCCGAACGAAGCCGGAGCGCGGAGATTTTCTCCGCCTGGTTCGCGGACTTCCAGTCCGCCCGTCACCTGTTCATCCTCTTTCCCGCGTCCAACCTTTCCCACCCCATCAATCGCCACCATCGTCAGCACCAAAACCCCGGTCAGCCAATAAGGCATTACTCCGCCAAAAGCGAAAATCACACCCAACAGGAACCAAAACAAACCGCTGCCGATTCTTCGCGGATTGCTGCGATCCATAAAAGTCATAGCCGCAAACACAAACAGCACGATTCCCGTCAGCGCATACACCAAGTCCAAACTAAAGATTTTTTCGATCATCGCGTCGCCTCCGATTTCAACCAGCGATCCAGAAACCAAAACTGCACGGCTCCCAACAGGATCGAAGCCACAACGACAGGGATCGTGTACCAAACTAAATCCCAGACTCCGACGGCATAACCCAGTCCATTCATCACTCCGTAAACCAGCAGGATTCCGGCTTGCACCGGCGATAGGTTTTGGCCGTAAAAGTTGCCGTAATTTTCAGCGGCGGCGTTGGCGGCTTTGATCTTTTCGACAGAAGCAGGCTGAAGCCTGGACTCCATGCTTTTTTGCGCTGCACCCAGTGACATCGGAAACACCAGCGGACGCACAAACGACGGATGGCCATTCAGCCGAATGCCGATGGCTCCGTGCAGCACACGAAAGAGTTGATAGACAATCTGCAATCGCCCGACGGTGGCGGCTTTGATTCCGCGAATCAGCGCGGCTGATTGTTCCTGCAATCCAAAGCGTTCGCACAAACCAATTGCCGGAAGCGTAATGATGAACAAAGTCATCAGCCGATTATCGGCAAAGGCTTTGCCCAGAGTGTTGATGATTCCTACCTGCCCGGATTTGGTCAGCAATGGCAAGTTCTGGAAAAAACCTTCATTTGTAAACAGCGGCAATCCGGCGACAAGCCCCGTAGCCAAAGCAGCGACGACAACAACCAGAGTCGTTCGCAGTTTTAGAGCTATGCCGACGACGATGATGACGACACCTATGAGTTTGAGCAGATCGTGTGCGTGCAAATGGTTCTCTCCTTTGGGTACGCACGCGTCCTCGCGTGCAGGCTCAGGCAAGGGCAGCACACGAGGACGCGCGCGTACCCAGTTTGTTGACAAGAAAAGCTTTCGAGTGAATAAATCGCGGCGACTTGATACCACATCTTGATACCACAACGGGGGAGATTTCATGAACTATAGAACTTTAGGCAGAACAGGCATCAGCGTGTCCGAAGTCGGTTACGGAGCTTGGGGAATTGGCGGCGTTCAATGGACTGGCGGAGACGACGAGGAAGCCAAACGCGCGCTGAATCTTGCAATTGACCGCGGACTGAACTTGATTGACACAGCGCTGGCTTATGGCAAAGGCCACAGCGAACGGCTGGTTGGCGAAGTCGCGCGCGCGCGAACTGAGTCGATTGCCATCGCTACAAAAATCCCGCCGAAGAACCTGCAATGGCCTGCCAAATCGGTTCCGTTGGAAGAAGTTTTCCCAGCGGATTACATCGTCGAATGCACTGAAAAGAGTTTGCGGAATCTGGGCGTCGAGACGATTGACCTGCAACAATTCCACGTCTGGCACGACAACTGGGCCGAACGAACCGAATGGATCGAAGCCATCGCCAAGCTGCGGCAGGCTGGGAAAGTTCGCCACGTCGGAATCTCGATCAATGATTACCAACCGACGAATGTCATCAAAGCTTTGCGAACCGGCCAGATTGACGCCGTGCAGGTGATTTACAACATCTTCGAGCAAGCCCCGAACGACGAGCTTTACCCGGTTTGTCAGGAATTGAACATAGGCGTGTTGGCTCGCGTGCCGTTTGACGAAGGCGGACTGACCGGAGCGATCACGCCGGAAACCGTTTTTCCCGAAGATGATTTTCGTTCGTGGTTTTTCCGCGGCGACCGCAAACAGAAAGTGTTTGATCGAGTGGAAAAGCTGAAAGGATTGCTTGGCGCGGAAGCCGCTTCGCTGCCGGAACTCGCCTTGCGCTTCACGCTCAGCCACGACGCTGTCAGCACTGTAATTCCGGGAATGCGCTCGACTCGGCACGTGGAATCAAACATCGCCTGTTCAGATGGCAGAAAGTTGTCGGCTGATTTGCTGGAACGTTTGAAGGCCTTTGCCTGGGATCGAACCGGCGACTGGTAAGGCGGTTATTCGGTTCCACAGCCTCCCCCGCCCGGAGTTTCAATCACGATGCGGTCGCCCGCGTTGGCTGAGATTGAAAACTTGGCGGGGAGTTTTTTCTTTTTCGATTTTCCCTTTTGCCCTTTTTTGACTTCGGTGACTAAAAATGTCTGGCCGCGTTTGCCATCTTCGCCGCCGTGCAAACCGTAAGGCGCAAACTTTCGCCGGTCGGCCAGCAGAGAAACTTTGGCGTCGGTCAGCAATTCGATTTCGCGGATTGTGCCGTCGCCTCCGCGTGTGTGACCTCGACCGCCGGAGTTTCGGCGTATGGAGTACTGCCGAACTCTGAGCGGGTAGGCGTATTCCAGCGCCTCGATCGGAGTATTCAGCGAATTGGTCATGTGCGTGTGAACGGCTGAAATTCCGTCGGCGCTTGGCCGCGCTCCCATTCCACCGCAAACCGTTTCGTAATAGGCGAACTCTTTGCCAGTGCGCGCGTCCCAACCGCCGATGGTCAGATTGTTCATTGTCCCCTGCGAAGCCGCCGGAATCAGGTCGGGTGCGGCTTGCGAAAGAGCCTTCAACAAAACATCCACAATGCGTTGAGAAGTTTCGACATTGCCTCCGGCCACAGGCGAAGGATGCACGGCGTTGACGATGGTTCCGGCTGGCGCGATGACTTCAATCGGTTCGATGATTCCCGCGCTGGCCGGAACGTCTCCGGTAATCAGACAGCGGAAAACGTAATAAACCGCCGACACCGAAATGGCTTCGACGGCGTTGATCGGGCCGCGAACCTGTTTGGAGCTTCCTGTGAAATCCACGCGCGCTCGGTCGCCGTTAATTTCAATCTTCACCGCAATGCGAACCGGTTTGTCCGTTTCGCCGTCGTCATCCAGAAAATCTTCCGCTTCGTAAATCCCATTCGGCAGAGCTTCCAACGTCCGGCGAACCCGGCGCGCGGCGTAATCCACCATGTGCCCGGCGTATTCGTCGGCTTCGGCAAAGCCATACCGTTCGACCATTTCCAGCAAACGTTCGCTGCCGACTTTTAGCGCGCCAAGTTGAGCGGCGAAATCGCCTTCGCGTTCTTCACGCCCGCGCACGTTGGCCAACAACAGATTGAAAACTTCCCGATCCAATTCGCCCGCGCGAACCATGCGAATCGGCGGGATGCGAATGCCTTCCTGATAAATTTCCGTTGCTGCTCCCATCGAACCCGGCGTAGCTCCGCCGATGTCCGCGTGGTGCGCGCGGTTGGCCACGAAGAAAAGAAGACGGGGAGAAGGAGAGACGGAGGGACGGAGGGATAGAGGGATGGAGAGTGGGGCAGAATGTTCTCTTGATCCCTCTTTCCCTCTTTCTCTCCGTCCCTCAGTCGCAAACACAGGCGCAACCATCGTCACGTCCGGCAGATGAGTTCCTCCGGCGTAAGGGTCATTCAGCACGACAACATCACCGGGTTGCATCCGGCAATTTTCAATCGCGGCTTTGACCGACATAGGCATCGAACCAAGATGCACAGGCATGTGATCGCCTTGCGCGATGATGCGGCCTCGGCAATCGAACACCGCGCAAGAGTAATCGCGCCGCTCTTTGATGTTCGGCGAAAACGCCGTCCGGCGCAGGCTGACGCCCATCTCTTCAGCGACAGAGGTGTACAGCGAGCGGTAAATTTCTAGTTTGATTGAGTCCATTGTCGGTAGTCGGTAGTCGG
>JBGAPB010000211.1:0-10774 GCA_044221525.1 Blastocatellia bacterium | reverse complement strand
CCAAGAGTGCGAATCAAGACCGTTCGGCGCGGAACGTTGTCGCTGAGCAAATCGGCGATGCCGCCAGCCATCAGGATTTTGCCGTGTTCGATGATGATTGCGCCGTGACAGATTTCGGCCAGCTCGGTCAGGATGTGAGAGCTGATAAGAATAGCTTTGCCTTGGCCAGCCAGAGCGCGCAACAGTTCGCGCAATTCGATTCGCGCTCGTGGATCAAGCCCCGCCGCCGGTTCATCCAGAATCAGAACCGCCGGATCGTGCAACAGAGCGCGAGCCAGCGTGACTCGCTGTTTCATTCCTTTCGACAACGCGACCAGCATCTTGTCGCGAATGCCGCTGAGGTTCGTGAACTCTTCAATGCTTTCGACTGTTTGCGAGCGTCTTGCGCCTTTCAAGCCATAGGCTCGCGCAAAAAAATCCAGGTATTCGTGAACAGAAATGTCACGGTGTGTAGGCAGCGAATCCGGCACATAACCTACCAATCGCCGAGCTTGTTCGGGGTCTTCAATCACAGACACGCCATCTATTGTCGCCTGTCCGTCGGTAGGTTCGTCCAGCGTAGCCAGTATCCGCATAGTCGTCGTTTTGCCAGCGCCGTTCGGGCCGACAAAGCCTACGACCTGGCCCGAAGCGAACGAAAACGACACGTCATCAACTGCGCGCGTCTGGCCGAAATACTTTTTCAGATTGGTGACTTCGACTTTCATCGCTCACCTCCCACGCCGTAAACCAGATTTCGCCCGGTGCGCGTTTTGACGTTCTTCAAACCTTCTTCGACAAACGGGCTGCCATTGAGCACGGCCATGTAGCAGTTTGGCATCAGGACGGTTTGAGGTTCGGCGCTGAAAGTTTTGAATTGCTTCAGCCAGTCGCCGTCGTAAGCTTCACGCAATCTTGAAGGCGTGCCTGCGGCTTTCAACTCGGTCGCTTTTAGTGAAGCCTGCGCTCCGGCGGCGATGTTTGTCGTCGAATAAATTTTTCCGCTGGCGTCTGCCCACCAAACCTGAGCGATCTCCGCTCCCAGGCCATTGACCAGAATTGTTTCGTTGCCAGCTTGCCTGATGTTCAAGCGTTCGCGCCGAGCTTCGCTTTTCCTCAGCTTGAAGAAAGCCGGAACTCGCGCCGACACCCAGCCGGATTCCAAATGTTGATCGTTAGTCCAATCAATAGTGCGTTCGGGAAGCCTGCCTCTGTAATTCCAGGAGTTTGGTATTTGCGGAATCAATTCCGTGTCGTAGCCAAAGTGCAAACCTTCGCTGGGAGTAATCGGCGAATAGAATCCAGTCCATCCTATTGTCGTCGCTCGGTGCTCGTTTTCGTCCAGAATGGTCAGGGCTTCAGTTCGTGCCGTAGCGTTCCAGCCTTCGCCGAACAACGAAAATCCGGCGACTATCAAACAGGTCAGCAACGAAATCGCCGGGACAGTCCACAACATCCAGATTTTTCGTTTTATCTTTGCCAGCCAGATCAGATTGATCGGCCCGATGACCAGCACGAACAACAGCATCAACAGAAACAATCCGCGAATCGGCACTCCGAATTTTTCGACAACCTGAAACGCCTGGTTGATTTCGACCAAGTTGGGGTATTCCTTGTCATATAGCGACACGCTATGGAAATTTTCTCTGAGACTCTTCCATTGATTGACAGCGACATCTTTCAGATCAACAGAACCGGTGACGATGACTGAGCCGAAGCCGACATAAAAGATCGGGAGGTCAGGGTGAGGCTTGTATTTTGGCGTTGGATTAGACGTTGGTTCAGCTTTGCTTTCAATTTCTTCGTCTTTTACTTCTTCGTCCTTGACGCCGCCCCGCCAAGCTTGCCATTGAACGGGCGGCTGCCAATTACCGGCCACTATCAATGTTCCGCCGCGTTCGACGTAACGCAGCAGTGCCGAGCGAACTGCTTCGGGAGCGGCGCTGAGTTCTTCGGCGTGCAAAACGACCCCGCCGTGCCGAGCATATGACATCCAATTCTGGCTCCATTCTGAAACTGGGGAATCGTAGGATTGCGTGGCGATCAGCCATTCGCTCACATGATCTTTCAAACCCTGTTCGATATTGGTGGAGATCATCACCCCATATTTGAAAACCCGTTGGCTGAGAAACAGGCTATTCGACTTGGCTCCTCCACCGGTATAACCGATCTTTTCATTGTTAATTGTNGAGTTGGGCTGGGTGATGGCGATGTGTTGTATGTTGGAGTCTTGATTGCGTTTTCGTCGTCTTCAATTTCCGTGTCTTTGAGCGCATCTTGCCAGGCTTGCCATTGAACCGGCGGCTGCCAGTTTCCGGCTACGATCAAAGTCCCTCCGCGTTCGACGTAACGCAGCAACGCCAGACGAACAGCTTCAGGAGCGGCGCTGAGTTCTTCGGCGTGCAAAATGACACCGCCGAAGCGCGCATATGACATCCAATTCTGGCTCCATTCCGAAACTGGAAAGTCATAGGATTGCGTGGCGATCAGCCAGTCGCCCGAACTTCCTTTCAAGCTTTGTTCGACATTGGCTGCGCTTAGCAAACCGCTTTTGAAAATCTGCTGGCTTAGCAGCAGGCTGCCTGTGCTGGTACGCCCTCCCGTATAGCCGATCTTTTCATTGCCGAGAATCACGTCTACTTTTTGCCTCACACCGTCAATGGTGATTTCTGCCAAGCTGCCGTATGAGGAAAGTGATGGGCTGAAAATCGCCAAGTTAGCAGTTGAATTTGGTGCAAGCTCAATGGTTTGACTTACTTCTTTGACGCCTACGCTTCCATTGCCGTCGTAGCCGTAGTTGGGCAGCATCACCGTGACTTTGTGTGACTGAGTCGTCGAATGGTTGGTGATCATTGCGCGGTATTCGCCGTACCCATCGCCGACACCGGAAGCGTGAAGCGACTCGACTTTGATGGATAAGTCACCGTAATTCGGGGGCAGAGCGAAGCGTCGCCTCTGGTTAACGACCAAATCAGCTGATAAGCCCTGAAAGGGCGAAAGAATAAGCTCTGTCGCCCTTTCAGGGCTTGGACAATTTTTTTTGGCTGTTCCCAGGGCGTTGCCCTGGGCTATTACCTTTCGCCCCTTTGGGGCTGTCATACGGTTTACACTTAGATATTTCCTCTTCGTGTTCTCTTCGTGTGCCTTTGTGGGAGAAAAAAGGTTGGCCGTTTGGTTCATCATTTTTCAATCTCCACATCGCGGGGAAGTTTGATGCCGGTTTCGTCAATCTGGCTGAGCAGCCGCGCAATCAAACTGGTTGAGTCAATGCCATCAAACTTCGCTTTGTAATTCAGCACCAGCCGGTGGTTCAGCACTGGCGAAGCGACGGCTTTCACGTCTTCAAAGCCAACGGTAGGCCGTCCGGCCAGCAGCGCAAAAGCTCGCGCGGCTTCGGCCATTGCGATTGCCGCACGCGGCGAGGCTCCGTAGGCGACGTAGCTTTTCACGTCTTCAGTCGCTTCGGGTGAATCGGTGTGAGTCGCGGCGACTATGCGAGAGATGTAACGCGAGACAGGTTTCGGCAAATAGATTCGATCCATGGCCGCAAACAAATGCTGAAGTTCGTCGGCTGAAACTGTGAATTCCGGTTGAGGAGCTTCGCCGCGTCGTCTGGTCGAAATAATCTGATCCAGCGTTTCAACGTCCGAACCGCCAACGTTCAGCTTGAACAGGAAACGATCCAACTGCGCTTCTGGCAGCGGGTAAGTTCCCTCAAGCTCAATCGGGTTTTGCGAAGCCAGCACAAAAAAAGGATCAGGAAGTTGCCGCGTTGAGCCAAGCAAAGTCACCGAATGTTCCTGCATGGCTTCCAGCAAGGCCGACTGAGTTTTGGGCGAAGCTCGATTGATTTCGTCGGCCAGCAACAGGTTGGTGAACACCGGCCCGGCGTGAAATTCCATCGCTCTGCGGCCATCGTCGCTGTCCTGCAAAATGTGTGATCCAAGAATATCGCCGGGCATCAGGTCTGGCGTGAACTGGACTCGTTTGAACTGAAGGCCAAGCAAATCACCAAGAGTTTTGACCAGCGCGGTTTTGCCTACGCCAGGCAAACCTTCCAGCAGGATGTGACCGCGGCTCAAAATGCCAGCCAGCACCATTCGATGCAGTTCCGACCGGCCAAGCAAAATACGGTCAAGCTGAGACAAAACTCTGTTGGCAAGTTCGATTGCCGGATTGATTTCTTCGGGTTGGAGAATGGAATTCATAGTTGGTGGTTGGTGGTTGGTGGTTGGTGGTTGGCTGAGGAACTTTGCTACCAACAACCAGCCGCCAATTACCAATTACTCTCGATCAAAATACTTTTTCACAGCACTTTTGTGTTTCGGCAAAACTGCTTGCGTGTAGGCCGAACCGCCGCCAGTTGCAGAACCGTTCAACGCGCCGTGAGCGGCCAGATTGCCTTTTTGAACTTCTGGCGCTGAGGCGCTCAGGCCAACCAACTGGCTGTCTTGCAGTCCGGCGACAGAACCGGGAGGCAAAGCTTTCTCCTTGAATTTGGCGTTGTTTTCGTCAGAGCCGTCAGTCCAGGTCATTGCCGCGTCGCCTCGGCCTCGACTGACTCCGCCTTTACCGTCTTTGCCAGAGCCGTCACCGTCGCCTTCCTGCCATTTGGCCAGGGCCTCAGCAACGGACATTTTCTGGGCGTTGTCTTTTAGGAATTTCGACAAGCCGGAGTTGTCACGTTTCTGTGCTGACGCGCCGCCTTTCAGCGAGTTTGGGTTGATGTTTCCGCGATTCATTCCCGACTGATTCAGTTTGGAAAGTTGCTGATTGAGCTTTTGTTTTGATTGGTTTAGCGCGCCTGCAAGTTCTTTCAATTGTTCAGGTTTCAGCGAACTGTTTTTGATCGCTTCCTGGGTTTCGGGGGGAAGCTTACTGGCCAGAGCTTCGTTTTCCTTCATCGCGCCCTGCATCATTGTTGAAAGAGTTTGCATGGCTTCGGTCATCAGTTTAGCGTCCATCTGGTCGTTTCCGGCCATTAAGGCTTCGGCCAGGGCCTCGGCTTTTTCCAGTTGTTCTTGTTTTGCTTCAGCGTTGGCTGCGGCGTCTTTCGCTGCTTTTTCGACAGAGTTGGCCAGGTGATCCAACGCTTCCCAGGTTTTTGCCGGGTCTTCGCCCGCAGCTTCGGCAGTCAACTGATCCAGCTTTTCTTTCAATTCTTCGGCTTTGGCTTCGGCAATGATTTGCTCCTCTTTCAGAGTTTCGATTTGGGCGGCCAGGGTTTCGGCTTCCTTGCCAACGTCCAGCGAATGTCCGGCGTTGACCGAAACGTATTTGATCGGCAGAAACAGGCAGATGGTTGCGAACGCGACTGACAAAGCCAGCAAACTCCAGGCGCGCGAGCTTCGCCATTTCAAACGAGGCAGGTTGACTGAATTCAATCGGCTTTCCCAATCTCCCAGAGTTTGTTCGCCCGCCGCCATCAACAAACCCCCGCAATCGTTTTGCTTGTCGAGCAGGGAACGAACAGAAGCCTGTGTCGGAAGTTGTTTTCTGGCCATCAGGTAAGCAGCAAAGGCGGCGGCGAAGGTTCCTGCCGCTCCGAACAATAAGGGCTTTCGCGGAGTCTCGAATGCGGCTCGGAATACCAACGAAACCGCTCCCCAGCTAAAACACCAGAGCGTCGCGATCATCAGCCAGGTTTTCAGGGTCAGCAGAGCCGTAAGCTTTCGCAAAAAAGTTTGTATCGCGTGATCGTGGCTGGCTGAATTTGTTGGCGGCATGATTTCCTTCTCCATATCGGGAGCATACCAAAGTTAGGTTTGCGGAGTCTCTCAAAAACTTCCTCGCTGGATTATTATCGGCCAGGTAGACGCGCAGTAATGTCGGACAGTTCCAGAAGTTTGCAGGAACCTGAAACTCTGGCGTTCCGTAACCGATTCGCAACCCCTTGCAGTAACTCAATACAATTACAGGAGAAAATATGTTGAAGACTTTTTGTGCCCGGATGCTGACCTTGTCGCTATTTGCCTTGATGCTGTTTGTTTTGATTACCACAAATGCCTTTGCCCAGAAAGGGCCTGAGGCAATCGAATACAAACTGCTGGCGACGAATAAAACCTCGACGATGGAAAAGGAAATGAACGCCGCCGCCGGAGAAGGCTATCGCTTTGAAGGCACGATGGGCGGCGAAACCGCTGGCGGAGGCAATGAAATAGTTGTGATTATGTCTCGCCGTCCAAGTTCCAGCAGCGAACGTTTACAGTACAAGCTGCTGGCGACCAAGAAAACTTCGACGATGCAAAAAGAACTGACTGAGGCCGGAGCGCAGGGGTTTTCCTATGTCGGTCAGTCAGTTTACGAATCCACATTTGGCGGCAGGGAAGTCGTTGTTTTGCTGGAACACAACGACAGGCAGAAGGCCACTTACGAATACAGATTGCAGGCGACCAGTCGTACCTCGACCATGCAGAAAGAGTTGAACGAGGTCGGGCGCGATGGATTTGAATTCTGCGGAATAACAGTGGCCGAGACGGCTTTTGGTGGCAAGGAAGTCGTCAGCATTATGCGGAGAGCAAGGTAATTGTTCGCTTCAGAGTTCAGGCTTCAGCTCAATGAAATCAAAGACAAGATGAAGCTTGAACTCTGAACTTCTTATTTGCCTTTGCCGATGGCCTTCAATATCCGTTCGGCGTGATTGCGTGCGATGAGAGGGACGCTTTCATCCAGTTTGATTTCGTTCAGCAAAGGCACGAAGCGGTTCGGATCGGCTATTCGTTTAGACCGCAAATCGTCGTCCAGCAATCGCATCTGTGTCGGTGTAGAAATCGGATCGGTTTCTCTGACAACTTCAATTTCAAAAAAGCGTGTTTCCTGGTTGACGATGTTCTGGAATATGTCCCGCAACTGCATCATCGTTGAGTTGTCGGTGTAGTTGAACTTCACCGTGCGCTGTTTGCCGTTGCGCGATTGGGAAATCGTCATCGTGCCCAGATGCGAGAAGTCTTTTTTGTGCTGGTAATTTTCCTGGCTGGAGATAAAGTTCAACTGATCGAAAAGGGACTGGATCTGTGTCAGCAAGTTCTGGGAAATCGTCAGGTCGTTGACAATTTCTTCGCTGTCCTTCTTTTTGAAGCGGAACTTGCCGTGCCCTGAACTGTCGAATTCAAGCTCCTGTATCGTTGTTGTAAACCTTTCGTTCTCGAATAAGTAGCGATAGGCAACGGCTGACGGTTTAGCCAGCCCGTCAGATTCTATGGTTTGAGAAAGCTTGAGTGGTGATTGAGAAGTTGCTTCTTGGTGAAGCGAGAAAAAAAGAACTGCGACGAAAAATGCCGGAACGAATTTGTGCATAAGTGAATGATGGAGGTAGCCGACAGAAACTGGCTGTCGGCTACCGGCTTCGATCTACTCACTGCTCCCCGGAGCGGTGGCTTTCCTTTTGCCGAACGGTTCAGCCAAAAAACCTTTGGCCGCTTCTTGAGCGTTGTCGTAGTTGTTACCGTTGCTGATTGCTTTGTTGTATTCGGTCACAGCGCGTTCGCGTTGGCCGACCATATCCCAACAGTTTCCGCTGTAAATATAAGACCAGACTTCAATCCAATCAGGCCTTAGGTTTCCGCTCAGCGTCTGTTCAAAAGCATCCAGGCCTTTTTTCCAGTTACGCTGGGCGATGTAAAGCAAGCCCATGTTGTACCAGGCCCATGAATTTCCGCGATTCAATTTGATCGCCGCCTGAAATTGCTGTTCGGCTTCGACGTATTCCATTTCGCGGAAATGTTCAATGCCGCGCCGAACGATGACGCCTTCGCGCAGTGTTTCAGAGCTGCGAAGAATTTTGGTGTCGGGGTCGGCAATGACCTCTATCGGGTTGCTCTTGGTGGTGATGTCGAAATCCGCTGAAGTGCCTTTCAGCAGCAAGGTTTGTCGTTCATTGCCGGCTTCGGTTTTCAGAACTATGTCAACCGGCATTTCAAAAGTGTCCAGGTCTTGTTTGATGGTTCCCGGAACTCGAAACTGACCGTCTTTGGTTCGCAAGATTCGATATTCGGCGCGGAATTCAGGCACTCCGGTCGAATCCACCCATTGACCGAAAAAGAATCGCATATCGCGTCCGGCTGCTTTCGAAACAAAGGCTTCAAACTCATCCAGCGTGACGTTTTTGTCACTGAATCGCTGGTAATAATCCTTGAGCATATTGTCGAAAGTTTGTTCGGTCATCAACTGGCGGAGCATATTCAGAACCAAAGCTCCTTTGTTGAAAACGATTGAGCGGTAAGCCGGAGTCTGGTCGTCCAGTTGTTTCGGAGCATTGCGGATCGAAGCCGATTGTTCAAAAGCTAGAGCCTTTTCCAGCTCAGCCTGGATCATCTGTTGGAATTGCGATTCGTTCAATTCCTCTTTTTGGTAAAGCAGCATGCTGAATTCGGCCAGGCCTTGCGACAACCAGATGTCGTCAAACGATTTCAACCCGACCGATTGTCCCCACCACTGGTAAGCGACTTCGCGCGCCAGCTTTTCGTCAATTCCTGAAGTCAGAGCGCGCGGCGAAATAAATATCGTTCCCGGCCCTCTGTAAGTTTCCAGCGTGTCTTCATCTGTTTCGGCCACGATCAATTTTTTGCCAAAAGCATAAGGGCCGAACTTGGTCGAATAAAATTCCAGATGTTTGCCGACAACTTCCATCGCGTGGTCGGCCCATTTTTCATCACCGGCTTTGACATAAAAATCCACGCTGAAGCCGCCGAAGTTGGCCGACCGAATCAGGTATTTGCTGGCAGCCAAAGAACCGGGCAGTACCGGTTTACTGCAAACAAGCTGATAGATCGAAAATTCGGCTTTGGTCTTTGGGTCAACAAATGGAACCGCTGCAACTGGTTTTTCGCTGTAACCGGCAACCAAAATGTCTTTCGGGACTTTCAGGTTGATTTCGTAAGTGGCGCGATCTCCAACGTATTCATGGAAAGGGAACCAGCGGGCGGCGTAAAACAGGTACGAACCCGAATCGCCGACATAAGCCAGCCGGGCGTTATTGATTGGCCCGCCCTGGGCGGATTCAAGCGCGCCTTCGTATTCAAAAACCAGAGTCACGGGCTGATCGGCTTTGACCACACTGCCCAGATCAATGCGGACGTTCATGTTTTCTTTGGCGTCCTGAATGAATTGCAGACCTGGGTTTTCCAAAACGGCTTCTTGTGGTTGAGCGCCTTTGGCCTGTGAAGGTTTTTGAGCTTCTTTGTTTAAGTTGGCTTTGGTCGGAGCGGGTTTGATGGCTTTGGCGTCGGGTTTTGCTGTTGGACGTGTTGTCGCCGGTCCAACCATCGCTGTCGTTTCGGGTTGAGGCGCGTCCGGCCTCATAATTGTTTTGATTGCCAGGGAGCCGTTCATCTCGAAAATCACCGTGCGCGTGTCGGTCTTCGGTGTAAATTGAACTTCGGTTCTGGCTCGCAACAACTGTTCGGACGGAATCAACTCAGCGTCAATTTTGTAATGCTGAACGTCGAAATCGGCAGAGCCTTTTTGCGCGCTTACTCCGTGCGAAGCCAGCGTCAACGACGCGACGGCGATTGTCATTATCCCAGCTAGGAATTTCCTCTTCATCTCCTCGTCCCCATTTTGTTTGAATCGTTGTACTGCTTTTTGCGGCGCGGCGATTATAGCCGTCACCACACGCTTTGTGAATCTTAGCTGACTGCCTGAACGCCGGTTGATGGCAAACTTGCAGTTCGATGGCATAATCCGCCTTGTGTTAGAGGCGTTCAGATGAAGCATTTGCTGAAGTTTTACCGATACATTTTCGACCTGGAAAATTACCTGTTGCTGGTCAGGGCGATTAAAGCCGCCCGGCTTGTCAGAATGAATCTGCCTGAACGCGCGGTGTCGCCGCATTTCGCCTCCGCGCTGTCCGCAGTTGACCGGCTTTACCTGCCGCCACAACCAGGCTGGAAGATTTCCGATGAAGAGAAGATTGCGCGTTTTGCAGCCTTCGTTACAGGTTTTCCAGTCGAATGGGGCAAATGCGTTCAACAGTCATTGATCGTTTACCGACTGTTGAACGGTTACGGCATTCCATCGAAAATCTGTTTTGGCGTCAGTCGCGACGAAACACTGGACGAAGGTCACGCCTGGGTGGTGAAGCTTGGCGAACCGGCACGTCCGTTTGTGGAAACAACCGATCCGCATGAAAGATTTACTATGGTCTATGCTTCGCCGCTTCCCGAAGCTGCCCCGGTTATGAATCAGGAAGCAATCAGGTCAGGAGGAATCAACAATGCCGTTGAAATGTAATTCTTGTGGAAATGAACTCACGCAACAGGTCAAATTCTGCACACGATGCGGAGTGCCGGTTTCGGAGGCTCAATCTTTTGATACAGTAGAGGCGACTGAGCCTTTGTTTGCAGAAGAGTCGGCAGCCGTCGGCCAGCAAACAGAGGCGCTGGTGCCGGACACCGAAGAATTACCAGAGGCATCTGTTTCAACCAACAAGATTTCGCAGCCTTCGACCGCTGCCTTGAATTCGCAAAAAGAAATCGCCGCGATTCCGACGGCGGCAATTCAATCAGGGGCTGGTTCGCCGAAAAAGCTGGCTGTTATTGCTGGATTCTTTTTGCTGATTGCTGCGGTGGCAGTGGGCATTTATTTATCAA
This sequence comes from Blastocatellia bacterium, assembly GCA_044221525.1. GTDB lineage: Bacteria > Acidobacteriota > Blastocatellia > RBC074 > RBC074 > RBC074. The sequence continues at coordinate 206 of JBGAPB010000211.1, read as the reverse complement.
CCGCTAAATCTGAGACATCGGCTAATCCTGTTCCGACGCCGGGTACGATTTCCCAGTCAACGCCGATTGGAAATTCGCAGCCATTAACTAATCCTTCTCCGGCAGAAAACCCAACTCCGCAGCCTGAAGTTGTTGAAAAAGCTTCTGAAAGAGCCGGTGAAAATAACGCGAAACCGAAGCCCGGTGAAAAAGATGCAACACCGCCG
>JBGAPB010000210.1:0-11250 GCA_044221525.1 Blastocatellia bacterium | reverse complement strand
GAAAAGTCCTGACCAGCGTGGATACGAATGAAGTTTGGGGCGGACTGCGAAGAGGCGCGACTCCGGAAGGTCATTGGCTATGGCTCTGCGAGGAGCACTGGAGAGCATACAACTCTTAAAGGAAAAAAAAGCCTGCCGATTTTCACCAGCAGGCTTTTTGCTCTAAGTCAGGTCTGAATTAACGACCGCGATTGTAGCCGTATTGATTGTAGCCTTCGTTATAACCTCTACGAAAACCTTCTTTGTACTCACGGCTTCCTTTTCGATAATGACTGGAGTTATTCGGATCGGCGCGGCGACGATCTCGAAGGTCTTCCTGGCCTCTATCTAAACCATCGCGGTAACCCTTTTGCATTTCGGCGCTGTTCCCGTATCCGCCGTAGTTGCCATTACCATAACTGCCATTGCCATAACCACCGTTACCGTAATAACCATCATTGCGGCCATAACGGCCATTGTTCTCGTAACGATCATCAACGCCGTTTCGGTTACGATCAATGTTCCCATTGCGATCTCGGCCAGAATTACGGTTATTTTCGTAACGATCATCAACACCATTTCTGTCGCGATCAATGTTCCCGTTACGATCTACTTGACCGTTTCGACTTTCATTTCTCTCATGTTCCCGGCGATCACGTTCTTGTTCCCGGCGGTTCCTCTGATCATCATTTCTTCGGTTTTGACCCCATCGTCCGTCTTGCGCCTGAGCAGTTGTCAGTCCAGTAACAGCTAAAACTGCTGCCACCAATAACCCAAAAGCATATTTTTTAATGTTTTTTACGTTCATTACTCTTTACCCGAAGTTTTCTCAGTTTACATAATTGCAACTGCTATCGGGTCTCCTTTTGCAAGTAATCAGTGCATTTCAAGGGCCACACTTTATCCAATTCGCTAAGTTGTTAATTGTAAGCAGGATGCAAGCGTTACGAGTGAAAATGTCTTTGATTTGAAAAACATCAATACACCAAAGCGTAGAAGAAAAACTCAAAGCAGCAGTCGAATGCCGGATTTGGTGGTGAATTCGCTTCAGAAGAATGGTGGTTGTGATTTCAAACTACTTTGACTACGACCAGGGTCTGGTCATCTTGGGGCTGGTTCGATCCCAGAAATTGTTTGACGTCTTCTAGAACGACATCGTGATTCATTGGCTCCAACTGAATCCAGGCGCTCCGCCAGATTCATCAACCGTTCTTCGCCATATTCTTCATTCTTCGGATTCATCGCCTCGGTGATGCCGTCGGAGTAAAAATACAGCTTGTCGCTCGCGGCCAACTGTGCAAGGTTTTGACTTTCAAAGTTTGATCAAATATCTTTCCACCGTTCAATCCCAGGCCAATTCCGCCCGAAGTCAGCAACCTGGTCTGTTCCATTGGGCGGCGAAAGACTGTCGGGTTGTGGCCGGCTCTGGCGTAAGTCAGCCGTTTGGTTACAGGTCAATTACTCCCAGAAACAAGGTGACGAACATTTTGCGGCGGCAGACTTCGTAAAGGTGGCGGTTGACTTCGCGCAGGATTTCTCCGGGATCGCTGGCGGTTTCAGACACCGAAGACAGCAAGCCTTTTGTCAAAGTCATGTATAACGAAGCCGGGACGCCTTTGCCGGAAACGTCCGCGACGACTATTCCAAGCTTGCCATCGGGCAGCGAAAGAAAGTCGTAAAGGTCGCCGCCGACTTCTTTTGAAGGTATGCAGATCGCCGAAATCTCCAGGCCGGGAATTTGCGGCGGAGCGTCTGGCAGCATTTGTTGCTGAGCGCGTTGAGCTACGCTGAATTCGGCTTTCAGGCGCTCGCGTTCGTCGCGGTTTTCCAGCAATTGCATTGGGACGGCGGTTTCTGCTTCAGTGGCTTCGCGCAGCTTCCAAACTCCGATTAAGGAGACGATTGCGGTTGCCGCCAAAGCCTCAATAACTCGCCAAGCGGATGATTTCAGCGATGACGATGGTTGAGCCATCAACGCGGCTGCTCCCAATGCAGCCTGGGATGTTCCCATAGAAATGACTACCGAAAGCAGATCGCCTTTGAAGTAAATTGCCGTCAGGGCTAAAGAAACCAGTAAAGTCGTCGTTATCAAACCAGCAGTCGAAGCGTAAACGAAAGTCGCGCCCAGCATTCCAAGACTGGTGACGACAAAAACCAGAAATCTGGCCAGCCTTTCCTGCTTCACATAAACCAGAATCAGCGGAGCCATAAATCCGAAAATCACAAAACCCAGATACTGAAGCCCCGTCAGTGTCAGAGAAATGGCAGGGAAGGGCGAGACAAAGTGATCTTCCAGGTTGGCGGAATTCAACTCCATCCCTTTGAAAAATCGGCTGGCAGCCAACAGCAGAGGAATGGCAACCACAATCCCACCGCTCAGCACGCCGACGGCAATGCTGCGAGCGACTGGTTTGGTCAGCAGCTTTCCTTTCAGAATCAGTTCCAGGCTGATGGTGCGACGTTCAGGGATTTTGATTTCCAGCGATTGTCCGGCGGCCCAAACGAAATACAGCGATGCAGCGATGGCCAGCATTCCAAGCAAAAAGAAAAACCAGGAAAAGAGTTTGACTAACCAGATGCCGCCGCCAGCACCTGCGCCGTCCTCGGCTACTACATTGACGCCACCCAGCCAGGTGAAAACTGTTATCAGGACAAAGACCACGGCCAGAAAGATCAGGGCCTGTTTGTGTTGAATTCGTTTCAGCGCGACGCCCACGAAAAAGAAGATTGCAACCAGGAAGATCGGAAACCAAATGGTGGCGGCTTCGGAATTGGACAAGGCTTTGAACAATGTGCTGCGCTTGGTATCAAACTCGGAATCGAATTTCTTGGTGTATTCAGGGTCCAGCGAAACCTGCTTTATTTTTCCGTCGCGCACCAGAACCTTGGCCAGCAGCTTAATTCGCTGGTCTTCGACTTTCCAGGTAAAGCGAGAACCTTGGCGCGTAACGCTGGATTCCGAAAGTTTTGCCGCTTGAAGCAGACTGTCACCGTACAAAGTCCTGACCGTTGATTCGGCCAATTGAGTGTCGGCATCGGAAACGTTGTCGGCCTGCTCTTTTACTTCGTCGTCTTCTTTTTTGCCTTGCGGTATGGAGGTGTTGAATCCCAGCAGTTTGCCTTCGGAGTTTATGGTTACGGTAACTCTGCGGCGTGTTTTGAAATCCAGCAGTTTGACGTTGATGTTCAGTGGCGTGAGATAAGACTGGCCTACGCCATTTGGTTCGACGGCTAAATAAGCTTCGCGGCGGCGACTGTATTCGGCCTCCACATCAGCCTGGCTCAATCCTGTGCCCGGAACATCCCAGGTGGTGTTTTCAATTCCAAACTGATGGGCGGCATTTTGGGCTATGGTTATGGCTTCATTGTGATTCAGCGTGTGACGCCAACGAGCGGCGTTCATCACCTTCGGGAAGATAAAAAATGTAGCAGAGTAGCCAATTACGGATAAAGCAATCAGCGCCAGCCAGCCTCGCAGTTTCATTGAGTTCTATTTTCCTTTTTCAACCACGGGGAACACGGGGATTTTTTGAGTAGAAAGGAAGAGATCAACTACGAATAAACGCGAATGCTCACGTTCGTAGTTTTAATTTTTTCCTTCCGATCCCGTGGTTGTTCAAATCAACGTTTCAATCTTATCTACACGAACGATGACGGCGGTCAGGTCGTCTTCCGATCCTTGCTTCCTGGCTTGTTTGGAACATTTGTTGATGATGTCGGTCAGCGATTTTTGCAAACCGTCAGCGTCTTTCCCTTTGGATATTTTCAATACGTTGGCAAGTTCGGCGTCTGGAGATTTTTTATCCATCTGCCAGTCTTTGGCCAGTCCATCGGTGTAAATGACCACGCTGTCGCCTTCATTCAAGTTGTATGAACCTTCGGTTACGGTGAAGTGTTTTTCGGAATCACCGAGGACTGAAAACTTGATTTCGGTTTCTTCAGGCTTCAGCAATCCATTTGTTTTATTTTTGGTTGCGGTCATCACCAACGGATAAGCTCCTGTTCTGGCATAACGCAATCGTCCGTCGCCTGCGTCAATCACCACGTAAGCCAAACCCAAAGCCGATTCCGCGTCCAGCAATGTGGTTAATCGGCTTTGCAATCCGCGAATGACTTCGGTCGGAGAATCGTCTGCCTCGTGGGTGTTGCCCAAAATTTTCGGCATCAAAAAACCTTTGGCGAAAGCGATTGAAAGAGCCGAACCCAGTCCGCGGCCGCCGCCTTCGGCAATCAGCAAACCGATCTTTCCGGGTTCGAGTTCAAACACGTCGTAAAAATCTCCGCCGACTTCAAAAGCAGGTAAACACTTTGCGGCAATTGAAAAGTATTCGCTCTTGGGAAGTGTGGCGGGCATCAAACGTTGTTGAGCCTGACTGGCGGCTGAAGCTTCTGCCTGTAATGAAAGCCGCTCAGCCAGAAAGCGGGCGTAAATCGGGCGAACTTCTTCTTCGCCATAAATTTTCCCTTTGAAGAAAAAGTACAACTGGACGGCCAAAAACAAAACAACGGCGGAAATTGAAATCACGGCGGATTGGCGCAACGATGTCGCCGGTTGAGCGGCCAATCCCAAAGCAAACGAAAAGAAGGTGGGGGCGGCAACAGTTACAATCGCCGTCAGCAAATCAAAGGCTAGAAAGGCAAACAATACCAACGCGGCTCTAACTGTGGCCGCCAGCAGGGTTCCTTCCCACGGGCGAAAGTCCATATAAGGCGCAGCGCACGAAGCCCATATAAACAAAAAGATAAAGACTATTCTTGCGCGTCCAAGTTTCTTACGCCGTAAAAAGAACGGCAACGGAACCAGCAAGCCGATGATAATGATGACCATCACATCCATCGGCCAGGCGGCAAAGGATGCAAAAGTTGGGTAATAACCCAGCCAGGCATTGACCAGCGGATTCATAGGCTCGCCTTTACCCGGCATCAGCGCCCACGGCAAAGTAGAAAGTTGAAAACAGAGCATCAACCATCCGCCAACCGCAAAGCCCGCAACCACGGAGCGCGCAACGTTTCGAGAAAAGATTTTGCCGGACAAAAAAGCGTCCAGCGAAGTCAGCTTACCGGGATACGCTTCGCGTATATCGCCTTCGCCTCCGCCATAAGCCATTCCGACGAAAAGTCCAATCATCAAATATCCCATGACGGTCGCAAACTTGATAACCCAATCTGGCAATGGAAATCCGGGGCTATTTGCAACCTGCGAAATCACCATATCGGAAGCAAGCACTAAACTGGATAAGGCTGCGGCAAAACCCAGCACCAAGACTACGACTCGTTGATAGGAAACTTCCTTTTGCCGGGTTCGCTGAACAAACCGGTAAATTCCGAAAATCACACTGATGGCTGCGACCAGAGAGAAAGCCATAATGCTCAAAATCTTCAACCACTTTCGCGGGTTGTGGTGAGCTTTGACGTAACCATCGTCAACTTTTGCCTGCAAACGGTCGGACACCAGCTTGCTGCCGCTGACCACCAGCGAACTTTCCAGATTCAATTCAGGGATGGATTGCAGGGGCCATTTCCACGTATAGCGGCGATTGACCCCTTTTGGTCGTGCGGATTCGGGCGGTGGCGGGCCAGGTCTGTTTCCATCTCGCTGACCTTCCAATTGCAATTCACCGGAAAATGACATTCCTGCCGCTGCCAGTCTTTGCTGTAATGCTTGTTCGGCAATTTTGCGGGCAGCGGCTTCACCTGGGTCTTCGGCTTCGTCGGATTTGGATGATCTGTAACTATTACTGATGACTCTACCATTAACAGACATTTCAACTTCAAAGTTTTCGCTGCGATCCGGGGAACGAAACAGAACCGCGACACGCGAAGCTGGAAAGATTTTTCTGGCCAGATCCCGTTCGGCTGTTGCCGGTGTGACAGTGGTTGGAAGTTGCTGGTAATAGTAAAGGTCGGCGTCTGATTTGACCCAGCAAATGCTGCTCCATCCAGTCAGGTTCATGCCTTTTGAAGCGCCGGTTTCAGACGCAATGGCTATGGCTTGGGCACGGTCAATCGTCAATCCAAGTCGCGCCGCGGCGTCATAATTCATGACCAGCCAGACACCGAACACGTAAGCCAGAGGAGAAAGCAGTAGCAGGGCTGTGCCTAGGCCTTTCGCCGAACTGGAGAAAATCTTTTTGCGCATTGAAGGAGAATGGAAACGTTATTTCTTGTTGTGAGTTTCGATGTATTTGCGGGCAAACTCAGTCAAGTGCGGAGCGTTTTCCAAGCCGATCTTCTTCGCTTCTTCTTCAGCTTTTTCAAACGTCCAACCATCCCGAACTACCCTGCGAATCAGCCAGAAAGCTCCGACGCGAATTGCCAGCGCGCAATGAATATAAGCCGGGCGATTGGCCGGATCGTCTGTGATCTTCAAAAACTCATCCACTTGTTCGTCTTTAGGAGCGGCAAAGACAACCGGGATGTTGAAGTATTTCAGTCCGGCTTTTGTCGCTTCGGCTTCTTCTTCGGCGGCGCGATGCTCGCTGGGCTGACGCAAATTGATAATCGCTTTGACTCCGTCGGCTTTGAGCTTGGCCAGATGCTCGGGGCGAGGTTGAGCGCCAGTGCAAAAATCATCGTTGACCTTGAGGAAGTTCCTGATGGGCGGAACTTCCTGAGGGCTCAAGCCTGTGTAATCAGACGATGAGCAAAAGCTGCCGGACAGTGCCAACAGGATAATTGAAAACAGCTTCATTGAATTTTCTCCTTCTGAAAGGCACGCAATCCCGCCTTTAGGTTTGGTCATGCCCACCCAGGCTTTCCGCTTAATAGGCGGGACTGCCGGCTTCTTATTCCTCGTCTTCGCGCAGTTTGGCCAGCACGGACAAATCTTCCAGCGTAGTTGTATCGCCCACAGTCTGATTTCCTGCGGCAATGTCGCGCAGCAATCGGCGCATGATCTTGCCAGAACGGGTTTTCGGCAGCATGTCTGTAAATCGAATGTCGTCGGGTTTGGCCATCGGGCCTATTTCTTTGGCGACGTGTTTGCGGAGTTCTTCCTTCAAATCGTCCGAAGCTCTATTGCCGGATTCCAGCGTGACGAATGCCGAAACAGCCTGACCTTTCAACTCGTCGGGGCGACCGACGACAGCGGCTTCGGCTACCTTTGGATGGGAAACCAGCGCGCTTTCAATTTCCATGGTTCCCAGCCTGTGACCGCTGACATTGATAACGTCGTCAACGCGGCCCATCAGCCAGAAATATCCATCATCATCGCGGCGCGCTCCGTCGCCGGTAAAGTAACAGCCTTTGATGTCAGACCAGTATTGTTTCTTGAAACGTTCGGGATCGCCGTAAATCGTACGCAACATTCCGGGCCAGGGTTTCGTGATGACCAGAAATCCACCTTGATTTTTTCCGACTGAAACGCCTTCGCGGGTTTGAATGTCCGGCACGATTCCAGGGAAAGGCAGAGTCGCTGAACCGGGCTTCGTTGAAATCGCGCCGGGAATCGGAGAAATAAGGATGCCTCCGGTTTCGGTTTGCCACCAAGTGTCAACTATCGGACAGCGTTCTTTTCCAATGACTCTGTGATACCACATCCAGGCTTCGGGATTAATTGGTTCGCCGACCGAACCCAGCAAACGCAAGCTGGACAAGTCATATTTCAGAGGCCACTGCTCACCCCATTTGATGAAGGTGCGAATCGCCGTCGGAGCCGTGTACAAAATATTGACCTTGTGCTTTTCGATTATTTGCCAGAATCGGCCAAAGTCCGGCGTGTTCGGGGCGCCTTCGTACATCACTATACTTGCGCCGTTCTGCATCGGGCCGTAAACGATGTAGCTGTGACCAGTCACCCAGCCGATGTCAGCCGTGCACCAATAAGTGTCTTCATCGTGAAGATCGAAAACCCATTTGGCAGTCAAATAAGTGTGAACCGAATAACCGCCGGTGGTGTGGACGATTCCTTTCGGTTTTCCAGTCGTGCCTGAAGTGTAAAGAATGTAGAGCGGATGCTCAGCGTCCAGCGGTTCAGCCGGGCAAACGTCCGAAGCGGTTTCCATCAACTGGTGATACCAGTGATCGCGGCCGACTTCCATGTGGATTCCGTTTTTGCAGCGTTCGACGACGATTACATGTTTGACGGAAGGGCAATCTTTGATCGCGGCATCCACGGCGGGTTTCAGCGGCAGCGGAGTTCCTCGGCGATAACCTCCGTCTGCAGTGATAACCGCAGTGGCTTCGGCGTCGTTGATACGGTCTTTCAGGGCTTCAGCCGAAAAGCCTCCGAAGATGATCGAATGCGTAGCTCCAATGCGCGCACAAGCCAGCATCGCCACGGGTAATTCAACGATCATTGGCATGTAAATGGCTACGCGGTCACCTTTCTTAACGCCAAGCTTTTTGAGTACGTTGGCAAATTTACAGACTTCGTTGTGAAGTTGTTGATAAGTCAGCGTGCGATTGTCGCCGGGCTCGCCTTCCCAAATAATGGCGGCCTTGTTTTTGCGCCAGCTTGAAAGATGGCGATCCAGACAGTTGTAAGAAATGTTGGTCTGGCCTCCGACAAACCATTCGGCAAAAGGTTCATTCCAGTTCAGGACTTTGTCCCATGGTTTGAACCAATGAAGCTCACTGGCGATTTCAGCCCAGAACCCTTCAGGGTCTTCGACGGAGCGTTTATAGATTTGATCGTAATGCTCTCTGCTGGTGATGTGCGCCGACGCGCTGAATTCGGTTGATGGCGAAAAGACGCGGTCTTCTTTTAACGATGAACTGATGTCGGGTTGCGATTGCGACATTCTTCCTCCGAAATGATTTGTAGATTGAGATGACAGGTGCGGCTGAATAATAACCGCGCTGCTTCAGACAGACAATCGTGGTTGAGAATGTGTTGATAATGTGAGAATAAATATTGATTTTTGTCGCTCCTGGCTTTTGTTGTCCAGGACAATATTGAGAGAAAAAATTGCAAGCTGGCGTGACATCAGCCTTGGGTTTGAGCGATAAAGTGTCGCCGTGATCAATAATCCAACAATCATTAAAAACGGATCCGTTATTTCTGAATCAGTTTTAGCGCAGCGAGCTTCGGCTGGGACTCATCGTGCCAGGTTTGGCTTTTCTCGGTGGGGCGAGGCTTTTCGTGTTGCGTTCAGCGCGATACTGGCCAATCGTCTGCGCTCGACCCTGACCGTCATTGGGGTCGTTATTGGAATCGCAGTTGTAACTTTCGTCGCCGCTTTGCTCGAAGGCGCGCAGAATTACATTAAACAGACCGCATCTTCGCTTGGCCCTGGTATTGCCCGAATTGATAAAGCTTCGTTTCAGGATTTCCTGGGCGACGCTCAATCCTTTGCCGAAGCGCTTTCAAAACGACCTGACATTACGATCGAAGACATTGAAGGATTGCGTCAGCGGATTGGCGACCGCATGGAAGTCGGCGCTCAGATTGATGCGGCGCTCCCGGCTCAGCGCGGCAACAATTCATTGCAAGGAATTGCCGTTCAGGGAGTAACCGCAAACATCGCCGAGCTTTCAACGATTAAGATTGCTCGCGGGCGGGAGTTGACCGAATTCGACGATGAAAACCGTCGCTCTGTTTGTGTTATTGGTTCTGACGTAGATGAATTTCTTTTCCCAGACCGCGATGCCCTGGGGCAATTAATCAAGTTGGGTTCTGCCGAATATGAAGTCATTGGCGTTGCGGCTCCGCGCGGTTCGTCGTTCGGAGCTTCGCAGGATGGTTTTGTTCAGATTCCACTTGGAACGTTTGCCAAGGTGTTTGGCGCGCGTTCTCGTTCGATTGCCATGTTGGTTAAACCCAAGCCCGGGGTGAATGTTCCGAACGAACAAGTCGAAGAAATCGCGCGGTTCGGTATGAGAACTCAGCGTCGTTTGAGCTATAGCGATAACGACAATTTCAGCATCACAACGGCCAAGAGCGTCGAAGCCGTAACCAATTTATTGACCAGAATTGTCGGCTCTGTGCTTTATCCATTGACGGCGATTGCTCTGGGAGTTGGCGGCATCGTTGTGATGAACATGATGCTGGCTTCTGTGACAGAACGAACGCGCGAAATCGGAATTCGGCTGGCGATTGGCGCTCGGCGCAAAGACATACTGGCTCAGTTTCTGCTTGAGTCTTCGCTGCTGACTTTGGCTGGTGGGGTGGTTGGCATGTTTATTTCAACTGCTTTGGTTTGGGCGACGGCAAAGCTGAGCGGATTTCCAGTTGCAGTTCCTCTGTGGGCTTTGTTCGCTGCGGTGATGATTTCCTGCTCTGTCGGCGTGGTCTTCGGAGTTTTTCCGGCCCGTCGAGCATCGAGGTTGAGTCCGATTGAAGCGTTGAGGAAAGAGTAATTGCCGGATGGTAGGTATTTGATATTTGGTTTTAGGCCTTGGCCTGACCCGATTATCGACATCTGAAGCTTTGATCGAGATGCAAAAACAGATACTTCGAGACATTTTTATAACGGTTTTTGATAGTTTGCGAACGCACAAGCTGCGGTCGGCGCTGACTTTGCTTGGCGTGGTGATAGGCACAGCTGTTGTTGTCATGGTTGGCGCAGTGCTGACTGGATTGTCGGCCAGAGTGGCAGCGGTCAGCGAAAAGAGCGCCCGAACGTCATTTACTTTACGAAGGAAGAAAAGATTGGCCCGTCGTTTCGCCGACCTTCTGCCGAAGAGCGGCGGCGAAAAAGACCCGACATGAAGACGCTCTGGCTGTGGCCGCGCTGGATAAACCGCAAGCCGTTTCTCCGCAAAGATTCGCGGCAGTTATGGGCCTGCGGCGAACAAGGCTTCGATGACGGCGCGTGGCCGCAGAAGCGATCAGTCCTCTAATTCTGGGAGTTTGGGAAAACTTCCCGGACATCGTTTCGGTCAGCGTCGAACGCGGCAGGTTTTTTCACTTTTGCCGAGCGTGAGAATCGCGTGCAGGTTGCGTCATCGGTCAGGGAATAGCTGCTCAGTTATTCGAAGACACAAACCCGCTGGATCAGGAAGTGAGGATTGACGGACGCATTTATCGTGTCATTGGAGTGCTGACAAAGGCTTCTGGCGAAGGAGTAATTGGCAGCGACGAACTGGACGAACGAATCGTTTATGTTCCGTTTGAGACTCTGGCCGAACAGTATCCGGAGATTGAAGGCGTTGCCATTGTTGTGCGCGCTCCGGCTGGCAAGGTTGATGAAGTCATCGAACAGGTGACAACTACGCTCCGCATTCGGCGTAACGTCCCAAACGACGCTGAAAACAATTTTGGAGCCAACCGCGCTGAGCAGGTTTTTGAAGTCGTTCAGCAAATCATTGTCGCGCTGGCGGCTTTGGTTG
>JBGAPB010000209.1:0-10915 GCA_044221525.1 Blastocatellia bacterium | reverse complement strand
AGCTGCACCGTAAGTGATGCGTCGCAAGCTATTGAGATCGTATTTGCTGAAGTCAGGGTGATTGATCAAAAAATTGATCATTGTCGGAACCAGAACCGTGCTTGTGGCTTTGGCGCTTTCGACCAGCTCCATCATCGCTTTCAGATCGAATTTTTGCAGAATTGTATGAGTTCCGCCGTTGACGGTGATGTTTATGACAGCGGGAAAAGTCGCCAGATGAAACATAGGAGCGGCATGCAGAAAATTCAGACCCGGCTCCGGCGCTCGCGTTGCCAAAGTGTGCAGCGCATTCATCCAAAGATTGCGATGGCTAAGCATGACGCCCTTGGGCAAACCTGTTGTACCGCTGGTGTAAAACAGTCCGGCGAGTTCTTCGTCAGAATGGTCATAGTCAGACGGAAATTTGAAGTCTTCATTGGTGTGTTCGGATATCAGAGTTTCATAGTTGTTGAATGCTTCGCCGCCGCCAATGGCTATGAAATGCTCTATTCCTTCCAACCGGTTCTTGAACTTGGACGCCAAAGGTTGCAGCAGTTCGTCCGTGATAAAGGCTTTGCATTCTGCATCATTTATGATGAAGACAAGTTCGTCCGCCGCCAGTCTAGTGTTCAAGGGAACGACGACCGCGCCAATTTCGAAACAGGCGTAAACAGTTTCCAGAAACTGGGAACTGTTAAGCAAGTAAACAGCCAGGCGGTCGTTTCGACGAATCCCCAGCGAGTGCAGCGCGGCTGCGAAAGCCAGTGTTCGGCGTTCAAGCTGTCGGTAAGTTTGCCTCTGGTCATTGAAAATGGTGGCGGTGTTGTTGGGGAAATAGCGAACTGCGCGCCTCAGAGCACGATTTAGGAGCATCACTTGTCTCCGGGTTAAAGTGAATCCGGCAAAGATCAGTTAGCTTTGCCAAAAAGTATAAAGCTTGCCCAGTAATATGGATGGCGAAAATCCTTATTCGAGCCGTTGAGCATGGTAATCGCGGCTTTCTGTAATGCCTCGGCTTTGGTCGCCTGTTTGTTGTTTCGGCCCAATTTGGAATACATGGAAGAAATCAGGTTGGCGGTTGCCAGTGAATCCACCTGCCATTGGCTAACAACTGTTGTCGGACAACCTGCTGCAAATATGGCCCACGGCAAACCTACTATTCCTTCCCCCTCACGCATCTGTCCGCGCCCTGAATCACAGGCTGACAACACCACCATTTCAGCACTCAAATGCATTCTGGCGATTTCACGCGCTTCTAAAAATCCATCATCCGGGGTTTTTACACCGTTTTGAGCCAAAACAATGCTTGAACGCATCGGATCCAAGCTGCCGAATAAGCCATGGCTTGCCAGGAAAATGATTCGGTATTTCGGAGCCAGGGCTTTGAATTTTTCCTCGGTTGCCATCTTTCCAATGAATACATTGCTTGTTGCTGGATTGTGCAACTGACTAATTTTCTTTACCAGAAATTCTGCATTTTGCAGGTTGTCCAGCGGTTCTATGGCCTCGCCGGTTGAAGTTGTCAGGCCTGCTCGTTTTGCCAGAAAAGGATTCCCGAAAGCCAGCAGATCAAGTTTAGGAGAATGGTCGAGTTGTTGTTGTGAGGCTTTTTGTAAAACACCGAATGACGGAACGTATGAAATCGCAGCTTGCTCAATCAAATAATGATTGTCAGCCGTTTTCAAAGCTTGAAAAGGCAACTCCCACAAAGGCCCGTCGGGCACAATTATCAACTCAGTCTTATTTTTTAGTTGCGCCTGAGCTTTGCCAAGCAAATTGTCATGTAAGTCTCGGGATGCGATTCCAAAATCATCGGTCTGATCCTTGCCCATAATAAGGCTACGGAATTTCTTTACCTTCTTTTCAATCTGATCGTTCGTCAGAATAAGTGGGTAAGCTTGTAATTCAACTTCGCCTGCCGATTTTGTCGCCACAAAAAGAAAAGCCTGCTCTTCGGTGATGGCGAACTGGAGCAAGGCAGTTCTGTCATTATGCAGCAATGACTTCAAATTCAGGTTGAATGCCTGTATGCCATTCTTAGAGGTGGTTTGTAATTCTTGCTCTATTTTCTTCACAACTTTAGCCAACGATTCAAGTGCTTCACGAAATTGGAGTTGAAGATCGGCAATGACCGTGACGTCGGGGAGTGTGGCAAATTGTCTTTTCGAGATTTCAATTTCCAGTTTGAGTACTTTATCAGTTAGTTGGTCTCGTTTTACTAAGTCCTCTTTGGGTATAAGCCCGGTGTCTTTGTCTTTTGGGTTGTATAGCAAATTGTAAAGTGCTCGACCTTTGACCATTTCGGAGTATTTTAGAGCTTCTTCAGGTTGATTCTGAGAAACCATCAGCGCAACCATCCAGCCGTAATAGGACGACGGATACCCCATTGAAGATGGACCTGCATCTAATGTCAGAGGAACCAGCGCTTGTTGCTGCTCAGTCAGTTTTATGGCTTCCTCAAGAGACTTGCGGGCGTTCTCTGGCTGATTAGCTGCGTAGCGGACAATGCCTTCAACTCCATAAACGATTCGCATAATTTCTTTCGGCTCGGATTTTTCGGGATATTTCCTGGCTTCTTTTTCTGCGAATTGTCTGGCCTCGATTATCATCTTAACAGCTTCTGAATGGTTCCCCATTGCACTGTGAGCGAGAGCAATGACGCGACTGGCAAGAGCAAGAAGGTCGTTCTTCTGTAACTTTTGGGCTATTTCATAACTTTTTGTGCTTGATTCAATGGCTTGCGGGTACTGCTTTGCCATAAAGCTTGCGTAACCAAGGGAGTTGAGCGCAGAGGCTAGTGCGGATTCCTGATCGGGTGATGAGGGAATCTGACGCCAATAATCAATGACTTGCTCATAATTACTAATGGCTTGTTTGTACTGGCCGGCTCCCAAATTAGCTCTTCCCGACCTGATGAACGTATCCCTTATCAATACTGGCAGATTCGCTTGGCTGGGAGGGGCGGTGACTTTTCGGCTTATCGCCAAGCTGTCTTCATAATAACGAATAGCCTCTTTGAATAACTCGTTTTCTTCGTATGCAACTCCAAGTAAGTATAGTGCCTGCGCCAGGTAATACGGAACATTTCCTTTTTTTGCCAGTTCAAAATTGGCTTCATATTGTGCCCGCATAGCAGAAAAGTTTTTTTGTCTGTAGTAATTGAGGCCAATTAAACGGTAAGTTTTACTCAACCATAATTGGTCTTCGGGTTGTGTAAGAAGCAATAGGGAATGTTTGTGATATTCGTTTGCCAAGTCGTATCTGGAGTGCTGAGAATGAATAATTCCCAGGTGATTGATCGCAACAGCTATGCCTTTTCGATGATTAACCCGTTGTGACAATCCAAGGAGCGTTTGGTTGAGCCTTTGAGCTTTAACCTTATCTGCGGCGTCTGGTAGAGGGTCAATCTCCTTAGTTTGAAGCATTGCTTCTGCCAAATCCCAAGAAACCAGTTGTTGGTGTTCTGTGACGATAGCTTGAATTTGAGACAGAGACTCCGCCTCGGTTAATTTCTTTACGAGGTTGGGTATGTCGGGGCGCGAGGCTTGTATCGTTATCAAGTTGTTGAAATATGGGCGAGGTGCGTCGTTCGCAACCAATGAGGATAAAAGAGAAATGGCTAGTAAAAATTGTGTTGTAACTTTCACCTATGACCCCCGGATTGGATAAATAATGATTGACCGAAACTGGTAGATTGTATTTTCGAGAAGCAGCGGGAGTCTAGTTACAGTGTCATTCGTAGTCAATTGTAAAGCCGCAATGTAGCGGTTTGCCGATGATAGATAATGAAGTGCTTGAAATTATTCCAGGCTTGGTAATATCCAAACTGAATAAGCATCTTAACCGAATGAAAGGGACAAAATGAAAATCGAACAAGCCAAAAACCAGCATGAAGCTGAGTTGATGAATCTGCCGAATGTGATTGGGGTAGGAATCGGTGAAAAGAATAACGAACCCGTTATTAAAGTATTCGTGACTCAAAAAGTAGACGTTGCCTCGTTGAAGCCAGGCGAGGTAATTCCGAAACGTTTGCATCGCTTTGATGTTGATGTTGAGGAAATCGGTAACGTGATGGCCGCGATTCAGTAGCCATCAATTTTTAAGCAACACTCAGCCCACAAAATGGAGGATTTTTTTATGAGTTTAGAAAAAATGACTCTGTCAGCCACGGCAGCAAAGGGTTTTGATAAGGCGCACGAAGTCGCAGTTGACGAGATACTTCCCCGAAATAATGTTATCGGAGTTGCTTCCGGTATCAAATGGAAGAATGGGCAGCCGACTGGCGAGCCGGCATTGTTAATCCTGGTTTCGCAGAAACTTCCTAAAGATGCGATTACCAAGAAAGATTTGATTCCAAGCAAATGTCAGGACATGCAAACAGACGTTCTGGCGATCGGCAATGTGTTTGCATCTGCCGAACCTGATCCTCCACCCGAACCAATAATAGAAAGTGCCGATGCTCAGGTGCTGATCAGCAGAGTGCGTCCAGCTAAAGGTGGGTACAGTGTCGGTCATAAAAATATCACTGCCGGAACCATCGGAACTTGTGTTTACAAAATGTTGCCAGGCGGTTCGATAAATCCGGCAACTCATGGAGTTGGTATTCCGCCGAAATTTTATATCCTGAGCAACAATCACGTTCTGGCCAACAGCAATCTGGGCGCGATTGGCGATTCGATCTTGCAGCCAGGCCCGATTGATGGTGGAGTTGATCCAACTGATCGAATTGCAAGGTTGAGCGAATTCATCCCGATCACTTTTGCCCCGGCGGTACCTTTGGCCGATCATCGAAATCTGATTGATGCGGCGATTGCCGAAGGAAATTTCAGCGACCTGGATCGTGAGATTTACTGGTCATGTTGCGTACGAGGGTGGAGACAAAAAGCGAATGTGACCGTTGGCACGTTGGTAAAAAAGACCGGGCGCACCACCAATTTCACCACAGGAAGAATAACGGCAGTTAATGCCACTGTGGATGTCAATTACGGTGGAGGCCGCACGGCTCGTTTTCGTGATCAGATACTCACCACGCCGATGTCTGCTGGTGGCGATTCAGGCTCGCTGATTACCACTTTGGATAATGTGGCTGTGGGCTTGTTATTTGCCGGTTCGGCTCAGGTGACAATTGCCAATCAGATTGAAAACGTTCGGAATCTGTTGCGAGTCGAGGTTGCCGAACTGATTTTGTAAATTTGCGTCCTCTGCCGTTAGGGAGCGTCCTCAGTTTTAGGACTCAGCCTTAATCTCAACTTAAGGGAGATAGCAGTGCAGCAAAAATCCTTAATTGGAATCGCTGCGCTGCTTTCTCCCTTTCTTTTTTTCAAGCTTTCGAAGAAGTTTCAGGCTTGAGAAGACAAAGCTATAAAGAGAGCAAAGACTGCAACAAGAAGCAGCAAAAGTAGACGGGCAGGTGAGAGATCCGTTTTCAAGTAAAGCATCGTTTGTATTACTCCGATTGATCAAAAGGGTTTGATCTTTGTGAGAAGGGGCGGGTTTAGGGGATTGGTGCGAAGTGATTGGTCACTCGCCCAGGGATTACGACCAGTGATAAAACTGAAATCCGGCTGAGTAGGGCAAGGGGCAAAAAGTTATATTCAAATTGCGGCACCAGAACAATTTGCTCCAGCTTTCAGTTCGGACAAAAACTACTAGATTCAAGATTCACCGTCAATCATCTTTTGGTTAAAAATTGAGTCGGTAAAACTCTCTGCTTTAGGCTTCACTCCACAAACGCTCTACAGATTGCTTACAGCGGAGAATAGTTTCCAAACTACCGTCCATGTGAGGTTCCAGCGAAACATTTCCGTGATAGCCAATCCGTTTCAACGCGGCGAAGTGTGGGCGGTAATCAATCATTCCTTCGTTTGGAACTACCCAGGTTGGCATTCCGCTACCACGTGGCTCATCCAATTGGTCTTTGATGTGGACGTTGGCGATGAATGGAGCAACCAAGTCGAATTCTTCAATCGGGTCGCGCCTGATCATCCAGGCGACGTTGCAGGGGTCGTAGTTAATTCCCAGTGCCGCAGATTTACTGGCACGAATCAGGTTTACAGTTGCCGCTCCGGTGTCTGCCCAACAAACTGGCTCCGGTTCGATCAACAAGCGTAATCCAGCTTGTTCGGCTTTGAACGCCGCTTCGGCCAGAGCGTCAATCACCCAGATCGGAGGATTATCGCTAGGAATCAAATCAGCCACTTCTTCTTTTGCGCTGGGTTTGCAAAAACCGAAAACAACCAAAGCGGACAGATTCCAGCGTTTGGCCAACTCGACTGAGCGTGGAAAGATTTCAGCCATTTCATGCTGGAATTTTTCAACTGAATCAGTCCATTTGAACAAACCCGGAGATAGCGCGGTGATTTCCAAGCCTTCGCCGTCGCGAATGTGTTCAATTTCCAACAGTTCAGCCGCATCGCACATCGGAGCGCGACCGGATTTCAGGAAGCGAATCTCATAACGCCGCAACCCGGCGGCAATTCCGATTTGAGTCGCCTGTCGAAAATCGCGGTTGATTTCATCGGCAACAATTCCAAGAGTAAGCATAAAAGTTTCAGAGGCTGGCAGGAAAACGGGGGCAGAAAAAATAAGAGCTTTTTTTGCCTCAATCTTTCTGCCAGCTTTAGAGGTCAAGCCCTTAGCACTCCGGCTTTGACCAGGGCTTCCAGGTTCCAGGTTGAGAGAACAGGTTCAGCGACTAATTCGATGAATGTGGCACCGACTTGCCTACAGGCTAGATGCCAGTTTTGCTGATGCCTACTCAGCGCGTCGCGGTAACAACTGATCGCGGCATCGTCAATGAAGATTTCGCGCTGCTCTTCGGTTTCGGAATCAATCAGGCGTAAGCGGCCGCGTTCCGGCGGGATTAAGTCCGATTCGGCCAACAATTGAATGACAACCACCGCAGCCGCATTGTGAGAAAGCTGTTGCAACAACTGCAAAGGTTCGCCGAGCCATAACAAATCGCTGATGAAAATGCGTTGGCCTTGTCGGCCAAGTTTTGGCGGCACGCGCGAAAATGATTCCGCAGGGTTTTTGCGAAAGTCGAATTTGAAATCATCCCAAACAGAAGGTCGGCGGGAACTGTTTCCCAACTGTTCGCAAGATTCTCGCGCCAGCCAAACCGTGTGCGAGTAACCAACGTTTTCCGCAGCCACTGCCAACGCAGCCGAAAGCGCGGCTGCTGCCTGAGCCTTTGCGCCAGTCCCAACAGCCATTGAACGAGAACCGTCTACGACCAGGTCCAAATGCGGGCTGATTTCTTCGCGGTAAAGTTTGACGGTCAACTTGTCCGAACGTGCAAAAGCATTCCAGTCAATTCGCCGCAGATCGTCTCCCGGTTGGTAATCGCGATGGTCTTTGAACTCCAGCGAACTGCCTGCGCGCTGTCCCATCTGCAATCCGGCCAGAGTCGCAGCGGATGTTCTTGGCACAGCCAGCGTATAGCGCATTCCGGCGCCTTCACCTTCAAGCAAAAATTTTCGATAGTCGCTGTTCATTAGTGGTCGCATTTTGCCTGGAAGTAACAGTCTTGCCAATCACTCAGCAAATGGCTGGTCATACCAAACGTCATGTCGTAAGCTTTGCCGCGTCATCAAACCAATCATTCACGGAGCATCAATACAATGAGCGAAAAGTTGTTGGGATATTTGCGGGCCACAGGTTTGGCTGCGCCGCTGCCTGCCAGCGAAGCGAATGTGTTTGCCGCTGACCTTGACGAAATTTCAGGGCAACAGGTTTATTCACGCTCGATCACCGCAATGAACAATGCCGTTTACTTTCTGGCCAGAGACGGCGAGCAAAAATCGCTTGGAGTGATTTCTGCGGATTTGCAGCTTCATCGCAAATTCGTTGGCGACACTGCCGAAATCGTTTTAGGCAATCAAACCTTGATGCTGACATTGGCCGAAACTTCTGCCGCGAATGCCGCCGCGTTACGTTCGATTCTGCCGTTTCTGAAGCCGACTGTGCTGGGTCTGAAAAAATCCGCCGGATGCGGCGACAGGCTAGGGCTGGCTACGCCGGGTCATATCAGAGCGATTCGCAATTCGACGATGGCTCCAATTTTGGCTCAGCAATCAATACGCGAAAATTTCCGCACAGGCCGCACGCCTCAGCAGGTCATGGACGAGGCGATGTGGGGAATTCTTCAAGAAGGCTGGCGCGATGGTTTCGGAGCTGACGCCGACCATTTGAAAAACACCGACGACATTGATTCCTGCGCCGCCGCCGGATTCACCTTTTACACAATTGATCCCGGAGAGCACGTAGACAACGAAGCTAACACCGCTCCGGTTGACGTTCTGAAAACCAAAGTTGCTGCGCTGGATTGGGCTGCACTGGAAACAACCTGGGCGGCGACGCAAGCTGCTCTCGGCGGTAAAATTGATCTGGGCAGTTTCAGCGTCACTATCAGCGAAGAAGACCTGCTGCGTTCAGCAGCCAAGTATGGCCGAGTCGTCGCGCACACTGTCAGGATGTATCGCCACCTGGAAACGGTCATGGCTGGCCAAGCCTTTGAACTGGAAATGAGCGTTGACGAGACTGAAACTGTAACCACATTGGCCGAGCACATTTACATCGCTCACGAATTGAAACGTCTGGGTGTCAAATGGGTCAGTCTGGCTCCGCGTTACGTCGGCGATTTTGAAAAAGGCGTTGATTACATTGGCGACCTGGCCGAGTTTGAAAAATCCTTCGCGCAGCATTTGGCTGTGTCGCAGACTTTCGGGCCTTACAAACTGAGCCTGCATTCCGGCTCCGACAAATTCAGCGTTTACCCCATTGCCTCCCGCGTAGCTGGCGAACTTGTTCATCTGAAAACCGCCGGTACAAGTTATCTGGAAGCGTTGCGCGCAATTGGCAAAGTCAATCCGTCGCTCTTCCGCGGCATTGTGGCGTTTGCCAAGGAACGTTACCCGATTGATCGCGCCAGCTATCACGTTTCCGCCGAAGTCGAAAAAATGGCGAACGTTGATGAGTTGGCGAATGCTGAACTGACTTCGCTGCTGGACGATTTTCACGCGCGGGAGATTTTGCACGTTACTTTTGGTTCCGTGCTGCATCACCCTGAATTCCGCGAACCATTCTTTGCCACGTTGCGCCGCAACGAAGGCGTTTATTACGACATGCTGGAAATTCATTTCGGCAAACACTTCGCGCCGTTTGACTAAAAGCATCTAGTCCCGCCTTCAGGCGGAATGGCATGTAGTCCAGCCTTCAGGCGGAATAACTTCAATAGAAAGCTTTCCGTCGTTACCAGAATACGTCCCCGTTCCGCCTGAAGGCGGGACTACGAACTTTCAAGAGGAGACCCGTTAGATGAACCGATACTCAAAATTGTTTTTCGGCTGTTTACTCGCCGTTGCTGTTTTATTGCCTGCCGCATGTAGTCAAAAACCGAGCGGCGGAGCTTCAGGCAAGAAGCTGGCTTTTGTGACCAACAACGCTTCGGACTTTTGGACGATTGCGCGAAAGGGAACTGAAAAGGCAGACGAAGAATTGGCTGACGCCACAGTTGAATTCAAAATTCCCGCCGACGGAACTGCCGCCGAACAGAAACGCATCATTGATGATTTGCTGGCCAGGGGTTTTGCGGGCATTGCCATTTCGCCGGTTGATCCGGCCAATCAAACCGAGCTGATCAACCAGACTTCGCAAAAAGCGTTGGTTGTCACTCAAGACAGCGATGCTCCGGCCAGTCAGCGGGCAGTTTACGTCGGAACCGATAACGTTGCCGCGGGTCGCCAGGCTGGTAAATTGTTGAAAGAAGCCCTGCCCGAAGGCGGCAAGATCGTAATTTTTGTCGGCAAGTTGGATGCTCAGAACGCCAAAGAGCGATTGCAGGGTATTGAAGAAGAAATTGCCGGAACGAAAATTCAAATTATTGACAAACGCACCGACGACGCTGATCACGCTCGCGCCAAAGCTAACGCTGCTGATTCGCTGGTCAAATATGCCGACGCCGCGGCTTTTGTTGGGTTGTGGTCATACAATGGCCCGGCCATCCTGAACGCGATCAAAGAGGCGAACAAATTAGGCAAAGTCAAAATCATTTGCTTTGACGAAGAAGATCAAACCCTGGCCGGAGTCAAAGCCGGGGAAATCGTTGGCACGGTGGTTCAACAGCCGTATGAGTTCGGTTACCAGGCGATCAAAATCATGAACCAGGTTCTTTCCGGCGACCGCTCTGGCATTCCGGCTTCAAAGCAGGCTTTCGTGCCTACTCTGATTATCAAAAAAGACAACGTGGAAGAATTCACCGCCAAGCTGAACAAGCTGCGCGGCAGATAGCAGGTTGATTCTCGATTCTTGATTTTGAATTTTGGATTGAGTCTTTGACCTTCAATCCAAAATTCAAAATCCAAAACTCAAAATCTAATGGCAAATCCTTTGTTGGAAATGCGTGGCATTGGCAAACGCTTTCCGGGAGTTATCGCTCTGGAAGCGGTTGATTTTCACATCAACCCTGGCGAAGTCGTCGCTTTGCTCGGCGAAAACGGCGCAGGCAAATCTACGCTGATGAAAATCCTGGGTGGGCTTTATCAGCCCGACGCCGGGCAAGTTAAGGTTGACGGAGCGACGGTTACGATCAATTCGGTCAACGATTCGATTGGGCTGGGCATTGGTTTTATTCATCAGGAATTAAACGTGTTGGACAATCTGGATGTGGCGGCGAATGTCTTTCTTGGCCGCGAACCGGTGCTGGCTGGCGTGTTGAAACCGCTAAAGCTGATTGATCGGCGAAAGATGAATGCCGATGCCGAAGTGCATCTTCGTCGTTTGGGATTGGATGTTTCGCCGTACACATTGCTCAGCCGGCTTTCCATTGCTCAGCAACAGCTTGTCGAAATTGCCAAGGCTCTTTCGCTCAACGCGCGCCTTTTGATTATGGACGAGCCGACTTCCAGTTTGACGCTGACTGAAACTTCGCGCTTGT
>JBGAPB010000208.1:0-10928 GCA_044221525.1 Blastocatellia bacterium | reverse complement strand
CATTGCACGAATAAAATCCAGAACGTTTAGCGAGCCATCAACGTTGATAGCCAGCGCTTGGCGCAAATCCGGATTGAAGTCTGTCAAGCCGGAACTATTGATAACCAGATCGAGTTGCGATTGAAGTCTCGCGCAAACATCTGGTGCCAGGCCAAGCCCAGGCGACGTGACATCGCCTTCAACGACTTCGATCTTTTCAGCCAAAAAACTTGCCGAAGTTGTCCCCATGGATTTCGTGCAGTTTGTCGAAGACTGGCGATTCAGCGGCAATCTTTTCAAATCGGCGCGCGGCGGTAACCGACCTTTGGCGGCGAATCAGCAAATAAATCTTGCCAATGTTTGGAATCTCTTGCAGAACTTTCGCCAGCCAGACTTTGCCTATGAAACCTGTGAAGCCAATCAGCAGAACATTCTTGCCTGCCATCGAACCTACCATCGAAAGATTGCCAAGTTGTTTGTACGCATCGAAAACAACGGTTGGTGTTGTTAGAGGCTGAACGACTCGCCGGGTTGGGATGATGGCTCGTTTTAAGACTTCAGCTGGATTGCCCAGGTTGCGCGAAAGTTTGCCTAAAACCACACGACCGTCTGGTTTTCTGCCGACGATTCGGGCCAACACTTGACGCGGGCGAACCACAGGCGAAAGCAATCTTCCGGTGGCCAGACCGTCGCAAAATTCCAGCCGGTTGGCCACCAACCATTCGACTTCCAGATATTCGGCCAACGGGCGATGACATGCTCCAGTCCCTGACTGACCAGCACTATCTTTTCGCCACCAGCCATTGCTTCTTTCAGCTTGGCAATGCCTTCGGGTTTCAGCTTAGGTTTAAGGTAGTAGTGAAAATACTCTTCGCCGAGTAAATCCAGACGGTCGCGGCTGATGCCTCTGAGCAGTGTATGGAGAAAACGCGTTGCAAAGACTCTGTCGGCTGCATAAAGCAGCGGGCGGATGATGGCAGAAAGAGCAAGAATGCTCCGCCGCAGCCAGCGTTCAGAAAAGCTCTGTGCATTCCAGGTGAAGAAAGCCACTGGGCGCACGGCACTCAAATTAAGCAAGCTCCCCTCGACACGCCAAAAGGTCGTTTCACCCGGCACCACTGGTGACGACACAGGCGTTCCCGCGTGGGAACCAGTCTGTTTTTCAGTATGGACTGTGCTCACGATTTCAGTAACTCTAGTAATGAATAAAGGGCATAACTTTTTGGCGGAGATTTCGCTCAAAAGCTAACCGAAAGTCTGTTTGTTCTATTCAATGAGGCCGCATGAAACATGAAATCGTCACGCTAGTCAAATTTGCAGGAATGGATTGTGGCGAGGTTCAATTGCCACGACATTGCGAGAGTTCCTGTACCCATCACTTTAGAGTAGTGGAGCCAGATAATGGGCAAATGGGGAAATGATGATTCCAAATTGAAGCCGTTTTTTCTGGCTGCTATCTCATCAGAGTTTTCTTTGGCAAGTGGTTTTTGTTTTTCTGAAGGTATTACAGGCGTTGGTTGCCACCCTCTCAACAGTAAGCCGGTTTTGTTGAACTTATTCAATGATGCCGGAATGAATATGGCTATACACACCACCATCTAACCTGATTCTGCTTAGAGGTTCGTTGCATTCTTTGCTGGCCAACTCCATCAGTCGCCAGTACAATGTGTATGTTGAGATTTTGGATCAGGAATTCTTTTTGCGGAAATCGTTTTTTTTATTAGAGGGTGTAATGGTTAGAATTTTTCTGCCTTTTTCGATTCAAGACAAATTGGCGAGTCGGCGAGTCGGTGTGCTTCCAAGCTTACTGCTCATTGTTGTTCCACTAACTTTGTTGTCGGGTGCTTGTGGGTCACAAACATCGCATTCGGATCATCAATCAAATGGCCAGGCGTCCAATCAGGCCGCAGCTAGTTCAACTCCGCGAGTTCCGGCTTTTATCAGCAACCTGGCAGAAGCCGGGCCGTTGCCCGCTGTGCTCGACCCTAAGCAGTTCACCGATCCAGTTATTGTAAAGACATACCGCTTTGCCGCGGAAAACCCTGAAATTTTTGCGCAGCAACCTTGTTATTGCCACTGCGACACCAGTGAGGGACACAAAGGCTTGCTTGACTGTTTTGCCACCACTCATGGGGCCACCTGAGGGTTATGTCTCAAGGAGGGTCTCCTTGTTCACAAACTTGTTGGCGAAGGCAAAAATGCAGCAGAGATTCGTGACATGATCAATCGCCGCGAATGGCAAAACGTAAAATTGGAGTAATTGCCATAAGTGATTGTAGAACAACCCCGAATGTTTCTATTTTGCACTTACAGTCATCGCCTCGAAAGCAAGTCCCCGTTCTCAAATTCAAAAAGTTGAAATTATGCGTTCATTTTTCCTTGTGGGATTGTTTTTGTTTCTTGGCCTGAGCGCGATGGCGCAAACCATCACGGTTAGCAATTTTCTGCATCCCGATGCTCCTGTGTCTCGCGAATCTTTTGCAGCAATCGACGGTAATAATTTTACCGACACACAGTTGGTCGAGCCATTCTTTCCGCCTACCTCTTTGGGCGGTGTGACCGTGACGCTTGACGGAGTGCCTCAGAGAATTCGTTCAGTGTCGCCGACCCGTGTGGTGATTTTGGTTGATGCGCCCGGACCTGCCTTGCGCTCGCTGGAGTTACGTACCAAGACAAACGTGATTCATCGAACTGCTTTGCAAATGGCAACATACTGGCCCAGCGTTTTTGTACAAAGCTCCGGCGAAGATAGCGAAGCTTTTTATCCGTCGGGGTTATGGACTACTGATGGCATTACTTTGCGTCCATTGACCAGCGCAGCAATTCCGGTGGGGCCGTCAAACCGCCCTACACTGGTTGTTATTCAAGGATCAGGATGGAGGTTGAATTCGACAGTTGTGCGTGTTCGGCTGAACGGCAACCCATGCAATGTGATTGCCGCGCGCCCTTCGTCCTTGTTTGCAGGACAGGATGAACTGGTTTTTCAGGTTCCATCTTATCTGGCAGAGAGCGGAGTTATGGATTTGATTGTGTCTGTCGCGGGAAGGGAATCCAACTTCGCGCGAATCAATCTAGGGGCTGCTGCCAGCCTGACTGTCAGATGATCAGCAGACGAATTGCCAGACAGTCCAGCCTAAACGTATAATCCAGCAGCAGTAGTTAAACCCAGGCATACCGCGTTGGCATGCTAAAACATTTACAATCTGGAAAAGAATGCTCAAGGAAACACTAGGAATCGTAAAGCGCCACCAAGTGGGTGGAGAAGTCGAAACACGTTGCGGAAAATGCAAAGAGAACCGCTCTCATACAATCGTTGCGCTCAAGGAAGGCACCGATGAAATTGCGCGAGTTCAATGTGGTTTTTGCAACAGCAACCATATTTACCGTCCCGCTAAAGTCAAAACCGCCTCAACCCGAACGACCAGCAGAGGAACTAAAACTAAAAAAGATGCTCTGGCTGAATCCAGCGGGCCACCGCGTCCTTACTCGATGCAGGACAAGTTCGCCATTGGCGACCGTCTGGAACATCCGAAGTTCGGCGCAGGCATAGTGATGGATGTTCGTTCCGGTAAAATTGACGTGAAATTCGGTAGGGAAATGAGAACGTTGGTTCACTGTGTCTAAACTATTGTGAACCGACCCTGATCCATTTTACTGTTTCACCCATTTGGCTAAGAACTCGCGGGCTTGTGAGAGCGCTTTGCCGCGATGGCTACGTGCTGCTTTCTCTTCGCGCGTGAGTTCGGCGAAGCTGCGGCCAAGTTCTGCGTCAATGAATATTGGGTCATAGCCGAATCCTTTGCTACCTGTCGGACTCATGGCTATCGAGCCTTCACAGGTAGCTTCAAAAATTCTTTTAAGGTTATTGCCCACCAGGGCAATACTGCAAATAAAGCGTGCTGTGCGTCTTTCGCCCGGGATCTCTTTCATCTCATTCAGCAACATATCCATTTGTTCGGCGCTCGACATTCCTTCTCCGCCGTAGCGGGCTGAATAAACCCCCGGTCTTCCGCCAAGCGCATCCACCTCCAACCCAGAATCATCAGCCAGAGCCGTCAAGCCAGTCAGTTTGTGGTAATGCTCTGCTTTGAGCATGGCGTTTTCTGCAAAGGTCTGGCCAGTTTCTTCTATAGATGGCGGGGTTTGGGGAAGGTCTGCAAATCCGACCACCAAGCAATCAAGGTCTGTTAGCATATTTTTGAGTTCAACTATCTTGCCTGGGTTCGAAGTTGCGATAAGCAGAGTTTTCATTGACGTTCAAAAGGTGAGAGTAATATCTGCGCCGACACGGGCGATAGCGACAGTGATGTTGTCAATTCCGCCGCGTTCGTTAGCCAAAGCGACCATCGCTTCGCAGGCGTGCTCGGCAGGGGCTAGTTTCACCAGTCGAAATATCTCTTCATCGCGGACAAGATTAGTCAGGCCGTCAGTGCATAAGACAAAAGTGTCGTCTGTAGCTATTCGAATTGGTTCTGACAACAAGTCGGGCAATATATGCGCACGCAGGCCAAGCGCTCGATCCAGCCAGTTTCGATCAGGGTGACTGGCGGCTTCGTCTTCGGTAATCAATCCGTCATCCAGCATGCGCTGGACTCGCGAATGATCGCGTGTCAGTTGGCGTATCCGATCGTCACGAATCAGGTAAACCCTGCTATCGCCAACATGTGCAACGTGAGCCGTTTCCTCGTCCAGCACCAGAGTTGCACAGGTGGAACCCATACCTTTGTATTGGCGGTCACGACTGGAACGGTTATGGATTACTCGATTGGCTTCGGCGATCGCCAGCGATAGCCTGTCGTTAACTGAAAATTTGGAATCAATGGTGCTGAAGAAACTTTGGCGTATCGTCTGTACCGCCAATTGGCTGGCCACCTGACCGCAGGCTACTCCGCCCAAGCCATCAGCTATTACGATCAAACTGCAACTGTTGCGTTCGTCGTTGACGCAGCAGATGGCGTCTTCATTGTCTTTCCGCTCAAGTCCAATGTCGGTGCGATGAGCGATTATGATCTGATGACGCATAGAAACCCAAAAGGCACAAGGCAAATTCCAGAAGCAAGCTGGCAGTGGTTCAATCCGTTGCTTTTGATGTTTGCTGTTTGATTTTTATGTGGTGCGTTGGGCGGCGACAAAAGTCATCACTGAGTTTCCAAGTCGAATTTCATCATAGCTTTGCAGTGGATGTGCTTCGTTGATTTCGCGCCCGTTGACGTAAGTGCCATTGCGAGAAAGATCATCTTTGATTAAGAAACGGCCCTCGCGGTATACGATGATCGCGTGTGAGCCACTAACGGTCTCATCTTCCAGCACAATGTCGCAAACTGGATTGGCACCCATGCGATTGTAGCCAGAATAAATTCTGTAATCTTGGCCGTCCGGGTTGTTTGCATAATTGACGAGCCAGCCGACAAGCAGGCCCTTTGATGCTCGTTGCGACGTCGCATCATCCGCGACAAGAATTGTTCGGCGGTCATCCGCCGCCGCAAGTTTTGGAAGCGGGCTATGAACATCCGGTTTTGATGGTTTAAGGTCGGATGAGACAACTGTCGCTGCTTGTGACTGTGCCGTTAACAATGGCGATGGAACGATTGGTGGCGGCGGCGGTTCAAAGTCTACTACAGGTATTTCAGCAATTGTTGTTTCGGCCATATGCGAAATAACTTCGGTCGGGGCAGAAACATTTGGTTTTGCAGCGTTTTTTTGTTCGATCACTTCTGAGATTTCGATCTCGCCGATGCGAGTCTCAAAAGCCTGTGGTGAGGCAACGGGTTCAAATGATCCGATGCGCGTTTCAAAGTTCCCAGCAAATGGCTCTGCGTTGGTGGAGAATTCCCCGGTTGGCGCGGATGCCGAGATTGTTGTCGAGGCAGATGGTGAAACGCCTTGGAATGAATTCGGCGGCTCAAAAGCCGTAACTGGCTCTTCAATGCGCGTGGCGAACTCGTTTTGCGAATCAGGCGAAGAAGCAGATTCAGGCTGCGGGCAGTAAGGGCAGTATTGATAAATGGCGCTATAAACATGTCCCTGCGGACAGTTGATCAGCGATGAAGTTGGCATGGACGGCCGCGGAAATGGGTTGCCGCAATTGCCACAAAATTTCGCGGTATCCATGTTCTGACTACGACAAACCGGACAGGTCAGCATCTGAATCCTCCTCAAATCACGAATAGGTCAATGGTCGCCTAAATCTTTAAGAAACTTATCAAAAATAACTGGAAATAACGGTTAATTTTCTATGGGGCTGAACCGACGCAATCATACTACCATGCTCAGTATTGAGTGCGACAGATTGTAATCGCTGTGGCGAGATAAGTTGAGTCTTTTGGCGCATTACAATGGGTAGAAACACGTTGACGGTACCCAGCCCTTTCAGTAAACTCCGGCATGCTAGTGATCGTTACTCACACCGGCATTGAACTCCTGAAACACCTCGCGTTAGCAGATTGCCTCTCATTTTTTGACGGGCATTTGTTATTGATTCTTCAGGAGGCGGCGCTAGCAAATCCAGTCTTCTCGACAAACAATTGTATTGAATTCGTCACTGGACAACCAGCGATACTTTGGAATGACCGCCCAATAACCCCGCATCCTAGCTGCATTTTTTGCAAAATGATATTTCATTGATAGGGCCGGTCAGTGTCAGCTAAATAATCAACCGAACGCGAATTCTGAACCAGGAGAGCAGTATTTTACATGCCTACTTCACGATTTTTCCGAAACAAAGCTGTCTTCATATTTTGTCTGATTCTGATTTTAGCTCTGCCGTTGGTTTGGGGCTGGCAATCTTCGCGTGCGGCCAAACAGCCCGCAAGCAAGCAAGATAGCCATCATTCGTCAGTCGTCGAAAGCAAGTCTTTAGCTCCTGGTTATCGTAGTTCAACCGGAAAACACAAATTGCGCGTCACTGATTCCAAAATTGCAGTGGAATTGAAACGTCTTGGGGCCAGGCTGGTGGCGGATTACGGTTCGTTTCAAGTGTTCGACGCCGACGATGTGGTTATGCGGGCGATGGGAAAGAATGACGCCCTGAGTTTCAGTGACGAAGACAATCTGATCCTGCTCAACTCTGGCCCTCTGGACACAACCAAAGCCGAATTTCAGTCTCAACGCGGAAAAATCACTAATCCAGATAGCGGCGAAGCGTCGCTTCACCTAATTCAGTTTGCCGGGCCGATCAGGCCGGACTGGTACGAGGCGCTTGAGTCAACCGGCGTCAAAATCGTCAACTACATCCCGAACAACGCTTACCTGGTTTACGGCGACCAGCAACAACTGGACAAGCTTTCTGCCTGGGCTTCGCGCGCTGCATACGTGCAGTGGGACGGCGAATACACACGCGAGCACAAAGTTGATCCTACAGTTTTTGCTGGATTGCGTGGCGGCAGTTTACGCTCGGTTGAAGAAAGCGAACTTTTTGCCATTCAGTTAGTGGCTGATGAAAATGGCAACCAGACGACAAAGCTAACCATTGATGGGCTGAAGACCGAACCGATTCGCAGTCAGTTCAATGTTTTGAATTACGTCAACATCGTCGTCAAGCTTCCTGTTCTGGCTGTGGACCGCCAACTGGCCATGCGTCCAGACGTTGTTTCGATTTCGCGTTACGTTGTGCCTGAAAAATTCGACGAGCGGCAGAGCGTGATTATGACCGGCAACCTGACCGGTGACTCTCCAACGCCAAGCAATTATCTGACATACCTGACAAATCAGGGATTCACTCAAGGCCAGTTCGATGGCTCCGGATTCGGAGTCAATGTGGTGGACAGCGGAATTGATAACGCGACGACTTCGCCTAATCATTTCGCTTTGTATTCTGGCGGTGTGACTTCAAATGCCAGCCGCGTCATTTTTAATCGGTTGGTGGGGACGCCGAACGGGGCAAACAGCACATTGCTGGGTTGCGACGGTCACGGAAATCTCAATGCACACATCATTGGCGGATTCGTCCCAACAGGTTCGCCATTCGATGTCTTTCCGCACGCTGACGCCAGCGGTTTCCGTTACGGACTTGGCATCGCGCCTTTTGTCCGGCTTGGTTCGACAGTAGTTTTCGATCCAAACACCTGGACGTTTCCCAGTCTGCCTGCCATAGAATCGCGCGCTTATAACGACAACGCCCGCATCAGCAGCAATAGTTGGGGATCAAACGTCGGCGGAGCCTATACCATTGATTCACAGGCTTACGATGCGCTGGTGCGAGATGCTCAGCCGACTGGAGCGCCTTTTACACAGGCAGGCAATCAGGAAATGGTGATTGTCTTTTCCGCAGGTAATCAAGGCCCCTCCTCAACCAGTATTGGCGCGCCAGGCACTGCCAAAAACGTCATTACTGTCGGAGCTGCGGAAAACGTCCTGGATATTGGGGGCAGTGACGGTTGCGGTATAGGCAGTGCCGGAGCAGACAACGCAAATGACGTTATCAGTTTTTCCAGCCGGGGGCCGACAACCGATGGTCGTCACAAACCTGAAATTGTAGCGCCCGGAACGCACATCACTGGCGGCGTAGCCCAAGCCGCCAACCCTCCTGCAACCGGTCAAGGCAATCCTTGTTACACAGGCGGCGGTGTCTGCGGAGGCGTCAGCGGAGCTAATTACTTTCCGGCAGGCCAGCAATTTTACACCGCGTCGTCTGGAACCAGTCATTCGGCTCCGGCGGTGTCAGGCGCAGCAGCCTTGTTGCGGCAGCGATTTTTGAACGCCAGTTTGCCGGCTCCTAGCCCGGCAATGACCAAAGCCGCGCTGATGAATTCGGCACGTTATATGACCGGCACGACCGTTAATGACACTTTGTGGTCGAACCTGCAGGGGATGGGCGAAGTCAACCTGACGACAGCTTTCGGACTTTTCACTGCGCCGTCAGTGCTGCGCGATCAGATTGCGGCTGATACTTTTACGGCCACCGGGCAAACTAGAATTTTCACTGGAACGGTTTCCAATTCCGGGCAACCGTTCAGAGTGACTACTGCCTGGACTGACGCGCCCGGCCCAACCAGCGGCAATTCATTTGTCAACAACCTGGATTTGGAAGTAACTGTCGGCGGACAAACTTACAAGGGAAATGTTTTTAATGGGGCCTCGTCTGCGACTGGCGGCGCTGCCGACACACGAAACAATGCTGAAAGCGTGTTCATTCCAGCGGGTGTTAGCGGGCCTTTCACTGTAACAGTCACCGCCGCGAATATAGCAGGCGATGGCGTGCCCAATTCCGGCGGAGCTTTGGATCAGGATTTTGCTTTGGTCATCAGCAATGCTTCGTTGAGTCCACAGGCAGTCGTTGCGACGGCAGGTTCGTCTATTGCGGTTGAAAGTTGTGTCACAGGAAACAGCGCGATTGATCCAGGTGAAACAGTGACCGTCAATTTGTCGCTGAAAAACATAGGAAGTGCGGACACAACCAATCTGGTTGCCACGCTTCAGCCAACTGGTGGAGTGAATGCCCCAAGTGCAGCGCAGAATTACGGTGCGCTGATTTTCGGCGGAGCTTCCGTCGCCAAGCCGTTCACATTCATGGCCAGCGGAATTTGTGGCGGGACGATAACGGCTACACTGGCATTGCAAGATGGTGCGACGAATCTTGGAACAGTTGCTTTCACCTTTACTCTGGGGACGATTGGCGAAACTTCAAGCTCGTTTTCAACTGCGACTGCGATCACGATTCCCGGCGGAGCGCCGACAACTACTGTCGGAAATGCATCGCCGTATCAATCACAAATAACTGTCACCGGCATGACCGGTGTCGTCAGCAAAGTCACGGTCACATTGACAGGTCTCAACCACACTTTTCCCGACGACATAGACATGTTGTTGGTCGGCCCAACAGGACAAAAAGTGATTCTGATGTCCGATGCGGGCGGAGCCACAGACATCGTTAATGCGAACATTACATTTGACGACACCGGTGTGCCGATTCCCGATGCGGCGGCGATAACGACTGGAACTTACAGCCCGGCGAATTACGACGGCGGCAATACGGATTCTTTTAGTTCGCCTGCTCCGGTTGGGCCGTATTCGGCATTACTGTCTGCTTTCAATGGCACTTCGCCAAATGGCATCTGGTCTCTTTATATTGTTGACGACGCAGACGTTGAAGTCGGCAGCATCACGGGCGGTTGGAGTTTGAATGTAACAACTTCCATGCCGTCGTGCTGTGGCGTCACTTGTCCAACTATTACAGTAGGGCCGGCGACTTTACCCAATGGCATTTTGGGCAGGGCCTACAGTCAGCAATTGACGCAAACCAGCACCGCCAACCCGATAGCTTTTAGTTTTACAGGAACGTTGCCGACGGGATTGACGCTCAGCACGGGCGGTCTGCTTTCCGGCACTCCAACTGCCACTGGAACTTTTAACTTCACGGTTCAGGTTACCGACGGCAACAACTGCATGGGATCCGGCGTTTACACTGTGGATGTAACCAGATTGCAGTTCTATCCGTTGCCCTCTCCGATTCGGTTGCTGGACACCAGACCTGGAGAATCCGGATGCGATGCTCCGGGAGCGCCGATCATCAGCAACACTTCACGGACGCAAACTGCGCGCAGAACTTGCAGCGGTCAGACCATTCCGTCGAATGCGATGGCCATCACAGGCAACGTCACGTCAGTTGAATCCGCCTTAGGAGGTTATTTGGCGCTTTACCCAAGCGATGCCACCTTGCCGCTGGTCGCCAACTCAAATTATGTCCCGAATGAAATCATAAACAATGTTTTCACTGTTGGGTTAGGTGAACCAGACGGCGCTTTCAAAATTTATGTGTCTGCCACAACTCACGTTGTTATTGATGTGACGGGGTATTACGCGCCACCGGCGACCAACGGTTTGTATTTTCACCCGCTACCCAAACCGGTTCGACTGCTAGAAACCCGTGCAGGCGAATCTGGTTGCAACACGCCGGGCGCGCCGATTCAGGCTAACACCGATACATTGCAATCCAGTTATTTGATTTGTGT
>JBGAPB010000207.1:0-11292 GCA_044221525.1 Blastocatellia bacterium | reverse complement strand
CATGCCGCAAGGCGGACGTTTGCGAATTGAATGCCTGGAGGCGAGCCGCGATGGCGTGACATTTGCTGCAGTTCAGATTTCCGACACCGGCAAAGGAATTCAGCCAGAGCATTTGGAAAACGTCTTCGATCCGTTTTTCACCACCAAAGAGGTTGGGCACGGAACCGGTCTGGGGTTGACGGTTTCCAGCCGCATTGTTGAAGAGCACGGCGGCTGGATCGAAGCCGAAAACAATGAAGATGCAGGAGCGACATTCACAGTCTTTCTGCCGGTGGCAGTGCCATAAAATCACAACGAAAACGAATAACCTAATAGTGGAGAAGAATCATTGAAAGCAAAAATTTTGATCGCTGATGACGAAGCCGACTTGCGCGATTTGTTGCAGGATGATCTGGAAGCCAATGGTTACGAAACGGCTGTCGCCATTGATGGTCGCGCGGCCCTGGCCCATTTGGAACGGCAGCAGGAAGTGATTGATCTGTTGTTGACCGATGTGCGAATGCCTGGGCTGACCGGAAATCAGTTGTTGGCCAGAATGCGGGAGTTACGACCGGAAGCCCCGGTTATTGTCATGACGGCTTTTGGGTCGGTTGAGCAGGCGGTTGAAATGGTCAAAGCCGGTGCTTTTCAGTATCTGACCAAACCCTTTCAAACTGACGAACTCTTGAAGGTTTTAGAGGCGGCTTTAAGTCAAAGCGCGTCTCAGCGCGAACAAGCAAAAGTGCGCCGCCAATTACCGGTTGCTCCGGCGCGGATCGTCGGAGCTTCGAAGCCGATGCAGGAGCTTTTCAAAATGATCGCACGCGCTGCCCGCGGTGCCAGCACGGTTTTGATTACAGGCGAATCCGGCACCGGCAAAGAACTGGTGGCTCGCTCGATACACGAAATGTCTGAGCGCAAAGGCGATTTTGTGCCGGTAAATTGCGCCGCGATTCCAGCCGAGTTGATCGAATCGGAATTGTTCGGCCACACGGGGCAGGCTTTCACCGGAGCCAAACAGGCTCGCGCCGGATTGTTCGAGGCAGCCGATGGCGGAACCATCTTCCTGGATGAAGTTGGTGAATTGCCGCTCATGATGCAACCCAAACTGCTCCGCGTTTTGCAGGAAGGCACTGTGCGAAGAGTTGGCGCGGATCAGGAAAAAAAGATCAACGTTCGCGTCGTTGCTGCAACCAACCGCGACTTGGAAACTGAAATTCAAGCCGGTCGTTTTCGCGAAGATTTGTACTGGCGGTTGAACGTTATTCATCTGGACATACCACCTTTGCGCGAACGCCCGTTTGACATTCCATTGCTGGTTGAACATTTTCTCAACAAAGCAGCCGAAGTCGCGGGCAGGCCGGCGTTGAATGTCACGCCCGAAGCATTGGCTACGTTGACGGCTTATTCCTGGCCGGGCAATGCACGCGAACTGGAAAATGCCGTTGAACGCGCCATCGCTTTGGCCGAAGGCGCTCATCTAACGCCTGAAGATTTGCCGGAACGCATTCGCAATAGCGGCCAATCGTCTTTATTGCTGACGCAGGCTCGGCAGCAAAGAATGACTCTGAGCGAGTTGGAGCGTGCCTATATTCTGGAAACTTTGAGGCTGACAGGCGGCAACAAATCTCGCGCTGCTGAATTGTTAGGCTTCGACCGTAGAACGCTTCACCGCAAACTGGACGAATATCGCGCCCAAGACCCGGATTTTGAATTGTGAGAGATTGAAAAAAGGCTCCGGCGAATTTCGCCGGAGCCGGAGTCGTTCCTCGTTTTGTTTCCCTATCCACTGCTGGTTATTCATCAGCAGATGCGTTTTGTAAGTCATCAATGTGTAATGTCCGGTTGTCGCCTCCGAACTTTATCGCAGTCAGAATTCGTCCTTTTTCAGCCGTCTTGAATTCCAGCGAATTATGAGGTGCCTTCTTTAAGCCCTCTTTGACATTGACCTTCACTGTTGCCACCAGACCGCGATTTTCATCCAGGATAGCAACGGAATTGCTGGCCGCATCGAATTTGAACTGGTAGGTTCCTTTTTTGACCAGCTTGTCATTTACCATAACGTCCTGATCAAGCGTTAGAGTCTTCCTCATGTTCTTGCCGTTTGCCAGAGCCGTGCCAATTAACCCAACACAAAGCGTTAACGCGATTAACATATTGATTCCAAGTTTTTTCATTTTCTCCCTCCTTCTGAAGATGTTTGTTGTTCTGTGTTATTTCGAGCTTACTTACTTTGCCGCGCTTGCGGCGACTTACGCAAAATCATTTGGCAACGGCTGTGCCAAAGGCTCGAAGTTGTCTTTTCAAGCAGTTAGCTCGACAACGACCGGGAACCGCGAGACATTTTTTGACAGTGCTGAGACAAAATATGACGATGGTTTGTGGTTGGAACGGTTGTTACTGGATTCTTACAACTGGTTTTTGTTCTTTTGGCCTTTTGCAATTTGGCAATGGCGCAAACGCCGCCTCCGCAGGACGACAACCAGTTCTGGAACGAATTCCAGCTTATCAAGGCGCTGGACAAGAAACATGACTTGATCGTTATCGGGGAGACGTGTCGGCCAGAATTTCAATCGTCCAATTGATGAACGTCTCGGCGCGGCGCTGGCGTTCAAACCGAATAAATATCTGTCAATTGCGCCGACTTATCTTTACGTAGACCAACAGCCTTTTCCCGGTCGTCGTATCAGCGAACATATGCTGGTAATGAACGTCACCGGCAAAGTGAATCTCAACAAGTTCCTTTTCACCGACAGAAATTTGATTGAACGGCGAGTTCGTCACGACAGTTGCGATTTCACCGTGTACCGCAACCGACTGCAAATCGATCAACCGGCAAAGATCGTCAGCTTTAGCTTTAATCCATTCATTGCCGATGAAGTTTCGTACTCAACGCAAACGGAAAATTCCCAGCGCTTGGGCTGGTTTCGTAATCGCATCTCAGCCGGGATCATCAAACAGTTCAACCAAAGATTTAGTGCCGAGTTTTTCTACCTCAAACAGCAAGACGGTATTTCATATCCGGGTGACATTAATGTTCTTGGAAATCTTTTTAAAATGTATCTGTAAAAAGATACTTGTTGTCTCCCAGGTTGTTTGTGTTCCATCTTGCCTCAGCGCTGAGACTATTTGCCCTGCCAAAAACTCTTCAAACAACCGAGCATTTCACTAACTTCCCGGATAAATAGCCACTTAATGATTGGCACACCCATTGCAAAAGCATAAATCATCAGCAATGGCGACTTGGTGAGAGGTAGTAGGCAATTACCAGAACCCCGGGGTGTTACCACATCGAAAGATGTTAGGTTCTGGCTTACAGCCTGAAAATGTAGCGATTGGAGATGATTGCCGGAGGGCGGGTCGTTCGCACTCTTGCTTATAGAACGGCAGCATCTCGAAAACCAAAGTTAGTAAGTCACGCGGCAGCCTGAAAGAATGAAGCAGGGGGAGGGAAATATGAATCAACAGGTGTCAAAAATAATAACGAACCTGCGTGAGAATTTTGCCAAAGACTTTCTAGCTTCGGTCATAGCTTTTCTTTTGGCATTGCCCCTTTGTATGGGCATCGCCATCGCGTCGGGCGTGTCGCCAGCGCTTGGGTTGATTACTGGCATTGTGGGAGGCTTGGTCGTGGGGACGATTTCGGGCAGTCCTTTGCAAGTCAGCGGCCCGGGTGCAGGGGGGATCGTGTTGTTTTGGGAAATAATCCATCAGCACGGCATAGGCATGCTCGGCGCGATTGTTTTATTGGCAGGGT
This sequence comes from Blastocatellia bacterium, assembly GCA_044221525.1. Classification (GTDB taxonomy): domain Bacteria; phylum Acidobacteriota; class Blastocatellia; order RBC074; family RBC074; genus RBC074. The sequence continues at coordinate 7,556 of JBGAPB010000207.1, read as the reverse complement.
TGATGCAGCTGGTGATGGGCGCTTTGAAAATGGGGCAATGGTTTCGTGCTATTTCTCCTGCCGTCATACAGGGAATGATGGCAGGCATTGCTCTGCTGGTAATTGCTTCACAAATTCACGTGATGGTGGATGACGGTCCGAAAGGCAGCGTACTGACGAACCTGTTTTCAATCCCTGAAGCGATTTACAAGGGCATCCTGACGGTTGACGACTCTTCGCATCACGTTGCAGCGGCGATTGGCATAATAACAATTGTGCTGATCTTCGTCTGGGGCTATGTGCCGAAAAAGTTGCAGACGATACCGGCACCACTGGTGGCGATTGTTGTCGTAGCCGTTGGAGCGATGGTTGTTGGCGCTCCGGTCAAATACGTTAACGTGCCCAGTAATCTTGTCAGCGTAGTTAATTTTCTAACGATTGAATCTTTGGGTAATTGGCTGAATCTGTCAGTCATCGGCTCGGCGGTTGCACTTTGTTTCATTGCCAGCGCTGAAACATTGCTGTGTGTCACGGAGGTTGATCGTATGCACAACGCTGACAGAACTCAGTACAACAAAGAACTGATCGCTCAGGGCATAGGCAATTCAATTTGCGGATTGTTTGGCGCTTTGCCGATGACCGGTGTGGCCCTTCGCAGCTCTGCCAACGTCAATGCTGGAGGCAAAACTCGTGTTTCAGCTATTTTGCACGGAGCTTGGATTCTGGGACTGGTCGTGCTGGCTCCGTTCATACTGAATAAAGTCCCGACGGCGGCGTTGGCGGCGATTCTGGTTTACACGGGGTTCAAGCTGCTGTCGCCCAAAGCGGTTCGCGAATTGAAACCGTTTGGCTGGCAGGAAGTCGCAATTTACTTTGCCACCATCGTTGGAATTGTTGCGACCAATCTGTTGGTTGGAGTGTTGATTGGTTTGGGATTGACACTGCTCAAGCTGCTTTACACCTTGTCTCATCTGGAAGCGCAGATCTACTCCGATTACGATTCCAATGAAACGACTATCACTCTTATTGGAGCCGCCACCTTCGTACGGCTGCCCAATCTGGTGTCAATTCTGGAATCGGTTCCTGAAGCGTCTAAGGTTAGTCTGGATATTGAGCGTATGAGTTACGTTGACCACGCCTGTCTTGATCTGATTTCAAACTGGCGGAAAGAGCATATTGCTGGCGGGGGGCAGGTGATTCTGTGTTGGGAAGATTTACAGCAACGTAGCCGGAGTCGTGAGGTTGTGTTGACGGATTCTCCCAAGCCGACCCTTTTTGTCGCAAATGCATCAGGTGATTAAGTCTACGACCAATTTTGCTGGTGATGAATAAGTATAGAGGAATGTAAGGATTCCTCTATACAAAACATAATCTCATTGGGCATTGTCCCGTATTGACTCAGCGGTGAGGCAACTTGTCTCACCGCATTTTTGTCGAAATCAGCCGTTCGCCAGAAGTTGCTTATAGAATCAGCAACTTAGCTGCTGGCATAGTCATTGCTCTTCTCACCAAGTCATACCTCTTTATTGAGCACAATCGAGACATTTTGATGGTTGTGATTTTAGTGGATTTGATGGAAACCGCCCAGAGTTTTGGCATGGCCGGGACGATTTCAAATTACTTACAATCGAATATTATTGAATGAATTCTGGTTGCCCTCAGTGTCATCGTCATCCTGAGGCAATTGCCGTACACCAATGGTTACTACAAAGACAATCAGATAGACTTTTTCTTCATTAAAAAGATCAAGCGACAACACTTTTTCAGCTTTGATTGGTGCGATGAATAATGCGCATGTGGGCGCGATTATCGACACGTTAATTTTGCGACGATAACGGTAAATACCCCCGCCTTGATCTAATTCATTGAGTCGCAGGAGCAAGGCATTATCGGGAGAATAAGCATGTCCGATTCTTCAAAATTTCACCCAGGAATTGTCAATAACTTAAAGTATGATGCGCCAGCGGGTCTGGTCGTTTTTCTGGTCGCGTTGCCTTTATGCCTGGGGATTGCACTGGCCTCCGGCGCTCCGTTGTTTTCCGGCGTTATTGCCGGAATGGTCGGTGGCTTGGTTATATCGCTGCTTTCCGGCTCAGAAGTCAGTGTCAGTGGCCCTGCCGCAGGTTTAACTGTCATCGTCGCCTCAGCGATTCTGAACCTCGGCTCTTTTCGTGTGTTTTTGCTGGCAGTTGTCATTTCCGGCATCGCTCAAATTATTTTGGGTTTTGCGCGTGCAGGTGTGATTGGCAACTATGTGCCGAATGCCGTTATCAAGGGTATGCTTGCCGCCATCGGGTTGGTGATCATCCTTAAGCAAATCCCGCATGCGTTGGGGCGCGATTATCGCTATGAAGGCGACTTTGATTTCTTCTTCGAGGTTGACGTCAATAGCAACACGCTTCGCGATATTATCGGCGCAATTTACACTGCCCGCCCCGCAGCAATCATCATCACGCTAGTCGCTCTGGCGGTGTTGCTGCTATGGGAGAAGCCATTTCTTCAACAGTACAAGTTTTTCAAGCTGGTGCCCGGAGCTTTAGTTGCGGTCTTGTTGGGAGTCGTACTGAACGAATCCTTTCGTATATTGGGAGGCGATTTTCATCTCAAAATCGAAGACGGTCATTTGGTGGCGCTGCCTGTCGCGGCCAGTTTGGGTGATTTTTTTAAGCAGTTCACTTTTCCCGACTGGTCGGCGCTGGGCAATAAGCAGGTCTACATTACCGGTTTAACATTGGCGATAGTCGGTAGTATTGAATCATTGCTGTCGGTGGAGGCTACTGACAAGCTTGATTCTTACCGGAGAATTTCATCTACCAACAAGGAACTGAAAGCACAGGGCGCGGGAAATCTGGTTTCTGGGTTGATTGGCGGGTTGCCGGTGACATCAGTGATTGTGCGCAGTTCCGCGAACGTTTATGCGGGAGCACGAACCCGCATTTCTTCTTTCTTTCACGGCATCTTCCTGTTCATCTGCGTGCTGTTGATTCCAGCTCTGCTCAATCGTATCCCACTTGCCTGTCTGGCGGCGGTATTGTTTATGGTCGGATATAAACTGACGAAGATTCAACTTTATAAGCAGATGTACAAAGCGGGTCTGGATCAGTTTCTGCCATTTATAGTCACTGTGCTGGCTATCGTCTTCACCGACCTACTGATAGGAATCGCCATTGGCATCGTTTTTGGCATACTGTTCGTGATTAAGACCAATCACCATTCCTCAATGACACTGGTTAGTCAGGATAGCTATTATTTGCTCCGATTTAATAAGGACGTCTCGTTTGTCAACAAAACAGAACTCAAGGACAAGCTTTCAGCGATTCCGCCAGATTCCTACCTGATAATTGACGGAACGAAAGCAATCTTTATTGATAGTGACATTTACGATGTAATCGCCGATTTTACCAAATCGGCGCACTATCAAAATATCAACATTGAATTTAAAAATTTCGATTCCAAATCGCAGGTCTTTCTAAAGGGAGGAATAGATGGAAAACTACAAAAAGCTATTGCTGGCTAACAAGGCCTGGGTAAAAGACAAGCTGGATGTAAGCGAGAATTATTTCAAGCGAATGGCAGATGATCAAACTCCGGAGTTCCTGTGGATCGGCTGCTCCGACAGCCGGGTTCCAGCCGAAGATGTCACTGGGGCCGGACCTGGAGAATTATTCGTGCATCGCAACATCGCCAATCAGATCATTCATACCGACTTCAATATGCTCAGTGTGCTTCAATACGCAGTGGATGTGCTAAAGGTTAAACACATCATTGTGTGCGGGCATTATGGCTGTGGCGGCGTTAAAAATGCGCTTTCAAACAAGCATTTGGGGTTAATCAACAAGTGGTTGCGGAATATCAAGGACGTGTACCGGTTTCATCAGCATGAACTTGATGGTATCGCCGACAGCGATCGGCGCTTCCGGCGTCTGGTTGAACTGAATGTTCAGGAGCAAGCCTGGAAACTGGCGGAAACTTCTTTCGTTCAACACGCTTGGCGAACTGAGCAGAGGCCGAACATTCACGGCTGGGTTTATGATTTGCATACGGGCTACCTGAACGACTTGCTGATGCTAACCCCCAATACTCCCATTGAAGACATTTACAAATTTGAATTCGACGATTGAAACTACTGGGGCGGCGCGTTGAACAAGATTGCCGCAACTGCCTGCGAGTAAGAAACTTCGCGCAAGGACAAAAGCTGTCGGCTTTTGTCCTTGCGACTCCCTACTGATTGATCAACTCCAGTCCCGGGTGGCTGGTAAGATTATGCCATCAGCCATTCGGCGGATCTGGACTCGACCAAGCTATTGTCCCTGCCCGAGCGAGAAACCGGGGCGGCCATTGAACGTGCAGAGCGTTTCCGCTTTGATGAATTCCAAGCCGCCTTGTGCTATCCCATCCAGTAATTTGACGATTTGGCCTTGGCTGATTGTCTCAGACGACTCAGGTAGGAAGCGGCAGCGCCAATGATCAGTGCAGAAAGTTTCGGGGAACCCTTCAGGCCATACTTTGACGCCGCGGTTGGTAATCATTGAAAGCTGTAATTGAGCAGTTTCCAGTTTTAGTAGTTGCGCCGCTAAATCTTCCGCCCTATCTCCTTGCCAATAGAGAAAAACATCTATCCCTACCAACTCTCTTTTAGCAGGCTCTTTCCTGCGATAGACGGGTAACTGGATAGCTTCTGCTTTGTAGCTCACAGGTTTGAACACTTGTGGCAACTCACCTAATCGCGCCACAACTGCATCGGCAAATTCACGAGTGCCAACTCTTTTTTTGCTTTGCTGCTCGCTGTAAACGTCAAGCGTGTGAATACCTTCCTCAATGGTTCTTAACCAGGCGTTATGAACATGCTCGGCCACATTACCTTGACCGATGTGAGCCAGCATTTTGACTGCACTCAGTAATAGCCCGGATGGGTTGGCAATGTTTTGCCCGGCAATGTCTGGAGCAGAGCCATGAACGGCTTCAAACATCGCCCCAAGGTTGCCGATATTGGCTGAACCCGCAAGCCCAACGGAACCAGACACTTCAGCAGCAACATCGGAGAGTATGTCGCCGTAAAGGTTCGGCGCAATTACGACATCGAATCTTTCTGGCGTGGTTGCCATCCTTGCCATCCCGATGTCAACGATCATATGTTCGGTGTCCAATTCAGGGTATTCCAGGGCAATCTCATTAAATACTTCGTGGAAGAGTCCATCCGTAAGCTTCATGATGTTGTCTTTTGTAAAGCATGTAACTTTTTTACGGTTTCTGGCTCGCGCATATTCAAAACCATAGCGGATGATCTTTTCACAACCGGGCCGCGAGACTAGCTTTAGGCATTGCACTACTTCATCAGTTTGTCGGTGTTCGATGCCGGCATATAAATCCTCTTCATTCTCTCTTATGATGACAACATCCATTTCCGGGTAATTGGTTTTAACGAATGGCGAGTATGCTCTGCAAGGGCGAACGTTGGCATATAGGCCAAGAGTTTTCCTGATAGTTACATTGAGACTCTTAACACCTCCGCCTTGGGGGGTTGTGATCGGCGCCTTTAGAAAAATCCCAGTTCTTCGCAAAGACTCCCAGGATTCGGGTCGAATGCCGGAACTGATTCCGTCCTGATAAACCTTTTCACCGATCTCAATCTTTTCAATCTCGATTGATGCGCCTGCTTGCTCCAGCACATGCAGCGTTGCCTCCATAATCTCTGGGCCTATCCCATCGCCGTATGCGACTGTGATAGGGGTGTTTTTATTGTTCATTTAACTTATTCCTACCTTTCTCTGGTTTTTAGAATTTAAAGCCTTTGAGCACGAAGAACGTATCGCCTTGCGCGCCTAAAACCTGCTGACTTATTATCTGACCTAAGACTACAGTATCACGATAGTTAATTCGCGACAAGTTTATCGTATGTTAAATGTGAGGTTATTGAACTGATGAATGATGAAGGTAAGCCAAAAGGAAAATCCGAAGCTGGATGGACGTTTCTAACTAATCATTCGCACGTATTGATCAGTCTGGCTGCAGAGCCTGATCTGCGCCTGCGTGATGTTGCAGACATGGTTGGGATTACTGAGCGGGCGGTACAACGAATAGTGGCAGACTTGGAAGGTGGAGGTATTTTGAAAAGAAGCCGCGAAGGCAGGCGAAATCAATACCTTGTCAATTCCTCATGCCATTTACGTCACTCGATTGAATCTCACTGCACGGTCGAAGATTTGCTAAAGATGGTTACAAGTAATAAGCCCTCTTAGTTGTGTTCATCCAATCAGTGAGTTGCTGGTGACTTCTGTTGAAGTTGTGCGGCCGGTTCTCACTACCATCAAGGCTTTTAATATAGTGCAGTTGTTTGCTCGGTTGTTCTTGGGGCAGCTAGTGTCGGCTGCGCGAAATTTAGCCGATGCTTTGCCGCGCGAACACCGTGAGGCGACTCTGCTGTTTTTTTGCGTAGCCGCACCTTTTCAACTATGACATTAAGTTAGGTTCTTTCCTGTCGCTCGTAATTCACTTGATGTTGATTCGCAAGGTGTTGCTAATCAAGTTGTCTGCGGTTAGCGCCATATCAACTTCGCCACGTCCGGCCAAGCTCGGCAGTAATCGAATGTTGACCTGATCCAGACCCACGAAATCGCCTTGCAGCCCGGCGTAATCAACAGGAATTGCTGTTCCTCCGATGGTTACGGTGACGGCTAGAAGTGTGCTGCGTCTGCAAATGCCTGTGCCATAAACCAGCAGAAACACCTGATTGGTTGCCGCACCCAGATCAATCAGGACAGAAACGAACCGCCCTGTCGCCGAATCGAAGCGCGCAACCGGCTCGTGGTTTTGCGAATTGTCTGCTTTGATTCTCAGCACTACTGCTGCCGCCACGCCTTGCCCATTGGAGTTTGCGCCGAACAAAGCGGGGGCGACGTTGGCTATGCGAAAGCCTTCGGTGAAAACCGAACCGTTACCCGTCGTGATTGTCGCTGTCGCCGTTCCGGCAGCAGTGCTTGATGAAATCAGGTAATTGACCTGGGCTGCGGCTACGAAAAATAACGGAGCCAATCGTTCGGTTCCCATGCTGTCGGTGATTTTGACCGAAGTTCCCGCAAGCTGAGTCGGCAACGGAACCGTTGCTCCAACCGCCGTTGCCGTGGCTAATCCGTTGCCGAACATAGCCGTAATTGTCTCTGCCGCCATCGGCGAACCTGAAAAGCTGGCGGCTGAAACCGAAGCAACAGGCGAAGCGAAGCGGTCACCGATGGAAATCATTCGCGCCGTGTAAACCGAAGTGCGGGCAGTGACGAACAATGTTTTCATATCGGCCCCGCCAAATACGCAATTAGAAGGAGCTTCGGCAAGGGGGAAAGTGCCGAGCGATTGGCCGGCAGGCGTCAACACTTGAACGGCATTGCTGGACGGGCGGGTGACATAAAGATTCCCCCTGGGTATCAATCGTCATCCCGTCGCCTCCGCCGTTGCCTGCCAATGTGATTGTCTGCGGCGTGCCCAGCATTCCTGGCGTGCTCAACGAGTAAGCCATCATCGTCGGAGAACCGTGCAGCACGTAAAGCGTCTTTTCATCAATCGAAAGCAGAATGCCGTTGGGC
>JBGAPB010000206.1:0-11031 GCA_044221525.1 Blastocatellia bacterium | reverse complement strand
CCGCCGGTCAACACCGGAACGTGATTGACGTAAGCGTCGGCAACCATCGTCGCCAAAGTGTCTTCGGTGTTGCGCGTTTCAAATTCATATTTGACGTGGTCGCCCCACAAAGCCGAAAGCCTGGCCGCCGAGTTCCCCCCATTCAAATGCCGAGCGGAAAATTCCAGCGTTCGCAAATTGGCAAGCTCCGCCGCAGCCGCGTTGAAATGCGCGCCGCCTACACGGGCAAAGGCGTGATCCTGTCCGGCGTAATCGTGAATCGTGACGTTGGAGTTTTGGCCAAGCGCGGCATGAATTTTGGCTTGAGCTTCAGCCGAACAAAACTGATCCAACTCCGCGATGTGCAGCATCAAGCTGCCTTTCAAGTTGGCGATTTCATCCAGCGCGTTTTCAATGCCTACGCCGTAATACCCAACGCTGCAATCCGGCGCGTAACGAGTCGCAATCAAATAAGCCAGTTTGCCGCCCAGACAAAAACCGACTGCGCCGACTTTGCCGTTGCAGGCCGGATGGTTTCGCAAAACTTCTAGCGCGGCTCCGGCGTCGTCAACGGCTTTGGCTTCGTCCAGACCTTTGTAAAACTCAAAAGCGCGCTGCCATTCAGCGTCGGTTTGATCGGTCAATTGAATTCCCGGCTGCTGCCGCCAGAAAAGGTCAGGACACAAAACGACAAAGCCGCGTTCAGCATACCAATCGGCGATGCGTCGCATCTCGTGATTGACGCCGAAGATTTCCTGCAACAGAACAATACCTGGCCCGAAGTTGCCGGGCGGCAAAGCCAGATAAGCGTCGAACTGACCGCCGTCAAATGAATTGATCGTTGTCATTACAATTTCCTTTCAATTTGATTTGTTCTTACTCGTAACCAATCGCCTCAACCACACTCAGGTTGACGGCTTTTCGCGCCGGCAGCCACGCCGCCAGCAGTGCAATTCCAATCGCCAGCGGCAACGCCACCAGCACCATTACCGGCGAAAACGAAAACGGAATAGTCCAGCCTCCGACCATCATCGCCATCGTTCGCACAATGAACCAGGTGTTCAGGAAACCGGCAATGGCTCCGATCAACACGCCTACGATGGCGATGGCAGCGGCTTCCAGCAAGATCATTTTGCGAATCTGACTGCGCAAACCACCGATGGCTCGCAACACGCCAAGCTCGCGTTTGCGCTCAGCCACCGAAATCATCAGAGCATTGACGATGCCCAAAGCGGCAATAATGATCGAAACGGCCATCTGCATATAACTCAGCGCAAAGAAGCCGTTGATCAAATCCATGATCCATTTTTTGTATTCCTGGTTGGTGTAAACGAAGGCGCGATGTTCGCCGCGAACCAAACGCTGGACTTCAGTTTTCACAGCTTCACGATCCGTTCCCGCGAGCAGGTTGATTTCGATCATATCCACCGACGAATCGTTCCAGTACTTTTTGTAAAGTTTGCGATCCAGAAAGACCGCGCCTTTTTCCGAAGTGTAATCTTCGATCACACCTACGATCGGATAATCGAACGGCTCAGTCGGAGTCGCCAGTTTCAACCGGTCGCCAACAGTCAGGTGGTAACGTTCGACGAAGTTTCTGGCAACCATCACGCCTTCGCCGCTGACCATTTTTTCGCGAGCTTCGTTTTCGTCGGCTTGTTCGACGACGTTTTTGACACGCTCAAACCATCCGTCAAAATCCAGCGCCACCATTCCAATCGAATCGTCAGCATAGGCCGGAAACAGGATTCGCACGTTTTCGATTCGTTTGACTCCGGGCAAAGCGGCGATGCGCTGGCTGAGTCCTTCGCTGAAATGATAAGTCCGCGAGCGCGCTTGATCGGAAGCGGCGACAAACAAATCGCAATTGACGATGCGATCCATCCAACTGGAGACAGCCGTTTGGTAGCTGCGAACATAAGCCGCCGTCGCAAAGACAAACATCAGCCCGACCATCAAAGCTCCGACCGTCGCCGAAGTCCTGCGCGGAGATTGAATCATAGTGTCCACGGCAAGCACGCCTTCCGAGCCGAAGAAACGATCCATCAACGGGCGCATCAACCGCGCAATCCATTGAGTCATTTTCGGCAACAGCATAACCATCCCAAGCAGCAGCAACACCGCATAACCGAACTGAAGGTTCATTCCAACACTTGACGGAGCAAAACCAATTAAGCCCATACTGACGACAACGAACACGATTCCGGCAATCAACCGAGCTTTGCCCAGAATGTCTTCTTGCTGGCGAGTTTCGATGTTGTGAAGCGCCAAAATCGGATTCAGCCGCGAAGCCGCGCGCGAGGGCATCAAAGCTCCAAGCAGCGAAGACAGCACGCCAATGACGAAAGCCGTCACAGCATAATCCCATCGGAAAACCGGCGGCTGTTGAGTCGAAATCTGACTAAACAATTGCGTCGCGATCTGGCTCAACATTCGTTCGGCTCCAATGGCCAGAAAGTAGCCGAGAAAGATTCCCAACGCACTGCCAATAATTCCCATCAACACGGCTTCGCCCAGAAACATTCGCTGGACGTTTCCGCGCTCGACGCCCAGCGCGCGCAAAACGCCAATCTCTTTCCAGCGTTGATTCACCGAAATGCTAAACGTGTTGAAGATAATGAACACGCCCACCAGCAAGGCGATAAAACTGGCGATGGTTGCGCCAATGCTCATGGCTGAAATGGCTTTTTCGATTCCGGTTCCGCGCGAAGCCGGGCGATCAATTTCCACGCCAGCAGGCAAACGTTCGCGCAGTTTTTGGCGCAAAGCCAGAACATCAACTTCAGGCTCGTTCATCAAATCAATGCGATCAATGTTGCGACCGCGCCCGAACACAAACTGCGCGTTGAACACGTCCATGACGGCAATCTGTCCGTCGAAAACTTCGCCCATTCCTTGAGGTTTGAAAATTCCGCGCACGGTGAATTCCTTGCGCCCCTGCGAAGTGAACAGCGGCAGCTTGTCGCCATCTTTTCAGGTTGTGCTTGTCGGCGAACTTGCGCGAAATCAAAATCGAATCCGGTTGAGCCAGCGTAATCAACGGGTCAGTGATTTCCGTAGTGGACTCGTCGAATTCATATTCGCGCAGCTCGCGGTCGCCCAGCATATCAACGCCTACGATCATCAAACTGCTTTGATCGGCGAAGGCCGTGTTGCCAATGACTTCGATGACTGGCTGAGCGACGCGAACTCCGGGCGTGTCTTTGACAGTGTCCCAAACTGATTCGGGAAAGCCTGATTCTCCGCCAGTCACTTGCAGTGTGGCTTTGCCGGCCAGCTTTTCAATTGTGGTCGTCAACGAGCTTAGCAAGGTCAGGTTTGCCGTGCGGACCCCGAAAAAGACCGCGACTCCGAGCGCGATGCCCAACAGCGTAAGCGCAGTGCGAAGACGATGTTGCCGCCATTGTTTCCAGGTGATTTGAGCCAGAACTGAAAACATCAACGCACCTCCGCCGCGCGTTCTTTAACAGTCACTGCACTGACAACTTTGCCGTCGCGCAAACGAATGACGCGATCACAGTGTTCGGCGGCCTCTTCGTTGTGAGTAACCATCAGGATTGTCGTATTGAATTCTCTGTGCAAATCATCCATCAGAGCCAGAATTTCTTCGCCGGTTTTTGAGTCTAGATTGCCGGTCGGTTCATCGGCCAGCAACACAGGGGGCTGGAAAATCAATGCGCGAGCAATGGCAATGCGCTGACGTTCGCCGCCGGACATTTGATCCGGGCGATGCGTGACGCGCGCTCCGAGTCCGACTTTTTCAAGCATGGCTTTGGCGCGAGAGTCGGCTTCTTTTTTGGATGAACCGTTCAGACGCAACGGCAAGGCGACATTTTCTAAGGCAGTCAACGTTGGCAACAGATTGAAAGTCTGAAAAACCATACCGATTTTTTCATCCATCGAAGCGATGTTCGATCCATCAATCCTGACTTCACCAGAAGTCGGTTCGTCCAAACCACAAACCAAATTCAGCAACGTGGATTTGCCTGAACCTGACGGTCCCATCACGGCGACACGCTCGCCACGTTCTATACGCAGGCTGACGTGATCCAGAGCGTAAAAGACTTTGCCATCGCCATATTCGCGCGACACATTTTCAAGTTGAATCATTGACTGGATTTCCTAGCAGAAAGAGTTTCAGCAAGTAGGTAAGGATTCTTCCATAGGCATTGCCGAAAGTCACGATGCCCAATCAGCTTATGGAAAAAAATGATTCGGCGACGATGTCACTGCCCCCACTCTTGTCACTTTAAGAGTCACGCTGTCACCATAAAACAAGCCGATGGTTAAGCCAACTCTATTTAATTAACACTTTTATTGGTTTTCTATGGCTGGAACAATGTTTGCTAACGCCTTACCGAAAACATTCACTTGCTATTCCCAAATTCAATAACAGAACCACTGAGTCGGCCTTTGCAGGTTGGGTTGTGCCTGAAGCCAGGGCCGAAACTTTGGATAGATCGCGTACTGCGCGTTTGTAGAGAAGCTGCGCGCAGTTCAAAACAAAATACAACTTTTAGGGGGCCCAATGATCGCTAGCAGTAAATTGATGAAACTTATGACCATTGGCGGTTTCGCCGTTTTTGGTTTGCTTTATGGCTTTTATGGTTCGCGGGTAGACGCTTTTTCCGCTGGCCCACCCATCGGACGAACTGGCGCCCCGGCGTTGGGAACTTTTCCGGCTGAACTGACCTGTCAGGGCTGTCACAATTCGTTCGCTCTCAACACCGGATCAGGTGTCTTGTCTATTACAGGCCTTCCTGCGACTTACACACCAGGTCAAGAAGTGGCGATAACAATTACGTTGAATCAAGCCGACCGCGCTCGCTATGGTTTTCAAGCGACTGCGTTGGATGATCTGGGACGCCGCGCAGGCGATCTGCTCGTAACTGACACAGAGCGGACTGCGCTGGCTGACGGCACAGGCGTTTATGCTGGGCGTCAGTACATACGACAAACGACCGCGGGCTTCCAACCCAACGGAACCAATCAGGCAAGCTGGTCTTTCAAATGGAAAGCTCCTGCGCAGACTGCTGGCCGAGTCACATTGTATGTTGCCGCAAACGCAGCCAACGGCAATGGGGCCAATACTATTGATTACATTTACGTGAGCAACGCCAGCATGCAACCTGCTGTCTCGCTGCCGCAGGTTGCAACTGTTTCATCAGCAAGTTTCCTGGGAACACTGGCCGCAGATTCAATCGCTTCGGTATTTGGCACAAACCTGGCCGCTGGAAATCAGTCCGCCACCACTCAACCATTACCGACAGTTCTTGGAGACACGCGCATCAAGGTCAAAGACAACCTTGGCGTTGAACGCGATGCCGGACTGTTCGCAACCAGCGCAGGGCAGATCAACTTTTTGATTCCGGCTGGAACCGCCGCCGGAATGGCGACGGTTACGGTGTCCCGCAACAACACGCCGGCAGCCGCCGGTAACATCCCGGTTGAAGCTGTGGCTCCTGCGCTGTTTGCCGCCAATATGAACGGAGCCGGAATCGCCGCAGCAGTTTTGATGCGAATCAAAGCCAACGGCGATCGAAGCTTTGAGCCTATTATCACTTTTGACCAGGCTCAGGCACGTTATGTCGCAGCGCCGATTGTGTTGGGACCTGACACGGATCAACTTTTCGTGCTCTTCTTTGGCACTGGCATTAAAGGGAACACGTCATTGTCAAATGTCATCTGCACGATTGGCGGAACCGCTGCCGAAGTGTTGTACGCTGGCGCTTCCAATGGCTTTGCAGGTTTGGATCAGGTCAACGTTCGATTGCCTCGCACTTTGGGCGGACGCGGCAACGTCGCAGTTGCCCTGACCGTTGCCACCAAAGCGGCCAACGCCGTCAACGTCAACGTTCAATAAAACTGCCTTTACGGCAAACAGTTGGGCGAATCGCTTAAGCTCGCGCTTCCTTTGCATCCCAGGAAGCACGTGCGCCGAACGGTTCGCCCATTTTTCTTTTGCCGATCTTGTTTTGTTGATTGCTACTTCAGCCGAGGCACAGAAACCGTGAACGACACGGTGAGTACTTTATTCTTACGCTGGAACTGCGACCAGATGCGGTAATTACCTGGTCGCGGAAAGAAAGTGTCGAAGACTACATCCGGTTTGCACGGAAGCTTGTTGCGCTCATCCATGGTCAGGTCTTCTGGGATCATCTCGGTCGGATGTGAATGCAGGTAATCAGTTCCATCTTCGCTCAGGATCAGAGTATGCCCCCAGGCCCCCAGATAAGGCTTCAAATCATCCACAGGCTGACCGGTCTTTTCGTCAGTCAAGTGGTAACGCAACTCGGCTGGCTTTCCAGAGAAAGGCTCAGCCGGTTCGAACTTCAACTCGAAGCGCGTGCCATCAACCACTCTGACCAGTTTGTCGCCGACCGGTTTATCGGGAATCAGCCGGGCTTGAGATGAAATCAAATCGCCTTTGAAACCTGCCGTCACCAGATTGTGGTGAGTGACTTGCGGAGTGCCGCCAGCCGGAAAGAAATCACAGAAAATTTTGTAATATCCGGCCTTCGGCAAATCAGTGACAATCGTGAAGCTGCCGTCCGGCTGTTTTTCTGGGTGGATATGCTGAAACTCTTCAAAGTCCTGACTGACGACAAACAGGTGAAGAAGCATATCGTGCAAAGTATTGAACTGTGTGATCTGCTTGCCGGTTGAAGGATGAAATATAGTGAACCGGAACTTGATTTTCTGCCCTGCTTGGGGCGGCGAAGGAGTTGTTTGAATCTTAACGACAAAGTCACTGGATTCAGGCGGAGCAGCCTTGACCAATTTCATATTGCACTTCGGGCAATTACCTGGCTTGTTCGAAACGACGTCGGGATGCATCGGGCAAACATAAAAGTCATCGCTGCCGATGGCTCCGGCCTTTGTCGCCACCAGCTTCATATTGCACTTTTGACACTTGCCAGGAAGCTTAGAGTTCACATCCGGATGCATCGGACAAACATAAATGATCTGGTCGGGCGGTTGCTGTTCCTGACCAAAAACCGGTAAACCAACAGCAGCAACAGCCAGGCTGCTTTTCAAAAAATCTCTGCGATTACTACTCATAAAACGACCTCTTACAGCTTACTTCTCAGCGGCTGCCTGCAAACGCAGCCGCAACTTTTCCATGTCTCCGGCGACTGTGCGCGTTCCGGCAAACAGTACTGCCGCCAGAATCAAAGAAACCAATGGAGCGACAAAAAATGCTTCGTGCAAACCAATTGCGCGAAACTCCGCCGGAACCAATTTCACATCAGAAAATACCTGCCCGGCTTTTGCAGCGGCATTCAGGGCGCGATTGTCGCTGATCATTCCCAAAATCTTTGAGCCAAAAGCACCGCCAAGCACATACATTGCAAAGAAATACAGCGCCATTGCCGTGCCTCGTAAATGAGGCTCCACCACATCCTGAATCGCCGGGTATACCGTCACATAGTAAATGTAAAACAGCAGCCAGCCCATTCCCATCAACACAGTGAACATTACCATTTGGTCTTTTGGCAGACTCAGCGCCGCCAAAACCAAAGGCGTTGAAATCAACAACGACAGGGCAGCCACAAGCATTCGCCCGTTAGCTCTTTTTTTGCGAACCCAATCAGCCATCAAACCACCGACCAGCAATCCAACCACGCCAACTGCTCCCAGGACTATCGCGGCAATGTTATTCGCGCTTTTCAGGTTCATACCGTAATACCGAACCAGGTACAGCGGCATGTAGGCGTTCACGGCGTAAGCGTTAAAGTTGTGCAGCGCGCCTGCCAATATAATCCACCACATAGTAGGAATGCTCAACACACGACGGTAAGGCGAAACTCCGTCGTCGTAAACCGGCACTTGAACAGCTTCCGAAGCGCCGCGCGGCAGCTCTCTGATCTTCAACGCCAATAGCGCAAAGATAAATCCCGGAATTGCAGCAATAATAAATGCGCGTCGCCAACCGTAAGCCTGCCCGATCCGACCACCAAACATATTGCTGAGAAAAATTCCTATCGGCAATCCAAGCATGAAAATTGCCATTGCCCGTGCTCGCTTGTTGACCGGAAACATGTCGCCAATCAACGAATTCCCTGCCGGAGCGCAACTGGCTTCGCCAACACCCACTCCCATTCGCACTGCAAACAAAGACCAGTAACCTCGCGCCCAACCACTGGCAGCGGTAAACAGGCTCCAAACGGCCACGCCTACACCCAAAATTCTGGGACGATTTCCACGATCAGACCACCTTCCCAACGGGACTCCGACAGCCGCGTAAATCAGTATAAACGCAGTAGTTATGTCTCCATAATCAGAATCGCTCATCTTGAACTCAGCGATCATCAACGGAGCCACAGCCGCCGCAATCTGGCGGTCGAAAAAATTCAATGTGTTAATGCCGAACAAAACTGCCAGAGCAAACCAAGCCTGTTTTTCAGTAGTTTGATTGTTGTTCATTGTCAGTTGTCGGTTGTCGGTTGTCGGTTGTCGGCCCAATGATCGCGGTCACCGCACTCATCAAACTCGACTGCCGATTACCGACTCCCGACTACTCCCCTTTGAAATTGGGTTTACGTTTTTGCAGGAATGCAGAAACGCCTTCTTTGAAATCTTCAGAGCGGAAACAATCGCCTTGACCGACAGCTTCAAATTCCAGCGCGGTTGCCAGATCGGATTGCAAGCTGGCGTTCAAACCGGCTTTTATTTTACCCAGAGCCAATCCGGGCGCAGCGACAAGCTTTCTGGTCAGCTCGTCAACAGCTTCATCCAGATAATCCACAGGCACAACCCGATTGATCATTCCCATTTCAAAGGCTTGTTGCGACGAAATTGGTTCGCCAAGCGCCATCAATTCAAACGCCCGACAGTAACCCACGGTACGCGGCAGAAAGTAGGTGCCTCCCCCATCCGGCATCAACCCAATTTTGACAAAAACCTGGCCGAAGAATGATTGATCTGAAGCTACTATGAAATCCGCAGCCAGCGCGTAATTGCAGCCGACTCCTGCGGCATGACCATGAACCCGCGCGACAATAGGTTTGGGCAAATCACGCATGGCCTGAATGCCTGGATTGACTCCGGCGCGAAGTGAGGCCGTTACGTCGTGCGCGCCAACGTCCCCGCCTGCCATCCCTTGAACATCAGCCCCGGCGCAAAAAGCATCGCCGGCGCCTGTCATCACAATGACCTTGGTTTCATCCGTAGCGGATCGTTTGATTTCATCGCCGATGAACTTGAACGCCTCAAAATCCATGGCATTTCGCCGCGTGGGATTATTGAAGGTAATCCGTTTGACGCCATTTTCCAGCGAGACCAGAACTTTGTCTGACACTGCCGATTCTCCTATCTGTTTGGTTGTGTTGAAGAAAAAGGTGGAACGAAAATCTGGTGCATTCTGGCTTAGTAGGCTGAGTTTTACAACCAGATAAAAGTATCAATCTCCGCGAATGGCCACAACCGGATCAAGTTTTGACGCCCTGATCGCGGGCCACATCCCGGCAATCAGCCCAACTGAAGCAGAAGTCAGAAAGCCGACCAACACTGCCCACAGAGGCACTGCGGCTGGGAAATCAACAATAAGCTGAAGCGCCAAAGCGAACAGGAACCCAAGCGCGATGCCAATAATTCCACCAAAACCAGTCAAGGTGATGGCTTCGATCAAAAATTGTGTCAACACGTCTCTGCGTCTGGCGCCCAAGGCTCTGCGAATCCCGATTTCCGATGAACGCTCAGTCACGGATACCAGCATGATGTTCATTACTCCCACGCCGCCGACTAACAATCCGGCCAGGGCAATTGGCACAACCAAAGCCGCCAGCGCGACGATGATTTGCTGAACGACTTCAAAAACCTGCTCAGCGCGGTTGGCTCCAAAATTGTTTTCAGCGTCGTTTGGGACGTTACGCCGAATGCGGAGCGTCGTTGTCACCTGTTCGATGACTTCATCAACCTTGCCAGCCGGAGCGCGCACGACGATAGCAACGCCTTCAATCTCCGGATACTGTTTGGCCAGAGTCTCAAACGGGACGTAAACGATTCGTTCGTCCAGTTCGTCGCTGCCTATTACTCCTTCACCAGAAGCCTTTGTCAGCACGCCAATGACACGATAAATGCGTCCGTCAATTCTCACTTCCTGATCCAGTGGGTTTGTGCCTTCGAATAACTGAGCAGCTATTCCCTGACCGATGACACAAACCTGCACGCGATTTTCACGCTCGGCAAAAGTGAAAAACCTGCCGCGTTCGACGCTGACCGAGACGATTTCCGGGAAGTTTTCCCAAACTCCCAGAATCAGAGGGTTGATCGCTTCGCGGCCACGCGCCGTCATCGAAGCCTTGTTTGCCGAAGGTCCATAACTGCCGCGAATCTTTTGCGGAGAAACAGCTTGCGGTTTATCCAGCGCCGCCACGGCCAGAGCGTCTTCATAAGTGAGGTCTTTTCGCTGCCGCTCTTCGGGAGAAGGCCGCCGAAACGATGGGCCGATCTTTTCTTCCTTCGTAAAGTAAATAACGTTCGGCGCGCTTTTTTCGCTGACCGCCGCCACACGGGCAGACAATCCAGTCAGCACTGCGCCAACCATGACAACGACAGCCGTACCTATCACCACACCAAGCAAAGTCAGCGCCGACCGCAGCTTGTGCGTTCGCAAGCTGTCAATAACCGTTATAAAAATGTCTTTGAGAATTTGTTTTTGCATTTTATTTGTGCGCTAAGTCATGGGCTGCAAAGGTCAGTCCTTCCTGCTTCCACTCACCGCCCCCCTATTCTTTCCTCAACGCTTCAATTGGACTCAATCTCGATGCTCGACGGGCTGGAAAGACTCCGAAGACCACGCCGACAGTGCAGGAAATCAGCACCGCAGCAAACAAGGCCCACAAAGGAACAGCAACAGGAAAGCCGCTCAGTCTTGCCGTGCATCTCTCCTGGAACGAGTATCCGGCGTGGGCCCTCGCGGCGGCGATCTACATCGAGGGCGGCATCCGCACCTGCGAGATCGGCTCGGTGATGTTCGGCCAGCAGCCCGACGGCGCCGAGCGCCCCGCGGCCCGCGAGCTGGTGCGTCTGGCGTTTCCGCGCCGGGTC
>JBGAPB010000205.1:0-14708 GCA_044221525.1 Blastocatellia bacterium | reverse complement strand
CTGGTGATGCGACTGTATTTGACGCCGGGATCGGGTTTGAATTCAAAAGTAGTAACAACCGGCCCAGGACTGATCTGTTTGACCTGGCCACTGACATTGAACTCCTGACATTTTTCGGCCAGTTGTCGGGCGCGTTCCAGCAGATCGGCTTCCGCCATTTCAGGACGACCAGCCGGAAGCGTCAGCATTTCTGTCGAAGGCAGTTTGTAATCGGCCAGTGCGCGTTTGATCTTTGTTGCCAGACCAGTGGATTTTTTCGGCGCGCTGCGATCTTCAGTTTCTTCAGGACGTTTTACTGAAACGTCGTCCAGCATATCTTCGACTGTGCGAACCGTTCCCGGTGCATCGGCTTCATCGTCGTCAAAGCTGTCGTTCAATTCGTCGTCAAAAGAATCAGGGGCGTTCTTGGTTGGGCGTCGCAGGCCACCGGACTTTTTGCTTGCATCAAGCGTAAGTTTGGCCGTTGTTCCGCGCGAAGATTTGACTGCGCTCGTGCCGGATTGTTCTCCGTCGCCTAATGTAGCAGCTTCATTTTCAGCATTGACCAAGCCGTAATTACCATTGCCCTCTCCAGTTTCTTTCGGCAATCCGGCAGTCCTGGCTTTGCGCGCGTTCGGACGCGCAGCCTTGGACAGGTCTTCGCCTCCGCTGTTGATTATGATCGAACCTGTGTTCCTGGCTTGTGGATAATCTGCTTCGTAATTGCCGGAGCCTCTGCCTGATACGAATTCTGACTGCCCTTCGTAAGGTTTTTGCCACAGACTCGTAACCCAATCTTTCACGATTTGAACGATGTTTTGGTCTGGTGGCCGCTCAGACAGCTTTTTCAAAAGCGCCGACACCGACAAAGGCGTCGCCAGCAACAATCCGACAACCAGCAGTAATACCAGAGCCACAAAAGCTCCGCCGATGCCAATGTAACGCGAAATGCCAATCGTCGAATCGCGTACCAGCCAGTAACCGATGAATCCGCCCAGCCGAAATGAATTAGGCTCCCAGGGAATCAATGTCAAAAATCCGGTCAGCGCAATGATGAGCAGAAAGATTCCCACCAGTTCAGCTTTTGAGGTTTCCGTGCGTTTGTCCGTCCACTGCCACCAACCCATGATGAACAGGACGCCTGGAATCAACCAGCCAGCCACGCCCAGCGCCTGATAAATGAAGCTGGCGATGTTGGCTCCAATTGGCCCAGCCAAATTTTTGGCTCGCCTGTACCCGCCTGTCGAAGTCCATGACGGATCGTCCGCGTGGTAAGTCACCAGCGCCAGCACCAGCACAAAGCCTGTGGAGATAAGAATCAAGCCCATCACTTCGTTCCACGGGCTGTTTCTGGGTTTTTCGGGTGTTTGGATTTCCATAATTCTTTGAGTAGTCGGCAGACGGTAGTCAGTAATCGGTTTAACTCCCGACTCCCGATTCCCGATTCCCGACTCCCGACTTAGACAACAAATACTCTTTGATGAAATCGTCCAGGTCGCCTGCCAGCACTGCGTCAACATTGCTGGTTTCGTGTTTGGTGCGAACGTCTTTGACCAGCCGATAAGGATGTAAAACGTAATTGCGAATCTGCGAACCGAACGAAATGTCGCGCTTTGTGGCCGCCAGTTTGTTTGTCTCTGCCTGTTTCTTTTCCATCTCCATTTCGTAAAGCCGCGATTTCAAAACTTTCATGGCCACATCGCGATTCTGGTGTTGCGAACGCTGATTCTGGCAAGTCACGACAATGTTAGTTGGAATGTGCGTGATGCGAACTGCCGAATCCGTAGTGTTGATGTGCTGGCCTCCGGCTCCGGTCGAACGATAAGTGTCAACGCGCAGGTCTTTGTCCAGGATTTCGATTTCGATGTTTTCGTCAATTTCGGGAGTGACAAAAACCGAAGCGAAACTGGTTTCCCTACTTTGGCCTGAATTGAACGGCGACATGCGAACCAGACGATGAACGCCGACTTCGCCTGCCAACAATCCGTAAGCGTAATCGCCTTCAACGCGATAGCTGGCCGATTTGATTCCGGCTTCTTCGCCCGGTTGCAGGTCAATTTCTTCCGTTTTGAAGCCGCGCTTTTGCGCCCATCGCAAATACATTCGCAGCAACATTTCGGCAAAATCCTGGGCGTCGGTTCCTCCTGCGCCGGAATTGATCGAAAGAAAAGCATTGTTTGCGTCGGTCGGCCCGCCCAGCAACATCTGCGTTTCGCTTTCCTCGACATCGGCGGCCAGCTTGCTGATTGATTCACGCAGCTCGTTGGCCGAAGCGTCGTCTTCGGCTGCAAAATCAAAGAGCACGGCTATGTCTTCAACCAATCGCTGCTGATTTTCGGCTGTGTCCAGCGCGCGTTCCAGGCGCGAACGCTGCTGCAAAACCTTCTGAGCTTTTTCTTGATCGTTCCAGAAATCCGGCGCTGAGGCCTGCTTTTCCAGTTTGGCCAACTCACTGCGTTTGGCATCTACGTCAAAGAAACCTCCGCAATTCGGCAACTCTGGCTTTTAGATCATCGTGCTGCGCACGCAATTCCTGAGCGGCAACGGCATCAAGCATACTTTCTCCTATCGAATCTGTTTGTTGTTTTAAGGTCGCGTAGCTTACCACACCACTTCGCTGTATGGCTTGAACTCACAGCAATTTACACAACGCACTTGCAACCGCACTCAAGCAAAATCTCAACTGGCGAAGTCATGCGTTTGGTTCCGTCGCGGCGAGCGTGTAAGACCAGCAGCGTGTAAGGATCAAAGACCACCACGTCTTTGACGCCTTGCGAAAGGTAAAAGCCGGGGCCGATTTCCAGGTCTTTGGCTTCATAACCTTTGCTGACGATTTCAATTACTGCTTCAGGCACCAGAGTGATGGCTTCATCGTCTTCTTCGGGTTCGCGGCAGAAAATGGCAATGTCTGGCCGTTTCAGCGAACCGTCCGGGAAGCTGATGTATACGTCCGCGGCGTTAATACATTTGCAAGCATTACTCTGCAATTCTGCGCTGACGGCGACGTTTTCAATCCTGTTGCGAATCCGGTCAACAGCTTTTTGGTGTCTGTAAACCGGATGCGGCTCCCAGATAGGCAAGCCTCGCACAATCTCAAGCCGTACACCGAGTTCGTCTGCCCTCAACAATCTTTGATCCATAATTTCTCCTCTCCAATTTAATGAAGGCTGTGCAAATTGAAATCTCACGCAAAGCCGCGAAGGCGCAAAGAAACCAAGGAGAGAAAGATGGCTTGTTTTCTTTTCCTTTTTGGCGACTTTGCGACTTGGCGTGAACTGATTGATTCCATTGAAGATCAATTTGCACAGGCTTCAATTTAATAGGTCGCTTCCGTGTATTCGCCGAACACCGCGCGCATTCTATCCGCAATCTCGCCCAGCGTCGCGTAGGCTTCAACCGCCGCGATGATCGGAGGCATGAGGTTTTCGCCGAGACGCGCGGCGGCTTCGACTTTCTCAAGCGCAGCCATTGCCGCAGCTGAGTCGCGTTCAGCTCGAACCTTTCGCACGCGCTCGACCTGAGCCTGTTCAAACGCCGGGTCAATCTTCAACGTAGGAATCGAAGCTTCTTCCTTGATCTGAAACCGGTTCACGCGGACGACGATTTCACCTCTTCGCTTCCACGGCTTTCTGAAATCGTAAGCGGCGTTTGATCTCTCGCTGAACGTAACCGGCTTCGATGGCCGAAAAGCATTCACGCCCCATTTCGTCAATCTTGGCGATGTATTCAAACGCCAGTCGCTCGATTTCGTTGGTCAGGTGTTCAATCGCATAAGAACCCGCCAGCGGATCGGCGGTGTCTGCCACGTGCCGGATTCATAGGCGATAACTTGCTGAGTTCATGAGTACCTCGCGCAGCGTCAGCCGTCGGCAAACCCAGAGCTTGTCCATCGAATTGGTGTGCAGCGATTGAGTTCCGCCCAGCACCGCCGCCAAAGCCTGAATCGTAGTGCGGACGATGTTCACTTCGGGTTGTTGCGCGGTCAGCGTCGAACCGGCGGTTTGAGTGTGAAAACGCAGCATCATTGATTTCGGGTCTTTGGCTCCGAAACGGTCTTCCATGATCTTCGCCCACATTCGCCTGGCAGCGCGGTACTTGGCGATTTCTTCCAGAAAGTCGTTGTGGCCGTTGAAAAAGAAAGCCAGTCGAGGAGCGAAATAGTCCACCGCCAACCCGGCATCAATCGCTGCTTGCACATAAGCGATGCCGTCGGCCAGCGTGAACGCGACTTCCTGCGCGGCAGTCGAACCGGCTTCGCGTATGTGGTAACCGCTGATCGAAATCGTGTTCCAGTTGGGAACCTCTTGGGCGGTAAGCGAAAATGTCCGTGATGATGCGAATCGGAAGCTCGTGGCGGGTAAGTTCCGCGCGATGTACTCTTTCAGAATGTCGTTTTGAATCGTGCCGCTCAGCTTGTCCGGCGTGACGCCTTGTTTTTTGGCTAAGGCGATATAAAGCGCCAGCAAGATCGAAGCCGTCGAATTGATCGTCATCGAAGTCGAAACTTTGTCGAGCGGAATGCCGTCGAACAAAACTTCCATATCGGCCAGAGAATCAATCACACCTACGCGCCCGACTTCGCCCGAAGCCAAAGGGTGATCGCTGTCGTAACCAATCTGAGTCGGCAGGTCGAAGGCCACGGACAAGCCAGTCGTGCCTTGTTCAGCAGATATTTGTACCGGGCGATTGATTCTTCTTGTAGCGAATCCGGCGTACTGCCGCCGCAGTCCACATCCGCCCGCGATACATCGTCGAATAAACTCCGCGAGTGAACGGGAACTTGCCCGGTTCGCCCAACTCCAGCAGGCGAAGTCGGCGGGCAAATCTCCGCTGCGAATCTGGTTTTCATCTCAATGCCGGATGAAGTGGTGAATTGGTCTTTGCCTTCGTTTTCTGGACATAAGTCGGCCCTCCTCCTTGCCGAATGATTGCGTTAAATTGTTGTTGGAGTCGGATTCTAAATCAGAGCCAACAGGATTGAGCGTCGTTGCGGGATTGCGCGCGTCAGCAAGCGGCAGATCGCGTGGAATCGCTTGCTGACGCGCGCGGTACTGTAACCCCGCTGTACCGTTGATAATCGCGCGGCTATAATCCGCCGCGAATTTCATCCTCAAAAAAAGGCTGACCAACTGAACGGAATGGACGATTACCTGCAAAAACTTGTGCGAGAACTCGGCGAAGCGATCAACCGCTCGCTGGAAGATTCCGACGATATTGCCCGCGAACATACGCGACGCTGGCCACGAAGTCTATCTGGTGCTGGAAGCCACCATCGTGCTCGGTGATTTGCAGGAAGACACGCCTCCGCCCCCCAACCAAATTTCCGTCGAACAACGGCTGGCCGAAATCAGCCACGAAGACAAACAGTTTTTGAAAAGCTTGAACATCAAGTTCGATTAGCACGTCATTAAGCGAAAGGAGCATTGAGTTATGGCAACCGCAACCAAAAGTGACGACTGGGATTATCCTGACGATGGACGAAATCAAAAATCGGTTTAATTCGGAATGGGTTCTGATTGCCGATCCTGAAACCGATCAGTTTCACAATGTGCTTGGAGCAGGTAAAGTGGTCTATCACAATTCGGATCGCCTGGTGTTTGACCGTGAAGTCTTACAGCTTGATTCGCATCCGAAAGATTTTGCCGTCTTCTTCACCGGAAAAACCCCTGAGGGAGTCAGCTATTTGCTATGAACATTCCTTTCGACCCCACTGAAGATTTGGTCTATTTGTGGGCTGAGGTTTTGGGACCAACAGGCAAGGCGCGGTTGTTGCTTGCGCTCGACACCGGAGCGACAAGCACGGTGATCAACAAAACTCGCTTGATGGAGCTTGGCTATGACCCTGAAGCCAGTCAGGAACAGTCACGAATCATCACCGGCAGCCAGTCCGAAATCGTCTCCCATTTGAAGCTGACAAGATTTTCAGTGCTTGGGCAACAACGAAAACGTTTCGACGTGTGTTGTTACAACCTGCCGGTGGCAACCGGAATTGACGGAGTGCTCGGCCTGGATTTTTTTTCGCGGACAGAACCTGAACATTGATTTTCGCAACGGGCTAATCACACTTTCATGAATGGCTTAGCCACAATGAACAAAGAGAAAACGGAGGCCGTTTTTCATGCGGATCAAACCTTGGACAATGGTCTTTGTTGCCTGCTTTTTGATAGCTACTGTCCTGGCATTTGCTTTCCCACTACGCCCCTATCTCAAAAATAGATTTTTAGACTGGCCATTTGGCGAATACTCACTTGTCGTTCATGACAAAACGGGAGCCAAAGTGGCTGAAGGCCTTCTTACGATTACTCTTTTCCGTGACAATGCCGTGCATGGGACTTGGCGTTTACGATATTACGAAAGCGCAGATTCGAGACTCAAGCTTTTTTCCGGCGAGGAAATTGTGGGCAAGTTCGCAGGTGGCTATAAGGGAGAAGATATCAACATCAACCTCCAGCCAGGAATGTTTGATTCAAATGATTTCCTAGACGGAAAACTCAAGCAGGGCAAGATAAATGGTGAAATCAGCTTTTGTGGATTTGCAGGGTGCAATCCTTTAGGAACGTTTGAAGCTATCAGAAAGTAATTCTTCAAAATTCAGGAGACACACATGAATTCCCTCACTATCAACGCAGTCCCCATCCTCATCGCAGTTCTGTGCATTTACGCCATCGCGTACCGCTATTACAGCGCGTTCATCGCCGCCAAAGTCCTGGCGTTGGACGATTCGCGCGTAACTCCGGCGCATAAATTCAACGACGGGAATAACTACAACCCAACCAACAAGTACGTTTTGTGGGGGCATCACTTTGCGGCGATCAGCGGGCCGGGGCCTTTGATTGGGCCTGTGCTGGCGGCGCAGTTCGGTTACTTGCCTGGATTGATCTGGCTGGTTATTGGCGTGGTCCTGGGCGGAGCCGTTCACGATTTCATTGTGCTGGCGGCTTCGATGCGCAGCGGCGGCAAGTCTTTGGCGGAAATTGCTCGCCGAGAAATTGACCGTGTTACCGGAACCGTGGCCACCGTCGCCATTCTGATCATCCTGATCGTCGCGCTGGCTGGCGTAGGGTTGGCCGTCATCAACGCCCTGGCCGAAAGTCCGTGGGGATTGTTCACGATTGCGATGACCATTCCTATTGCGTTGCTCATGGGAATGTACATGTTCCGCTGGCGAGGCGGCACTGACCGCGCCATCAAGGAAGGCACGATCATCGGCGTCATCCTGCTGGTGCTGGCCGTAGTCTTTGGCGAAACTGTCCAGAACTCTTCTCTCGGCCATTACTTCAAATACGACAAAGATTTTGACCATCACGTTTATGGTTGCGGGTTATGGCCTGGCGCTTCGGTGCTGCCGGTGTGGTTGTTTAAGCTCCCGCGCGATTATCTGAGTTCGTATATGAAACTCGGCTCGATTGCCTTTTGGCGATTGGAATTTTTCGCAGTCCTCACCTACGACAAAATGCCTGCATTACGGTATTCATTCACGGAGGCGGCCCGATCATCCCCGGCAAAGTCTTCCCGTTTGTGTTTATCACCATCGCCTGCGGAGCGATTTCCGGCTTTCACGCGCTGATTAGCTCCGGCACGACGCCGAAGCTGATTGACAAAGAAACTCACGCCCGTCCGATTGGTTACGGCGCAGATGTCTACGATCCATCGTAGGCGTCATGGCTGATCGCAGCCAGTTCGATGTTTCCGCACGATTATTTTCAGATCAACGTGCCGGTCGAAGCCTTTGCCAAAATTGACGGCAGCTTGCGTTCGATGGGTTTCGATCAATCGAACCTGGCGGCGTTGACTCAGGCAGTCGGCGAACAAAATCTGGCCGGAAGAACCGGCGGCGCTGTCAGTCTGGCTGTGGGCATGGCGCAAATCTTTTCCGGGATTCCTGGCATGTCGCACCTGATGAGTTACTGGTATCACTTTGCGATCATGTTTGAGGCGCTGTTCATCCTGACGACCGTGGACGCCGGAACGCGCGTCGCTCGCTTTATGATGCAGGAGATTTTGGGCGGCGTGCACAAGAAATTCGCCCAACCCGATTGGCTGCCCGGAGCCATTCTGGCCAGCGTGCTGGCTGTCGCTCCGTGGACATACATGATTTTGAAAGGTTCGATTGCCACGATCTGGCCGCTGTTCGGCATGGCAAATCAGATGCTGGCCTGCGTGGCGCTCTGCGTTTGCACGACTTTTCTGATTAACAATGGCAAAAGCGCATTACGCCTGGTGACGATCCTGCCCCCTGAGCTTATAACCGTTATCAATTAACCGCCGGATACCGGCGCGGTAGCAGCTGCTGGCTAAAGCAGATGTACCTGAACACCGGCATCACGTATCTGATGGCTGACCTGGTTGGCAGCATCGTCATCGACAGGCTCCGCACGCAAATGGCACAATGGCGTCGTTATCAGGCGAACCGCAACCTCAACTCTCCGGCCAGCGATGGCGGGCAAGATTGATCAGCCGCAAACGGTCAGGAAGCATTTCGGCTTCCCGACATATGGAATTTTCCTCGGCGGGTAGTGCTGGTCAGTCAACCTGGACAAATGCCTGGTCAAAACCAACAACCTGATGATGACTGTGCAAGGCAAGATGAGTCCTGCGTCAGAATCCACTGCCGCCAAATTGCCGACCATTGTTTTGAAAGGCACGGTGAAAACAATCGTCACCAACGTCAATTAACCGGGTTCAGAACTGTACTGTGGATGCCCTGAAAGTTGCCACCGCTTGTTCGTACTCCGCCTGAATTTCAATCAGTTTGACGCGGGCCTCGGCGGTGGCGCGTTCGCGCTGGTTGACCAGAAACAATGTGCTGTCGCCCAGTCGGAATTTTTCGCGTTCGCCTTCTTCCAATTTTACGGCCAATTCGACTTCAATTTGCGCGGCTCGATACCGGCTGTAAGTGGTGTTGATTGCCGAAACGGCGTCTAACACTTCGGTGGCTATGCGCTGACGTTCGTTGGCCAAATCCAGTTCAAGCTTTTGCAGTTTCAGATTGGCGGCGGCAATGCGTCCATCGGCGGTTCGCTGGCGCAAAGGCAATGTGAGGTTGATGCTGGCTTTGACAGTGTTGCCGATTCCGCCGAAACCGGCGTCGCGTCCGGGGCTGAAGGCTAAATCCACGGCGGGTCTGCGTTGATTTCTGGCCAGATCCAAATCCACCTGATTGATGTCCTGATTGATGTTTAGCGCCCGCAATTCAGGGCGACGATCCAGCGCGCTGCGCGTGCCGGATTCCGCTTGGTCATTACTGAATAACACCGGCGGAGCAATGCTTGCAGGCGAATCGGTTTCCTGTGGGACCGGCGCGGGATCGCCATTGGGCAGCCATAAAAACACGGATAACTTGAATGCGGCTTTTTGCAAATCACGGTCGGCTTTGATGACGCCGCCTTGCCGGCGTTGAACTTCCAAATCCGCTTCGTCCGCATCAATGCGAGGCAAATCGCCTGCGGCTACGCGATCACGAACCGCTTTGCTTCTGAATTCCGCCAGCGACAAAAGATTACGCGCCACGTCCAATTTCTGTTTGGCTGACACCCAATCCCAATAATTCGTTGCCGCTTTTAGCAACAATTCCAACCTGGCTTCTTGGTAATCCGCATCGGCCAGCGGTTCGCCCAACAAGGCCTGTCGTTCGGCGGCGGATTTTTCGTTGATGCGCCAGCCGCGCATCAACGGCATTTTGAATTCCAGAAAGTATTCGCCGCCTTCTCCTGTTGGAGAAAGAGGCGCTTTGACTTTGCCCAAATTGAAGCGCGTGCCGCCAGACACTTTGACGCCGGAGCGTGTCAGTAATTCAACGCTGGCATCAGCCAATCGCGTGGTCGCCGCTTTGCCGCGAAGGGTTTTGCTGTCGAATTCCGAGTTGAAGCGCAAATAATCCACGCCGGTTGAAAAGACCGGATCGAATGCACCCTGCTTTTCCAATCGTTTGGCCGACGCAATTTGTTGATTTACCGCCGCTCCGCGCAATTTTGGGTGATGCGATTCGACGATATTCAGCACTTCATCCAAAGTCAGAACCTGTTGCTGACGGTTGCCTGACGAATTAGTGGTCTCGGAAGGCGCACTGTTGAAATGCGAAAAGTTGTCGTACAGCGGCTGCCGCAAGGCTTCACGTATGGAACGAGTAATCACTTCAGTTTTGTTGTCCTGAGCCAGCGCGGTCAGCGTTGAAATTAGAATCACGCCTATCAGGACTATGTAGTTGAGCAAAACGTTTTTCATTTCGTTTGTAAAGTTCCGTTGCCAAAAAAGGAATCACTTGTCGTCTTTGTTATCGCCCTTGTCGTCGCTCTTATTTTTTTGGTCTTTGCCGTCCGTGTTCAATTTTGGCTTTTCTCCGATTGGGCCGCGGCTGACTGTCGGGGGGAAGGCGTTGAATTGTCGCCACAGTTCCCATCCCAGCGAGACGGTGTCGAGCAGTACCCATCCGTTGACTTCAGCGCCCGGACGCAATTCATTCAACGATGGCCACGGCTCTTCTTTTTTGGAGTTGATCAGTTCGTGATCTGGTTCGACGATGATTCGGAACCGGTTTTTGCCATCATCAATGGCGTCAATCACTTTGATTTTGCCAGCGAACGTCCCGACAGCCACTGATGGCCAGCCGACAAATTGCACCGCAGGCCATCCTGCAAAATTCAACCGCACCTTTCGGCCAACCGAAACCAGAGGAGTGTCGTAATCCGACAGCAGCAATTCGACCGCTTGATCGTCGGTGGTCGGAGCCAGCACAGCCAGTACGTCTCCGGCCTTGACGGTTTCGCCCTGACCGACGCGCATGACACGAACCAGTTTTCCGTCGCGCGGAGCCTTGATCAGTCGTTGTTTGGCGCGCTCTTCGACATTGCCGATGTCCACGTGCAGCTTCTGCAAATCGCTGTTTCCTTTGGCAATGGTTTCGCGCACTGAAGCCAGGCTGGCACGCACGTTGTTTAATTGCGCGGCGGTGTCATTGATGACTCGCTCTTTGTCCAATCGCGCCAGTTGCAGGTCCTTGTTGGCGACTTCCACCGCTGCCAGCATGCTTTCCAACCGTGTCCGAGCTGTCACGATGTCCAGTTCCGCCAATTCCAAATCACGTTTGGAACGCAGTCCTTTTTCAAACAATTCCTGTAATCGTTTCAGGTTCAGTTCAGAGGTCGTGACCGCCTGACGCGCTTGTTCGACGTTTTGTTCGGCAACCTTCAACCTATCCCCAGCCTGACGCACGCGCTGTTCGGCTGACGGAATGGCCGCATTACGCGATTTATCCAAATCGCCAAACTGGTTGCCCAACGCCAATTCACGTGCAGAGGATTGCGTCAATCCGCTTTGCATAAAGTCACGTTGCGATTGCAATCGGGCAATCTGGTCATCGGCCAAAAACTTTGAGTCAATGTCCTGTATTTCCGCCAACACATCACCGGCTTTGACGCTTTGACCTTCCATTACATTCCACCGGATCAATCTGCCTGGGATTTGCGCTTCGACGTTTTGTGGGCGATCCATGGGGGAAAACACAATCACACGGCCATATCCGGTGACCGATTGTTGCCACGGAACAAAAATCAAACAAAGCGCCAACAGCATCAACAGCGCAAACAACACCAGAGCCAGAGTGCGAAATCGGTGCGGAGTTTTGATCAATTCCAGTGAATGCAGTTCGATCTGCTTTGCTGGTTGCGATTTTATTGATGCCAATTCCAAGTCATTGGCTTTTTCTACCTTCGACGATGTCATAACTTCAAAATTTGGATTACAGAGGATTATTTGATTTCGCGCAGCTCAAGGCTGGGAAAGAGTTTGGTGAATTCGCTATTGTGCAATCTCATCAGTTCTGACGGCGCGCCTGATTCGACAATTTTGCCTGACACCATAACGTGAACTGTTCGGGAACGCGCGACGATTTCCGGGTCATGGGAAATGTTGATGATTGTCCAGTTGTGTTCAGGAGCGAACAGGTTTTCCAGAATTTTCAGCTTGTCGTCTTCGTCCACGCCGGTGAACCCTTCGTCCAGAATCAACAACTGCGGACGCTTCACCACCGCGCGAGCAATCATCAACCGCTGTACCTGACCGCGCGATAAATTACGGCCTTCGCTGATCAAGTGAGTTTGTAATCCGTGAGGCAATCGGGTCAAGTCGTCAGTCAATTGAGCGATTTCAATGGCACGCTGCAAATCTTCGTTGGCGACGTCTTCGTGGCCCAGCAAAATGTTTTCTTCAATGGTTCCGGCGAAAACCTCGTTGGAATCACTGACCAGTCCAACCGACCGTCGCAAGCTCTCTGGGTTCAGGTCGCGTACATCCAAACCATTGATTTGCGCCAATCCTTGGTTTGCTTGCTGCAACCCGCACAGCAACGCGACCAAAGTGGATTTGCCGACACCACTCTTGCCAATCAAACTAACGTGTTCACCTGGGTTGATGACCAAATCCAGATTGGAAAGCGTTTCTCCGCGCCCTTCATACGAAAAACGGACTTTGCGACAAACCACGCTGGCTCCGTTCGGGTTTGGTTTCAGCTCACGCCCTTTGGCTCGTTCCACCGGCAAATCCATCAAATGCCCCACCTTGTCCACACTTGTCAGTAAATCGTACCCGGTTTCAAGCAGCCGTATCACCTTTTCCAGACCCTGCAACGCCCCGACAATGACAATTTCAGACGCGACTATCTGACCCAACGTCATCTGGCGGTTGATTACTAGCCATCCGCCAATGGCCAGCACTCCGGCGCTGGCAACCGCACGAAACAGCGAATCTCCGAATGCCTGGCGAAACAAAACTCTAAAATGTCCGGCTCGTGCCTTGATGTAATCCACAATCAGCGAGTCGGCTTTTCCAATAGCAAAATCAGGCGCGGCATTCATTTTGAAACTTCGCTGACATCGCGCCAATTCTTCCAACCAATCAGCCATGTGGTATTTGCGATAAGACTCTTCAATGCTGGTACTCAACCCGCCAATGCCCAGAACTCCAACGACGAACGCCACAAACAGAATCAAAAACAACGCAAAGGCAAGTAAATACGGGCTGTAAAACGACATTAGCAACAAGGCGATCAGCACTTGCAAAACCGCTCCTGGCCCGTCGAGCAAAATTTTGGCCAGAGCTTTTTGAATTGTGACCAATTCAAACACGCGATTGGCCAGTTGCGGCGAATACTCCCGGCTAAACACGTCGTGTTGAATCCGCGGCAAATGCTCTGTCAATTGCAGGCAGGTTCGCGCGAATACTCTCTGCTGCAATTTCTCCAACAGCGACAGTTTCAACAGCCTCAACACACCGGCAAATAACAAGGCTCCGAACACGCCAAACGTCAGGACAATCAACGGTTGCACCATCACGCCGGCGGCAATGGTGTTGACCAACGCCTGAGCGGCCAGCGGAACCGCCAACATCAACAGGCCAATAAAAACTGTGTAAATTACGATCAAGACATAATCTTGAAAGTCCAGTCGAAGGATTGCCCTCATTCGTTGAAACGGAGTGAGGTGAGGTAAAGAATGGCTCAGAGCCTGATGGTTCATGTTCATATCGTTCATTTAGTATGTGCCGGCCGTAAGGTGATCAGCAAGCGTTATGCCAACGCCAATAGCAAAGATCTCCGGTGCGTTACGGTTCCGGTGTTATTGGGGCAATCCTTTGAATCAGGGAATCGTTAGGATAGGACTTGCGCCGTCTGTGTCGTGGTTTTCTAACCCGCGACGCGCAACTGCTTACCGATCTCACCAATCGTTTCCTTCTTGGGAAAATGTGTCGCGGGGTGGAAAACCACGCATATATCGAAGCCGTCTTGCCTAAGTCCTGTTGGTGAACCTTTATTGAGAAATTTTGTCCCAAACTCGTGGCAATCTGTCCCAAGTTTGGCGTCCCCAAGGCCCTTCTCCGCTATTGGCGAAACCAGCCTGGCGTGCATAATGTGCCCATTATAGAACACAAAGTTTTACTGAAAACCTGATAACTCTGTGAGAAAACAACAATGAGCACAAGCGCCTGGCAGCGAATACGGAACAGGCGCCAGACTTACTGTGGGTGGCGTTGGCCGAAGCCGACGAAGACCCACAAGGCTTGTAGGTAATCCTGCAAGCCATCATTGCCGCGCACGACAGCCTCAATAAATTAAGCTTGAGTGGCGCAGAGAAATTGACCTTGTCGAATGCGCCCGGCAAACACATCAAGGTTGAGCAACTTAATCAAGCGACCTGGTGTGAAAAACTGGTTCTGCCAAACCGGCAAAAGTGAGGTGACAGGTGACAGCCAAAAAACAGATTACCAAAGCCAAGTCTTCATCTATGAAAGATGGAGCACGCGAACGTTGCAAGACCGCATTCGATCCATGCTTTACGAGCGCACGGCCATTTCAAAAAAGCCGGAGAAGTTGATTGAAAAAGAACTCCGGGATTTGCGCGAAGACGGCACGCTGACGCCCGATCTGGTTTTTCGTGATCCGTACTTTCTGGATTTTCTGGGCTTGCGGGACACCTACAGCGAAAAGGATTTGGGAGCCGCCATTTTGCGTCAGATGGAATCTTTCCTGCTCGAACTCGGCAGCGGTTTTGCCTTTGTTGCCCGCCAAAAACGCATCACGCTGGATGGCGATGATTACTACATTGACCTGCTGTTTTATCACCGACGGTTGCGGCGGCTGGTAATGATCGAATTGAAAATCGGCGACTTCAAACCCGCCGACAAAGGCCAGGTGGAATTGTACCTGCGCTGGCTGGATCGCCACGAACGGCAGACCG
>JBGAPB010000204.1:0-10720 GCA_044221525.1 Blastocatellia bacterium | reverse complement strand
CCAATGATGATGAAAGGGCCGATCCGCGAAATCATCTCTGCGCCGGCGCAGAAAGTGCGAATCCGAATTCCAGACGGACGCCGCATCAAGAAAGTGCAACTGCTGGTCAGCGGAAAAACTCCGTTGTATCTGGAATCAGGCAGCTTGGTGAGCATGACTCTGCCGTCCGTTGACTTGCACGAAGTCATCGCGCTTGATCTTGTCTAAGCAGACTCTGCTTTCCGACAGACTAATGAAACAGGAGCCCCCGACACCCGCATGAACTGGACACAAACCTACACCCCGCTCGGCAACCTTTTGCTTTCAGCTCTGGTCGCCGCCATTCCCGTAATCGTTCTGCTCGGCTTGCTGGCGTTCTTTCACATGCGCGCTCACCTGGCCGCGTTGATCGGATTGGCTTCGGCCATGCTGGTCGCCGTCCTTGTTTACGGAATGCCCGCCAAACTGGCTTTTGCAGCCGCAGGCAATGGCGCTGCATTCGGCCTTTTCCCGATTGGCTGGATCGTGCTGTCGGCGATTTTTGTTTATGACATCACGGTCGAAACAGGACAGTTCGAGGTAGTAAAACAGACAATTGCCGGGCTGGCCGATGATCGCCGCATACAGGCGTTGTTGATTGCCTTCAGCTTCGGCGCCTTTATCGAAGGCGCGGCTGGATTCGGAACTCCTGTGGCGGTTTCCTCCGCCATGCTGATCGGGCTGGGATTCAAACCTTTGCAAGCCGCCTGTCTTTCGCTGATCGGCAACACTGCGCCCGTGGCTTTTGGCGCGCTGGGGACTCCAATTATTACGCTGGCAAAAGTAACGGGTTTGCCGCTTGACCAATTGAGCGCGATGGCCGGGCGGCAATTGCCTTTGTTTTCGTTGATCATTCCTTTTTGGCTGGTCTGGGCGATGGCCGGGTTCAAAGGCATGCGCGAAATCTGGCCCGCGTGTTTGACCGCTGGCGCAAGCTTTGCGCTGGCTCAATTTCTGATCAGCAATTATCACGGCCCTTGGGTTGTGGACATTGCCGGGGCTATCGCTTCGATCATTTCGTTGGTCATCCTGCTGAAATTCTGGCAGCCGCCAAAGACGTGGCGCTTTGCCGACGAAGCCTCAATTCCATCACAACGCGGCGAACATCCGCCCGCCGCCGTTGCGCTGCGAGCTTGGATGCCGTGGATCATCCTTTCCCTGATGGTTTTCGTCTGGGGATTGCCGCAATTCAAGACCTGGCTGAATGGTATTTCGCTGCCCGAATTTTCTGTGCCGTATCTGGACAAAGCTGTCTTTCGCGCTCCGCCCGTCGTCTTGCAACCCAAAGCCGAAGAGGCTCGGTTCACTTTTAACTGGCTTTCTGCGACGGGCACGGCTTTGCTGATTACGGGCATCATCGCCGGGACTATGCTCAAAGTTTCTGCGCTGAAACTGGTGCGGATATTCATCGGCACTTTCAAACGCGCTCAGATTTCGTTACTGACGATTGCGGCGATGATGGCGTTGGGGTTTGTGACGCGCTTTGGCGGACTGGATTCAACGATGGGGCTGGCTTTTGCCAGCACGGGCTGGCTTTTCCCGTTCTTTTCGCCGCTGTTGGGTTGGCTGGGCGTAGCTCTGACCGGCAGTGACACTTCGTCGAATGTTCTGTTCGGCAACCTGCAACAGGTGACTGCGCAACAACTCGGTTTGCCGCCGGTTCTGGCCGCCGCCGCAAACAGCACCGGCGGAGTCATGGGCAAAATGATTGACGCCCAATCCATCGTCGTTGCCGGAATGGCGACAGGGCAAAGCGGCAACGAAGGCACTATCCTGCGTTTTGTTTTCTTTCACAGCATCGCGCTTGCCGTGCTGGTAGGCATTTTCGTCATGATGCAGGCTTATTGGTTTCCAAGCATGGTTCCATAGAAATGCGTATACGAATTTGAACCACGGGGAGCACGGGGATCATTTTGAGCAGGATTGCTGTTGGATGGCGAGCGGGCTAGTTTCTTGTCAACAGCATGCCTGCCCGCTGCTGACAAACACTTCATGTGGGGCCAGTGGCGTTTCAAAGACTTTGCCCGGATTCAAAATGCCGTTTGGATCCATCGCTCGCTTTATCGTCTTCATCAACTCGATCGTCGGCCCCGTCAACGCCAGATCAAGGAATGGCGATTTGGCAAAACCTACACCGTGTTCGCCTGACAGCGTCCCGCCAAGTTCCACCGCTTTTCGGAAAATTTCCCTCGCAGTTTCAGCGCCTCGTCGCCGAGTCGCTTCGTCGTCGGTTTGCAGCATGACGTTGGTGTGCAGGTTGCCGTCGCCTGCGTGTCCGAAAGTCGGGATCAGAAAGCCGGAGCTTCGGCTCAGAGCTTCCAGAAAATCCAGCATCGCTGGAATGCGGGAGCGTGGAACGACTACATCGTGGTTGAGTTTGATGATGCCGGTGCGGGCCACAGCCGGAGACATTTTGCGGCGAACTTCCCAGATGGCGTCGGCTTCGGCGTCGTCGGTTGCCAGATTGAATTGAATGGCGTGATGTTTCTGGCACATTTCGCGGACGATTTCGGCTTCGCGGGCGACGGCTTCTTTCAAGCCGTCAACTTCGATAATCAGCAAGGCTCCTGCCTGACGAGGCAAGCCCGACGGCTCGAAATCTTCAATCGCGTTGATCGAAGTTCGATCCAGTAACTCCAATGCTACTGGCAAGATGCCGGAGTTGGTGAAGTCGGCCACGCAGTTGCAGGCGTCTTGTGCCGATTCAAAAATTGCCAGCGCCGTTCGCCTGGCTTCAGGCTTCGGCAGTAATCGCAAAATGCAGCGAGTGACGATTCCCAGCATGCCTTCGCTGCCGATCAGCAGGCTTTCCAGGTGAAAGCCCGTGGCATTTTTGGGGGTGCGCGTTCCGGCTTTGATGATTTCTCCGGTCGGAGTGACGAAATCCAGTCCCAGCACGAACTGTTTGGTGTTGCCGTATTTCACGCAACGCGGGCCGCCGGCATTGAGCGCGATATTTCCGCCGATGAACGAATCTTTCCAGCTTGAAGGGTCAGGCGGGTAAAACAATCCTTCGGCTTCGACGGCTTCGGCCAGATCAAAGGTTTTCACCGCGGGTTCGACGATGGCGACCAGATCAGCTTTGTTGATTTCCAGGATTTGGTTCATCCGTTCGGTCGCCAGCACGATTCCGCCGCGAATTGGGACGGCTCCGCCTGTGTAACCGACTCCGCCGCCGCGCGCCGTGACATAAAAAAGGTGTTCGTTGGCCAGCCGCATAATTGCCGCAATCTCTTCAGCGGTGCGCGGGAAGACAACGGCTTCGGCGCAAAAGACTTGTTTCAATGCGTCCTGCGAATTGGCGACGATAACGTCCTGCGCGGTTGAAACGTGCTGGTTGCCGACAATGCGGCTGAGTCGTTCTAGAATTTCTGGTGCGATCATCTGTGTTCTTCCTGTTTTCAGTTTTTACCGATTCTCAGACGACGTGACAAATCGGTTTTGGGCGGTTAAGATTTCGCCACTTTCACAGTAACCCTAAGCAAAGCAAGAATCTATGAAAAGCATGTAGCACCGCTTCAGGTGGAATTGGCATTGTCGCCTAAGACCTTATGCCTGAACACGGCACTACGAAATTCTTTTAGGAGAGATTCGATTTATGAAAACAGCTTTTAGGCTGTTGCTTTGCGTTTCGTCGTTTGCCCCGTTGTTTTTGACAGTGTCGTTGACCGCAAAAGCTCAGGTCAATCTGGACGTTATGAAACGTCCGGCAAGCGAAGAATCTGCATTGCAGTTGCCCCAGTTGCCCCAGTTGCCCAAAACGAAATTTGTAAATCTAACTTCGCTGGTTTTACCGGCTTTTCACCCAAACCTGTTGCCACCGCCGTTGCTGTTAAGCAACGAAAAGTCGGCGATGCTTTATCAGGCTATCACTCAACGGTTAGGAATACGCTACCGCTACTTCGGGACCGATGATAGCGGTTACGATTGTTCCGGTCTGGTCTGGCGAGTCTTTCAGGATGCCGGAGCCAGCTTTGACCGAGTCGCCGCTCGCACTTTATGGAATGAATTACCCGAAGCTACGGCTGAAGAGATAACTCAGTTCGGCACTCTGGTGTTTTTTAATGGGCTTCGGCACGTAGGCATTGTCAGGGACGCCGAGTCCTTTTATCACTCTTCTGTGTCAGAGGGAGTGACGCTTAGCAGTTTGACCGGATACTGGCAATCGCGCATCACGGGTTATCGCCGAGCGCCTATGTTGTTGGAAGATTCATTGCCCAAACCTCCAAAACCAATGTCTACTCTGACCTGCGAATAAACCACGAAAGAATATTGTTAATCGTCTGGCGACGTGGTTTGCAATCACGTCGCCAGAATTGTTTATGATTGCGAATTCTGGCGGCGGCAAACTTATAGCGACTTTTCTTTTGCCAGACTCTAATTTTTTTAGTGACAGATTAATCTTTTGTCGCTAATATCCGCCCGCCTCGCACCCCTTTCTTAACAGACCCCTTTCACAACCAAGCCCTTTTAGCTGACAACAGCCCTCTTTGCGCCCTCTTAAAGTTCGCTCGTTGCCAATCCATCTCACCGATCTAGCCGACCCCTTTCGACTTCAAAATAATTAAGGAGTAATCGAGTTATGCGACAAGCATATCGCTGCAGTGTGTCTGTTTACTGTTTTTGTGACGCTGGCTTTGGTCGGGTTAGGCGCTCGCCGCAAGACCGCGTTCGTGTCTCAGGACGTGATCTTCTTTGAATGGAGTTCGGTCTGCCGATTTCAGCCGTTCTTCAGCCCAAATCCAAGCAGGTCGGGTTCCAGGTTGAGTCCATCAATGACCGCGTCTCGCCGAGAGCGCGAGGCCAAAGTGCAAATGGAAGCAGCTATGTACACGGCCATCAGAGATCGTCTGGGTGCGCCTTATCGCTCCAGCGGAACTGATGATCGAGGGTACGATTGTTCAGGTTTTGTCTGGCGGGTTTTTCAGGAAGCTGGAATTGATCTGACGCGGACTTCGGCCAGGGCGTTGTGGCAATTTTGCCCGAAGCCACCAAAGACGAAGAAACCGAGTTTGGGACGCTGGTCTTTTTCGAAGGCTTGGGCCACGTTGGCATTGTGCGAGACGGATATTCGTTTTATCACGCCTCAACTTCGCAGGGAGTGGTTCGCTCTTTCTACTCTGGTTACTGGGGTGGCAAGGTGATTGGTTATCGGCGAGTGCCTTTGCCAAAAAATCGGCCTTGGCCAATCAATCAGGATGTGGCCAGAAAATAGGCATAAATTTTCTGGGAAAACTGAAAGCCAAAGGCGGAAGCGATTTACCAAAATTGCTTCCGCCTTTGGCTTTTCGATTATTTTGGCTTTGGCAGAAAGTTGAGCCTGCAGCAATTTCTTTTCACGCGATCCCCAAACTACGACGATCTTTTCTATGTTGACGTAAGCAATCACGTCGTCTTTTTCCAGGTGCAGGATGTTGCCTTCGACACGAATCACTTTGCCGCTCAGGGTGACTCCATGGCATTGAATGTCTACTTCTTTGCCCAATTGGCCTTCCAGAAAATTCCTCACTGTATTTTACTCCTTCAAAAACTGGGTTGAGATTTGGAACGGTCGCGATTCTAACCGATTAAAGCTCCGCCACAAAAATCGCCTTTTCGAAAAATCGTAGAGTTTTAGCCGATTTTACCCAAACGTTTTTCAGCTTGCCCGCTTGGGTATGTGGAGAAAAGTTATGGAAATCATCTTCTTCCTGACTCCTTGTTTTTTGCTGATTTGGGCTCTGGTGGTTTGGCGAGGTGCAGCCAGCGCTTCGACGGACAAAGCCGGATATTCTCGACTATCCAGTTTTCAGTTCGACGGTTTATTTGCCGAACAACAGGTCGAAGAATCCAGGCAGTTGGCGATTGCCGAAGCCAAATTGCGTGACGAAGAGCATCGCCAGCGACTGCTGAATCTTGCAGCCGAAGGTGATGAAACTGTCCTGGACGAAGCGAGCAAGTTGGGCGACACGCTGTTTTATGCGGAAGTTCTGGGCGAATTGGCCAGGCAGGCCAACGGCGACACAGAGCTTTTGCGCGGTCTTGCCGAATACATAGTTGACAGCCAGAAACTGCGTTCGAGCAGTGAATTTGCCGGAATGATGCTCGGCCATTGGAGTGCTTCAATCAGTCAACGGTCATTGGCGGACATGCTTTATCTGGCCGCACTGGCCGACGATGCTGAAGTTTTCAAACGCGCAATCAACGAAGCTCTCAAACTTTGGCGCGCAGACCTGCGAACAAAAATCTCTGCCAAAGATTTTCTGGCGACGGTCGAATGCGCTTATTGGTTGATGTCAGGAGAAGTCAGATATTCCGGTTCAGGTTTTATTCTCAAACAAGCCATTGCCGATGTTCGACGCCAGCTAGCGGCGGCGAATCGGTGGTCGGCTTGAAACTAACAACCCCCTTCTTTCGCTAGCTGCAAAGGACAAATATGAACTCCGATTTTCTGCAATCGCCCTTTCTGATCGTGACGGCGATTGTTTGCGTAGTGGTTGTGCTGTACGTGCTGAGCAAAATTCTGGTCAACGTCGGCGCAAAAGAAATTGCGATCAAAGAACGTCGTTACGTCGGTCGCAAAATGCCTCCCGGTCGCGTGGTGGCTACCGAAGGCGAAGTCGGCATACAGGCCGACGTGTTGAAGCCCGGATTGCACATCATCAAATATCCGTTCGAGCAGGTTGTCAGCAAAGTGCCGCTGATTGAAATCGGTTCTGACGAAATGGGAATTGTCGAAGCGATTGACGGTGAACCATTGCCGTCGGGCAGAATCTTCGCGCCTGACCGCGCCCAGAACGCCCACAACAACTTCCAAGACCCAATTGCCTTTATCAAAGAAGGCGGCGTTAAAGGCATTCAAATGCGAACCTTGCCGCCGGGTTTGTGGCCGATTCACCCATACCTGTTTCGCATCTCGATTGCGAAAGCGACGATGATTCCACAGGGCAAAGTTGGTTTGGTCAACGCCGCTGACGGAGCTTCACTGGATCAAGGCCGGTTGATAGGTCGCAGCGTCGAAGGTCACAGCAACTTCCAAAATGCGGAGCAGTTCATTGCCGCCAACGGTCAGAAAGGCCCGCAAGTGGACATTCTGACGCCGGGTACATACCGCATTCTGACCAACTCAATGTCATTGGAAGACAATTCGGTCAAACCCGGGTTGTTTTCGATTCAACTGGCTGACGCGGCGATCATCAACGAAAACCAGGTCGGTTTGGTTGAAGCTCTTGACGG
The DNA here is from genome assembly GCA_044221525.1 of Blastocatellia bacterium. GTDB lineage: Bacteria > Acidobacteriota > Blastocatellia > RBC074 > RBC074 > RBC074. The sequence continues at coordinate 3,487 of JBGAPB010000204.1, read as the reverse complement.
TTCGCCGCTCAATCCGCGCGATTACGTAGCTGTTCCGGTCGAAGGTCACGGCAATTTCCAGAACGGCAACGCCTTCATTCAGCGCGGTGGTCAGCGCGGGCCGCAAAAAGACCTGCTGCTGCCCGGCACGTATTACATCAATCCGTTGCTGTTCAAGGTGATTCCAGACGCAGCCAAAGAGGTTAGACCGGGTGAAGTCGCCGTCATCGTTTCAAACGTAGGCAAAGACCCCGGCGAAGAAATCCGCCGCGCGATGGCCAACAAAGTTCGCGAAAAGCTGGAACGCGAAGAGCGTGAACAATTGGCGCGGGCCGCGGCTCACCTTGACCAACTGGACGGCGTCAAAGGCGACGACCTTGCCCGCATCGAACAGGAACTGAAACTGAGCGATCCTGCCGACGAACGATTGGATCAGGGCGCACACGAAGCTTACGTCGTGCCGGAAGGTTTTCGTGGAATTCAGGAAGCCGTCGTTGGCCCCGGCCGTTATTACATCAACACGCTGGCGGTTACTCCGGTGGTGATTACAACTACAAACCAGACAGTTGAATGGACGGCGGAAGATGTCAAAGGTTCGTTCGATCCGTTCGAGGTGATTTCAAAAGACGGTTTCACAATGCGGCTGGAAGTTCGCGTAGTGTTCCGCGTCAAACCCGAAGACGCACCGTTTATGGTTGCCAAGATCGGTTCGATTGATCGGCTGATTCAAAACGTCATGCATCCGCTGATTGATTCGATCTTTCGCAACCAGGCTTCGGAATCGTCGGCGATGGCTTATTTGCAGAATCGCCACGAAGAGCAGGAACGCGCCGAAGCCCGCGTCCGCACGCACTTGCTGAAGTATCACGTGGACGTGGTCAACGTGCTGATTTGCCACATCCGCCTGCCGGAAGAGTTGATGAAGACGCAGACCGAAAAGGTGTTGGCTGAACAGCGTCAGACGATGTTCAACGCCCAGCGCGAAGCCGAGGTCAATCGCATCGAACTGGAAAAGACCAAAGCTCATGCCGACAACCAGAAAGGTTTGATGGAAGCGACCGTAGGTGTCGAAATTTCCAGCCGCCGCGCCGAGCAGCGCCGTGCCGAAGGCGAAGGCGAAGCGCACTACATTCTGCAAACCGGCAAGGCCGAAGCCGAAAAGGTTCGTTTGATGGGTGAAGCTCAAGGTGTGGCCTACCGCGAACAGGTCAACGCGCTCGGCGCTCAAGGCGTCGCGTTGGTTGAAACACTTAAAGTCATCGGCGAAAAAGGCGTCCGCATTACGCCCGACGTGATGGCGACTGGCGGAAATGGCGATGGTGCTGGTGGCGGGCTTGGCACGCTGCTGTTGCTGAATCTGTTCCGCGACCAGGTGAAGTTGAATGCCGGTTCGGAGAACGGAGCCAAAGCGCCAGCACGACAAGGTTAATGACTTCGCCATCAGGCAAGTAAATTGGTAACAGTAAGACGCTGATAGGACAAAGCACTATGTTGTAATCAAGCTTTGTCCTGTCAGCATTTCTGCATGGATACTCTTTCGTCTTTCAATTCAGTTCGAGCCCATCGTAGTTGCCGTCGGCAAGGACAGGCTCGCTCACAACGACAGGTCACACTCTTAGGGGTCTTATGGTTCGCGCTTGTTCGGCATCGCCAGCGATAAGGCGAAAACGAAACTTATCAACGCGAAGCTGATTAGCGGGGGCGGAATCCTGTAATGCCAGTTCAAAGCCACTTGAGCGACAACGCATAACAGATTAATCATCGTCAAAGAGCGCATCAATTTAGCGGAGTCTCCGGCCAGGTAAATGCTGACCAGATTTTGCACGCCCAGAAAAAGCAGCAAAAGGCTCATGGTAAAAGCTAAGCTGTAATAAATCTCTTCAACGGACGGCTTCATTCCCATTCCCATATCCAGCTTATAACCTTGCATCGCCGCCAGAACCGAACTTAAAGCGGCATCATTCGGCGCTGTCGCAAACTGTCCAGCGGTGTGTGCCGCCGCCGTCAACAGCATCAAAATCGAACCGACGGCAAACAATCTGCATCCGGGTCTGAATATCTTTTTGAACATAGTTCGTTCTCCAGTTTGATTTCTATTTGACCTTGCCCGGCCCCCACAAAGCTAGACCGGGGGTTGCGCCAGTGTGCTGACCGTCTTTCAGTACCTGTTTGCCGTTGACGAAGACGTGCTGCATCCCAACCGCGTATTGATGCGGCTGTTCAAACGTAGCTTTGTCGCCAATCGTTTTCGGGTCGAAAACAACCACGTCTGCAAAGTAGCCCGCTTTCAGCATTCCTCGCCCTTTCAATTCAAGATTCGTCGCTGGCAAGCTGGTCAATCGCCGAACGGCTTCTTCCATCGAAATGACTTTTTCTTCGCGCACGTATTTGCCCAGCAGGCGCACGAAGTTACCGTAAGCTCGCGGATGCGTAGAAGATTTTAGAAACACGCCTTCCGTCGCCATCGAACCGGCGTCCGATCCAAACGAAACCCACGGCAGCTTGATCTGCTTTTTGATGTTGTCTTCGGACATCATGAAATACACCGTGCCGACGCGCGATTGATCTTCGACAACCAGATTCATGATCGTATCAGTAACCTCTTCGCCGCGAAGTTTGGAGACTTCGGCCAGAGTTTTACCTGTGTATTTTTTCAAGCTGTCGTTCTTGAAACCGACCAACAACACTCTGTCAGCCGAACCAGCGGCCAGAAACAGGTTCTCCCACTTGTCCGAAGGCGCCAGTATTTCCTGAGCAATCTGCTTTCGCGTCGCTTGGTCTTTCAATCTTTTGAATGCGGCTTCGTAGCCGCCGTCTAACACCCACGGGGGCATCGCTGCATCCAAACCGGTAGAACCAGCCGGATAGGTGTACATGTCTGCGGTGATCTTTAATCCCTGCTTTCTGGCTTTTTCGATCAGCGCAATGGCCGCATCCATCTTCGCCCAGTTCGCTTTGCCCGCGGCTTTCAAGTGATAAATTTCGGCTGGAATTTTGGCTTCGCGGGCGATTCGGATCAATTCTTCAATGCCCTCGATCAAACGATTGCCTTCGCTTCGCATGTGAGAGATGTATTTGCCTTTGAATTCGGCTGCGACTTTGCACAGTTCGACCAACTCTTCGGTCGGGGCGTAAAACGCAGGCGCGTAAATCAGCGAAGAGCCTATGCCCAAAGCCCCGGCTTGCATCTCTTTGCGAACCAATTCGCGCATTTGCTGCATCTGCTCCGGCGTAGCCTTTTTGTCTTCCAGCCCAATAACGTGTTCGCGGATAGTCGTCGCGCCGATGTACGAAGCGACGTTGCATGACACTCCCTGTCGCTCCAGAAATAGCAGATATTCGGCCAACGTTGTCCATTCGATCTTGTACCTAAGATCACCCTGTTCTGCCTGGGCACGCCGCATCATTTCTTCATTGAGCGGCCCCATGGAACTCCCTTCGCCGAAAATTTCCGTCGTCACCCCCTGTTTGATGTCGCCCATCGAACGCCCATCTATAACCAGATCAT
>JBGAPB010000203.1:0-11068 GCA_044221525.1 Blastocatellia bacterium | reverse complement strand
TCACCACACTGCACCGATCACCATGAATTACGCGCTGCACGAAGCTCTGCGAATGGTCGCCGAAGAAGGCTTGGAAAATCGCGCTAAACGTCACCAGCGGAATCATCGCGCGTTGGTTGCTGGGGTCGAGGCGATGGGACTGGCGATGGCTGTTGCTGCTGAGCATCGGTTATGGACTCTGAACGCAGTTTCGATTCCCGAAGGCGTGGACGATATGAAAGTCCGTGGTCGGTTGCTGAACGAATTCAACATCGAAGTCGGCGGCGGTTTGGGCATTTTCAAAGGCAAAGTCTGGCGCGTAGGTTTGATGGGAGCGGGCAGCACGGAAAACAATGTGTTGTTGCTTTTGGCTGCGCTGGAAAAATGCTTGAAGGACGAAGGTTACAAGCCAAAAGATTCCGGCGTCAGCGCGGCTGCGTCTTTTTACGCCGCAAATTGATTTAGACAGGATTGACAGGATTCAAATACAACCTGAGTTAATCCTGTCAATCTTGTAAATCCTGTCCATTGAAAGAAGGTCTGAATGTACTGTCCTCGTTGTGGAACTGCGAACACGGAAACGATCAAATTTTGCCGACAATGCGGTTTGCCGATTGCTCAGGTCGGCAGCTTTGTGGCCAGCGGAGGCACAGGCGCGCTGGTAAGCCAGTCACAAATTCAGCAGCAATCCGTCCCGATTCAGTTGGCGGAAACGTCAGAGATGCTGGCTCTGAAGCAGAAAAGAATCATGACCATTATGGCAATGATCTTGTTGCCGATTGTGTTTGCGATTGTTGGCGAAGAATTGTTCAACGCGGGTGAAGTTTTTGCTGCAATGTTTTTGCTGATTCCGCTGGGCGTGACCTGGGCTGTTTATCATTACAAAACCCAGTTGCGCCGGTTGCAGGAAAAACAAATTCAGCAGCATTTCGCTCCTTACCAGCAACCGGCTCAGTCGGTTGGACAGACATCGTCAGTCCCTAAACCACTGTTTCAAGGGCAGTTGTCTCCGCCGCCGACCAATCCGCTAAATGTCGCCAACCCGATTCCCAGCAGTGTCGTCGAAGATGAAACCCGCAGGTTTCATGCCAACAAACAGTAAGGATTTCCAGCTATGTTTTGCCCACGTTGCGGATCGCCAAACCCTGATACCACCAAATTTTGCCGCCAGTGCGGACTTGGGCTTCAACAAGTGACTGGCTATGTCGCCAGCGGAGGAACTGCACCGCTTCCACAAATGCAATCCGGCTCTGGAGACATTATCTCCAAAGCGACCGAAGGAATGACGCCCAAGCAGCAAATGGTCTTGCTGATTATGCTGATGGTCATGTCCCCCGCGATCTTTGGCGTGCTTGGTTTGGGATCATTGTCCGGGATAAGCGCAGTGCTGATGCCGATTGGAATTGTTTTCACCGTGATGCGTTACAAAGCTCAGAAACGCAGATTGCAGGAAATGATGATTGCGCAGCCAATGTATCCGCCAATGCCGCCAGGCGCGCCTTATAGTTTGCCGCAACCCGGACAGCAGCCGGTTCCGCAAAGCTATCAGCCGCCGGTTTACCAGCCATCGCCGCCGCCGACTAATCCGCTGAAACCTCCCGCCAGCGTGGTTGAAGATGAAACGAAACGGTTTCAATGACTGCTTTTGACAAGCTGCTGTCGCTCAAACTTTCAATCCCAAGCCCAATACTTCGCGGCAGTATTTGATGCTGCGTTCAAGCTCGGCTTTCTGGAAATCCTGTTCAGCCAGTTTGCGGTCTTTGTCCGCCGGAGCCTTGAACGGTGTAATTGGTTTCCCGGCTTTGGCCATTGTCGTAAAACCCAGAAATTCCTTTGCCCGGATGTCGCCGTAATCTTTCCAGAAATCGTCTTGCTTGAACGGGTAAGGCCGAATTGCCCCTGAGATTATTTCCAGTTGCACCGGAACTCCAGGGCAAAGTTCGGCGAAACGGTCAAAATACTTTTGCCAATCCACCTGACCTTCGCCGATGGCCGTCCAGCCAGAGTTTGCGCCTTCCGGAGTTTCCCAAACCATCGAATCGCGCACGCCGGTTGTAACTGCATACGGGCCAAGAATTTCCAGGTTTCGCATCGGGTCTTCCAGCGTCCAGGTGGCGTTGCCTGAATCCAGCGTCGCGCCTACGAAATCGCGTCCGCAATCTTCGATTAGATTTGCCAGTTCCCAGGCCTGCATGTCTCCGGCGTGATTTTCGATGGCAATCTTGACTCCGGCATCAATGGCTTGGGAGCGCACGGCTTTGCAAACCTTGATCGTGTCTTTCCAGCGTGCGGGCAAACCGCCGGGCAGCTTTCGGTCGTCGGCAGTTCCCTGATAACAGCGAGCGACTTTTGAGCCTAGCGTCTTGGCCACGCGAATCGTCAGCAGCAAATGCTCTTCGGCGGAACCAAATCGCGGGCTGAAGGATTTGGCCGACGGGCAGATGCTGCCGGTTCCAGCCTGGATTTCAATGCCAAGATCGTCGGCCTTCTTTTTGATTTCCTTCAGATACTTTTCGTCGTGGCTTTCGTAAACGTCCAGGTCAGAAAACAGGACGGTGTCCACTTTCAGCTTGGCGGCGTAATCCAACAATTGCGGGGCTTTCCAGCCCATTGCGCGGATCGAAAAATTGTCGAAGCCGAGTTTGATGTTGCGGCGTTTGGTTTGAGACGAAGCAAACATTGGAACCTCGATTGTTGCGGCGGCGGCGGTCGCTGCCAGCGATTGGATAAATTGACGGCGTGAACTCATTGAATCCTCAATTGGAAAGTTGATTGGTTTTGCGGAAGCCGGTTTATGACACGGAGTTGCGCGATCTGTCCAGATTGTGCGGTGGTGTGGTAAACAGTTGGGTATGCCTGAATTACCTGAAGTCGAAATGGTCGCTCGTCATTTGCGAAGTTTGATTGCCGGGCGAACCATCACCAAAGCTCAATTATTGCGCGCCAAGTTAGCGCCGGAAACCACTCCGCGCCAATTTGCCGCCTGGCTGAAAGGCGCTCGCGTCGAAGAAGTCACCCGGCGCGGCAAACATATACTGGCGCATCTGTCGAACAAAAAAACCTGGATCACTCATCTGAGAATGACCGGACGGTTCGTTCACGTTGACGCCGACGAAGCTCCGCCGCCGCACACTCACGCGGCTTTCTGGCTGGACAACGGACGCAAGCTGCTGTTCGCCGATCAGCGACATTTCGGAATGATGATGGTCGTCAAAACGGCTGAACTGGATTCGGTTCCGCATCTGAGCAAGCTGGCTCCTGAACCTTTCGATCCGGCATTCGACGCCGATTACCTGCACGAAACCTTGCAGCGAAGCAAGCAGGTCATCAAGCTTTTCCTGCTGGATCAAACGCGAGTCACGGGGCTTGGGAACATTTACGCCGCCGAAGCTCTGCACCGCGCAAAGATCAATCCTGAGATTCGTGCAAACACGCTTTCGCGGCCACGCGCCGAAGCGTTGCACAGCGAAATCGTTGCCGTGCTGGCTGAAGCCATCGAAGCAGGCAGCACGCTCGAAACCGACCCGCGCGAAGTTTATGGCCGTTATGGCGACGGCGCGTTTGAAGACAGTTGGCAGGTTTATGAACGAGAAGGTTTGCCGTGCGTGACTTGCGGAGCGGCGATTCAGCGACTGGCTCAAGGAGGCAGGTCAACTTACTTCTGCCCGCGTTGTCAGAAAAGATGAGGTAGAATCCGAGCGAACTTTTCCAACAAGAGGAGAATGACAATGACGGCATTACCAAAACTAAAATACACAGTTGAAGAGTACATTGAGTTGGTTAAGAACTCCGACGAACGCTTTGAGTATTTCAACGGCGAGATAGTTTCTATGGCTGGCGGCAAAGCCGAGCATAGTGATATTGCCTCCAACGTGATTTTCAGCTTGAGACGTCTGTTAGAAAATGGCCCATGTCGAGTCAATGGCGGAGACATGGCAGTGAAGACCGTAAAGGCCTGGCCTTTTAGATACCCCGATGTCAGCGTCGTTTGCGATGAGCGCATACTTGAGAACATGCAAGGCATAGACGTTTTGATAAACCCGCTGCTGATTGTCGAGGTACTGTCGTCTTCCACAAAGAATTATGATTTTGATGAAAAATTTTTGGCTTACCAAGCAATAGAAACTTTTCAGGAGTATCTATTGATTTCGCAGGTTCGCCCGCATGTTACTCAGTACGTTCGTCAGCAAAACGGCAAATGGCTTCGCGCGGACATCATCGGACTTGAGAGTCAGGTCGCGCTAGAGTCCGTAGGCGTGACATTAAAGCTTAGCGATATTTTTTGGAGGGTCACATTTCCTGAGTCAGAATCACCTATTGTTGATTCAACGCAAACTTGATGAGAGCAGTTGTTTGCGCTTTCCTGTGCAGCTTATGATTGCACTCGTTCAAGCGGTGGGAACAAATCCAGAACAAAACTTTAGGATCGTTCGTCAATTGCAGGCATGAAAAATCGCCCCTCTTCGCATTTGATTTTATTGTTGGCGCTGGTGGTGTTGGACGCGCTGGCTTATCTGGCTATTTACCGGGCCGGAGTGGCGCGCGGTTTTTCGCCTTCGGTGTTGCTGGCTTGCCGCGATCTGGCGCTGTTCATTCCCATATTTTTCATCTTCATCTGGTTTGCGCGGCGCCACAAATACGCGGGCGATCTGACACTGTTTACCGTGGCCATTATGCTTTTCAGCATTGGTCAATTCGTCCAATACCGTCTTTTTACCGATCCCGAATACGCCGCCGGAAACCGCGCCGAAGTTCGCCAGGCCAGACTGGCCAAAGCCAGGGTTCAGCAATACAAAAACATCAATCAGCTTTACGACGCTGAAAAGAAAAAAGCTTTATTTGGCGACCCGAACTTTCAGTTGCAAACGACTACGCCAACTGACGCGGGCGAACCGCAGTATTGGACGCTGAGCCGAATCTTCACTTCCCTTTCTTCGCTGATTCCGTTGACGGCATTTTTAGGCTTTGCGCTGGCATTCGTTTTTATGCGGCGAGACGACATTTTGCTCTTGCTGCAACGCCACAGCTTCCTGATTGGCTTGCTGACTACGCTGCCCTTTGCGCTGATCGCAATTTTTCTTTCCGACAGGGGTAAATCGCTGGGCAACACCACGCCGTGGGAACCGGTGAAAATCACTTTTCTGCTCAGTTATGCGGGAATTCTGGCCGACCATTACCGAAACCTGTCGCGGACTCATTGGGGCATTCCGCCTTGGCGATTCGTGCTGCCGTTTTTGCTGGTGGCGGCTTTGCCAATTGTGCCCTTTTTCGCGTTGCAGGATTTCGGCCAGATGCTGGTTTTTCTTGGAGCCTATCTAACTCTGTATGTAGTTGCCGTTCGCCGATTGCCGCAGGTCACAATTGCGATTGGATTGATGGCTGCTTTGCTTGTGGTTTCGATCTTCGCTGCCGGAATTTACAACACGATGGTCAACGTTTTCACAGACGGCGCTCAGATTGGAGCGGTGGAGCGAGTAAAAAACATCGTCAGCGAAGGCGTGCCGGATCGCATCAAGCAGCGGTTTTATTTGTGGCGTTATGGAGGTCTGGCACCTGACACGGACGAACACGAATGGTGGGCAAAGGAAGCTGCGCGAGTGCCGGGTAATACCGACGAAGAAAAGTGGTATAACAAATTCGCGTTTCAACCTTCACAGGCGTTGTTTGGAGTCAGCGACGGGCGAATGCTTGGCGCGGGATTAGGCAAAGGCTATCCCGAAACCGTGCCGATTGCGGATTCCGATTTTATCTATGCCGTTGTTGCCGAAGAGATGGGAATCGTTGGCGGAGCCATCATCATCTTTGCTTTTATCATTGTCGTCGTGGCCGGAATGCGAACCGCCATCGAAGCGCGCGATATGTTTACCAAACTGATTGCCGCCGGCATCACTTCCTTTATGGGAGTTCAGGCCATCGTCAACATCGGCGGAGTGCTGAGAATGATTCCAATGACCGGCATCACATTGCCGTTTGTCAGTCACGGCGGCTGGTCGTTAATTACAAGCTTCTTTATGCTTGGGATGTTGATGGCTATATCGCATCGTAATAATTCGGTTGTCGGTGGCCAGTGATCGGTTGTCGGCGGCTTTATGCTGACCAACCACCAACCACCAACCACCAACCACCAACCACCAATGAAAGTTACTGTCGGACAAATCACAGACAAAGGCCTGAAGCGTCAGGCGAACGAAGATAACCTGCTGGCGTTGCCCAGCCGAGGTCTGTTCATCGTCGCCGATGGAGTAGGCGGTCGGCGTGGCGGGCAAACCGCCAGCCGTATTGTGACTGAGGTTTTTGAAAAGGTTTTCACCGGGCCGCAGCCTTTGTCGAACACTGATTTGCCGATGGAAGAACTGCGAAAACTGGTTCACGAAACCATTGATCTCTGCAACCAGAAAATTTACACCGAGGCCGAATCGAACCCGGAATTGGACGGAATGGCCACGACGGTTGTGTTGTCTGCCGTCAGGGACAATAGAGCCATCGTTGCTCACGTCGGTGACAGTCGCGTTTATCGCTGCGACGCACGCGGGCTGGTGCAATTGACCGAAGATCATAGCGAAGTCAACGAAGCCGTCAAACAAGGCTGGATGACCGCTGAACAAGCCGAAGTTCATCCGCGCCGCAACGTCATCAGCCGGGCCATCGGAGCCGATTCCGAAGTCGAACCCGAAATCATAGAAATCGAAGTTGACGAAACCACGACTTTGTTGTTGTGCAGCGACGGCATCACTCGTCACATACGCGATGACCAGTTGGAGCGGCTGTTGCGCAGCGGCAATCATCCACAAACCATTTGCGAGACGCTTAAGCAGCTTTGTTACAACGAGGGCGCAGAAGACAACCTGACCGCCATCATCGTTGATTTCGGCGAACGCGGTTACGTTGACGAACTGACTCGCCCAATGATGCGTCAAGCCAGTTCAACTCCGGCGACAGTTCCGCCAAACGCTGAAAAACCTAGAAAGAAAATTGAAATTACCCTGACTGAGCCGGAGCCGGAAATTGAGCCTGTCACTGAGCCGGAAGTTTCTGAAGATGACGAATTACCTGTGGCTGCGTCTCTGGCTATTGTTCCCCCGAAGTCTTTTCCAAACGATTCACAGGCCGCGCCTGATGCCAATCCCAACAACCTTTCAGAAAACAGCTTTTCAACCGGCGATCAATCGCCCGTTGAAAGACCTGCGCCTGCTTCGCGCAGCAAAGGGTTCTTGAATATTGCCACGACTGATGAAGCCGGGCAGAAAGTCGAGATGTCGAAGTTTATGAGAATGAGCGTTTTGATAGTTACCTTGCTGGCCGGGTTCATACTCGGCGGATTATTCGGCGGGCCGCTGCAACGAGTGGTCAATCGTCAGGGCGGGCCTTTGGCAGAAGACCAGCCGCGCGTTTTACGATATTCGCCGCGCGATGCCGGGGTGGCCTCAGCTTTTGCTTTGTTGAACGAAGGCAGGATTGAAGACGCCCGCCAGCAACTGAATCAAATTCTGGCGCGCGATGTAAACAATTATGAGGCGCATTACTGTTTTGGACGCTTGAACTTCGTCGAAAAGAAATACGAAGACGCAATCAACCATTTCAAACTGGCGGCGACCAATAACCCCGACCTGGACGAAGGCTGGGTTTTCATCGCCATGGCTTATCTGCAAATCGGTCAGGCCAGAAATGCCTCAGACAGTTTGCAGAAATTGATGACGCCAAATGCGCCGCCGTCACAGGCGACGCCAGCAACCGCTTCTCCTAAACCTTCGGCTACGCCCGCAGGTTAGAGCTGTTGATCCATAAGATAAGGAGTTTGTTATGCCTTCTGCCGGACTGGCCACTATTACCAAAATGGTCGAAACGCTGCCAGAACCTTTGCAGGAACAAGTTGCAGACCACCTGCGGGAATACATTCAGGAATTGCAGGACGAGATGAAATGGAATCAGGCGTTTGATCGAACACAGCCGCAACTTGCGGCGGCGGCTCAACGCGCCATCCAGGAGATTGAAAATGGCCTGGCCATCCCATTGGATGAGCGACAATTATGAAATCAGCGACTCTGCCATCTTTCTGGACTGCTTACGCGGGGTTGGATGACAAGATTAAAGGCCAGGCAAGAAAGGCATATCGTTTATGGTCGGAAAGCCCTTTTCATCCATCATTGCATTTCAAGTGCATCAACCAAAAGAATAATCTTTGGTCAGTCAGAATTACGCTCGGTTACCGCGCAGTTGGCGTTTTGCGAAATGATACCGTGACTTGGTTTTGGATCGGCGACCATGATGGTTATGAACAATTTTTCGGATAATGGTTTACTCAACCAACTTAGATGCCTGAATTGAAACTGGAACATAGCCTGGTAGATAACCGCTACGAGGTTGCAGAGCGGCTGACTCGCGGCAGTTACGCCGAGATTTTCGTGGCGTATGACCGCGCGGTCAGTCGTGCGCCCGTGGTCATCAAGGCGCTTAACACCAGTTTACAAGGCACGCCCGATCCGGACCTGGAACGAACACTGGTCGAAAATTTTCAAAACGAAGCTGTTGCGCTGGATGCAGTTCGGCATCCACACGTAATCCTGCGACTGGGTCACGGAACGGCTGCGGATTTGCGCGGAGTCCCGTTTCATTATCTGGTCATTGAATACATGCCAGGCGGTGATTTGCTGGAACTGTGCCGCCACCGCCCCGACAGAGCTTTGCCACTGGACGAAGCTCTGTCTTACTTCCATCAAGTTTGCGAGGCGCTGGCTTTCGCTCACAGCAAAGGCATCATCCACCGCGATTTGAAGCCGAACAATTTTCTGCTCAGCGCTGACAAACGCACATTGAAAGTCGCAGACTTCGGCGTAGCCAAAATCACCAGCGGCGAAGCCACCGAAATCACTCGCGTCGGCGCGGACGTTTACGCTCCACCTGAACACAATCCAAACGAAAACACTGGCGATTTGCAGCAACTGACGACCGCAGCCGATGTTTATTCGCTGGCCAAAAGTTTTTACACAGTCGTTTGCGGTCGTTCGCCGAACCAGTTTCGTTGCGATCCGATCACTCACCTGCCAGAAAACCTGGCGAACAAACCCTGGGGCGGCGCATTGTCCAAAGTTCTGCGAAAGGCTACCGAAGACGATCCCAAGTCTCGTTACGCCACCATCGCGGAGTTCTGGCATGAGTTGGCTCAAGTCGCCGCTCTGGCTCCGACTGTGAAGATAGAAGAACTGCCTGACGAAGAAACCATCGTCAAACCCAGGCAAAAGTTTGACACCGGCGCGTTTCCTAAAACTCCTGTGCAACCGGACTTCGACCCGACACCGGCGACTTCGCAATTGCAGGAAGTGGTTTCACCGGCTCAGCCTGTCGAAACAGAGCCTTTGATTGTTACGGATCCAACTGAAGAAATGAACCGGATGGCTCCAACTGAAATCAGGGAAACCCCGCCGCAACGCGCTGAACGTCCGGGCAAGATATTCATTGAACTGCAACCTCAAAAGGCATCTCCAATTACGCCCAAGCCTGTTGCGCCGATTCAACCCAATCAACCGTCGCTGATTACAAAGCCAGGGCAAGTCAAACCGCAAGCTAACCCAGCGCAAAGAGCAAAAGCGCCCGCGCAAAAGACTTCAAAAATAGGCGGCAAGTTTTCAGAAAAGCTGCGCCGCCGAGCTTTCATCGTGTTTCTGGGCTTGGCGTTTTTCGGATTGCTGGCCAGCGTCTACAACTTTTTCAAAGGCGCTGAGTTCGGAACGCCTCACGAAATCGAAGTTACCGCCGCCGCTCTGTATGTTCGCACCGGCCCGGGCGGCCAGTTCAAACCCTATGGCACAATTGCCAACAACACTCGTCACCGTGTGATTCAAGAAAACAAGGATGGCTGGTTGCAGATAGAAGTCAGCCAGTGGATGAAACTGGAAACGGATGCTCCGCTGGATGTGCGTCAGGGCTGGGTTTATGGAAAATCGGATTTTGTTCGTGTAGTCTCGCGCCGCTGGTGGTGAGAGTTTTTTTCGACAGGATTTACAGGATTTTTCAGGATTGGAGGAAACGATGGAAGACGATGCCATTACTGAAATCATAATTGGGTGCGCTTACGAAGTTCACAACAGACTTGGCTCTGGCTTTCTGGAAAAGGTCTATGAAAATTCCTTGCGAATCGAACTCGAAAAGAAAGGGCTGAAAGTGTTGCAACAGGAACAAATCAAAGTCTGGTATGGAGATCAAATCGTTGGCGATTACCAGACTGATTTGTGGGTCGAAGATCGAATCATCGTCGAATTGAAAGCAAATTTAAGCTTGAGCAAAGAAAACGAATTGCAATTGGTCAATTATCTGACCGCAACAAGAGTAGATTCAGGGCTGCTTATCAACTTCGGCTCTTCTGTTCAAATTCGTCGGAAATACAGGGAATACAAGCCACCTCAACCAGAAAAAAGAATCCTGAAAAATCCTGTCAATCCTGTCTATTCTTGATAAAGAGGTAGTCAAATGAAGCTTTGGGGCGAAGTTAAAAAGTGGCTGGACGGTGAAGACGCGATTGCTCTGACGCCGGAAGCCGAGCAGCAGTTGAGCGAGTGGGACGAATTTTTCGTCAAGATCGCTCGCGAAGTCGAAACCGTCATGAAACGCGAGATGTTTACTCCGCCCGGCGGCCAGACTTATCTGCCCGGCGAATACATCATCTATCTGAGCAAGGAAGATGACGCGGTGTGGCAAGGCCGCAAGCGCGAAGGTTTGGAGGAAGGCCTGGCCGTCAGTTTGTCTCAACGCGCCAAAGAAATGGTCGGCGGCAAATCATTGAAAACCGACAAGATCGCGCTCAGTCTGAGCATTGACGGTGCACTGAACAAAGGCGGCGTTCGGGTCCAGGCCGTTTGGGACGATGATTCGCCCAGAACCGAAGTCACAGCCCGCAAAAAGAAACCCGAACCCAAGCCCGTCGCCGTCGAACCCGGCAACACCGAACCGCTGGAACCAGATGACGGCGACCGAACTCTGGTTCGTCCACGCGCCCCACTGTTCACCATCAACTTTCAACGGCAGGGCGGCGAACCTGAAACGTTCAAATCCTCGAAAGCAAAAATTGAAATCGGTCGAGGCTCAAAAGATTTTC
>JBGAPB010000202.1:0-11180 GCA_044221525.1 Blastocatellia bacterium | reverse complement strand
GGCATTCGAGACAAAATGCTGGTCGCGTTGTCGAAAGGGATGAAACAGCGAGTTACGCTGGCTCGCGCTCTGTTGCACGATCCGGCGGTGCTGATTCTGGACGAACCTGCGGCGGGGCTTGATCCACGAGCGCGAATCGAACTGCGCGAACTGTTGCGCGCTCTGGCTGGCCAAGGCAAAGCGATTCTTATCAGTTCTCACATCCTGACCGAGCTTGCCGAAATCTGTCACGCCGCGATCATCATCGAACACGGCAAAATCCTGATGGCTGGCGGCATCGCCGATTTGCTCAGCGACAACGTTCCGCGCCGAACGGTCTTGATTCGCACACTTGGGCGGCACGAAGAGCTTCACCGTGAGTTGTTGCAGATGCCGCATATCGAAGCCGCCAAATTCATCGGCGAAGAAGTCGCAGCCGAAGTCAGCGGAACCGACGAAGCCTGCGCGGAATTGCTGGCGGCTTTGATCGCGCGCGGTTATCGCGTGGTTGAGTTCAAGCAACAGCGCGCCAACCTGGAAGAAATTTTCATGAACATCACCAAAGGAGTCGTGCAATGACAGCCGAAGCCGAAATCATTCACTCAGCCAAGCCGAAAGAGCCACTGGCCGCGCGCTTCAGTGACTGGCTAAACCCAATTGTGGTCAAAGAGTTGCGTCAAGCCGTTCAAAGCAGATTTGTCATCACAGCTCTGTTGTTATTGCTGACGATTCAAATCCTGGCTATCGGGATTTACCTGCTCACCGCTGGCGATCTGAGCTTCAGCTTTGATTCCGGGCGAACGGTTTTCATGATTCTGTTTGGAATTATGCTGGCGGTCAGCATGCTCTTTGTGCCGCTTTACAGCGGAGTCCGACTGGCGGCTGAACGATCTGAAACGAACCTCGATCTGCTGTTCATCACCACTATCAAACCGCGCAGTATCATTGCCGGGAAGATGCTGGCTGCCGTTGTGCTGACGGTGATGATCTTTAGCGCCTGTTTGCCATTTCTGACTTTCACGTATTTTCTGCGCGGGATTGACCTGCCTTCGATGGTTGTAGTGCTTGCGCTTGGATTCGTCGCAGTAACTCTGTCAGCCCAGATCGCCATCTTCATCGCTTGCCTGCCAGTCGGTCGCGCATTCAAATTTATCCTGGGATTGATTGCGTTCAGCCAGTTTGTCAGCGGTTACGTCAGCGTGATGATCATTTCCAGCGGGATGCTGTGGGAAGGCATCGGCAGCAAAATCGGTAGCGCCAATTTCTGGCAATGGGTGGGAATCGTTGCTCTGATTTACGGCTGCTTGATTGGGCTGTTGCTGGTGCTTTCGGTTGCTCTGATTAAGCCTGCGTCCGCCAACAGAGCCTTGCCAGTTCGACTTTACCTGACCGCAATCTGGGTGATTGGTGGAGCGGCGGCGTTGTTGGGAAGCTGGGTGGAAGCGACGCATGATCCGGTTGCTGTCTGGGAGTTAGCGTTCAACGTCATTTTTGCCTTTGCGATTTTCACCGCCGTCAGCGAACGTGACTGGCCCGGAGCCAGAGTGTTACGCAGCATGCCTCAATCTGGTTTCAAACGCCTGCTCAGCTTCTTTTTCTTTAGCGGTTCGGCCAGCGGCCTGGCCTGGACTGTAGTGATGGTGACGGCGACTTATGTCGTTAGTTCGATTTGGTGGCGACTGTTCCCAACATTCAGTAACCTTGGAGAATTCGTAGGTTCAACGCGTTGGATGACAGTAATGAACCTGTACCTCCTTAGTTACTCGCTAACGGCGGCTCTGTTACGACGCCATTTGCTGAAAAGGATGAGCACCAACCTTACCTGGCTGGTTGCCACTGTTTTGACATCCCTAGGCAGCACGACTCCTTTTTTGATCGGTATGCTGGTGTTCATGAACGACATTGACTGGTGGCGCGAAGATTATGGTCGCTGGCTGGTCGGCAATCCTTTCGTCTGGGATATAGCCAAACATAGAGAGTTGTATTTGAGCATTGGCGCTGCCTGGGCCTTGCTGGCAGTTGCCTTCAATCTGCATTGGTTCATCGAGCGAGCCAGAAAGTTCAAAATGGAAAACTGAAATTACCACGCAAGCTTTTCCAATATTGAATGCTGTACCGTGATCGCACATATTTTTTTAGCAGCCTTGTAAATTTTTCCTGCAGCTATAAAAGGACGAAGTTTTCCTTATTTATTGTGGTTTTAATACTTGACACTAAGTTACCAGCATAGTATTTAATCTTTGTCTCTAGCATCCCATCCCGCTTGAGTTCTTCAGGCAAATGCCCTTCAAATCCTTAATAGGTCACTGATAGTTCATTGAAGTTGTTCGTTCGGCGGTATTTACTTGAGCCTTGTTGACTCACCATCTATAGGCTTGGTTGTTTGCCGCCAATTGCCAAAAAGCGTAACGATCAGAAGATCAGCGCATCGCCAGCAATATCAACTTAATTATTCATATTCTTAGCCCTTCTGCTTTACCCCCGTAAGCTTTCTGCACACACTACTCGGCGAATGCGCAGGCAATAATCTGATTACTCAATTGTGTGTTTTATAGATTGGCTTCGTGCATGGAAGCAGGCAGTTGCTTGCCTTGATGCTATTAGCTTGTTGAATTAATCGCCTGCCATCCGGCAGGTAGGGAGTAGTGTGCCTTTAATGTTAAACAAAATGTTATTCAAGCATTTATGATCTCCACCCCCAGCCCCGCAAATTTACCCTGCCCCAGGTAACGTAATAACCAGAACCAAGGAATGCTAGTAGTTCCTTGGATGACGTCCGGCTGATAGTTAAATTTGGCTGGCGATGGCTATACGTGTGCCTGCTTGGCGCAAAACAACATCAGGTTATTTGTAAGTAACACAGGTAACTTACGCTGGAGGAAATCGAAATGGTGCCATATCGTCGAAACCTATTGTCGTCAAATAGACCCAAAAAGAATAACTCACATATTCGCTATAATAGAATCATAAGATGGCTTGGACCTGAGCTATCAAAAACCCTAACTGTCATTCTGAGTTTTGCTATGGTTTACAGCGGCTTCGCAATTGGAGGGCGACAAGTTTTTGCGGGACCGGTTCAAGTAATAACCTTGTCTGCGGAAGTAATATCAGGCTCGCAGGTCAGGCTATCCTGGAATATTACCAACCCTGGCTCTATCTCTTCAGTCAGGATATATCGAACAGACGCTGCATCTCCAAATAATTTTGAAATGGCGGCTTCTCTTGCAGATAACACCAGAAGCTATGTTGACCAGGGGCTGAATCCGAATAGCTCTTACCTTTACTACGTTAAAACTGTGAAGCCAGGTGGAGTATTGCTCTCAAGCCCCTCAAATACGATTACAGTCAGACTGTCAGGTGATGCTGGGCCAACACCGACTCCGCCCCCAGGCCCGACTCCGACTCCAATTGCCACGCCAACGCCGGGTCCAACGGCAACACCGACACCTGCACCAACTCCAAATCCAGACCCGACACCTCAGGGTAACGAAACACTTTTGGCTAGAGCAATTTCGCCAACTCAGGTCGAACTGTTCTGGCAGATTCGCACAACCAAGCGTATATCAACGGTTCGCATTTATCGGACTACTGTCGCCGAACCTCTTGGCTTTAATTTTCTGACTTCAGTCAGCCTGCTACCCAGCCGTTTTGTTGATTCAAACTTAACGCCTGGTACAACATATCTCTATTACATTAAATGGCCTGAAAGTGGCGTTATTCTTTCACCGCCATCAAACACAGCCAGGGCGACTACACTTGGCGGATCGCCAACACCGACGCCGACGCCAACTCCTCAAGCAACACCGACACCAACACCGACTCCAAGTGCTACGCCGACTCCGACACCTTCACCTACTCCGACGCCAACGCCTGTCCCTACGCCCGACCCCGGCGAGCAACCAACCGGACCTATTCCGTTAGACGATGAGGAACAGGAATTGGTGCGACTGATCAGCGCATACAGGGAAACCAGATTCGCTGGGCCAATTCGCCCTTCGATTGCATTGACTAAATCCAGCGACTACTTGAGCCGTGACCTGGCTTCGCGCGGCACGGTGAGCAGGACTGATAGCCTTGGACGAGATGTAGAGCCTCGCGCGCGAGCTTTTGGTTATCAACCCGCAACGACATTTGATGTGCTTGCTGCAGCTGGCAATCTTACTGCGCAACAGGCGCTCAATGTGTGGAAAGGTTCGTACAACGAAAACGAGGTGTTGTTAAATCCCGTTTGGAAAGTGGCTGGAATCGGACGCACTTACAATGCTTCGTCCCGTGCTTGGTACTGGGTAATAGAGTTCGCAGGCTTTTGGGATAAAACGATTCCCATACCTGGTGAGGATGAAGACGGGCGGATTGACGGCAGCGACATGATTCGCACGCGTCCGTCGGCAGCGGCCATCGCCGCCGGGCATCATTTTTCTGGATATGGCGACGACGGAAACTGGTATAGCGGCCAACATTGCGACATGGACGAGCCGGGAGGTTTAAGGGATAGGTGCTGGAAAGATGAGCCTCCGCAAGGCAATCCCAGTTTGAAACAGCCTTCCTTGCCGGACAACCTTACCGGAACCTGGCACGTGCAGTATTCGATCTCGCCCACAGGAATCGTCCATTACAACGATTACAGCGGCTGGGACGCTACAGGGTTCACCATTACCTACTGGATCAATGCCGATGGAACCTGGAAGAGCCAGGGTTACCGCGCCTATCAGGTGCCAACGCCAACTGAAACCGGAACCTGGGCTTCGGTCCATGACGCCGCGCGAGACGAGGAGATCGTCACTTTTTCACGCCCCGGAAAGCCAACAGCGACAATACGAATTCATGCTGTTCGAAATGTATTGACGCTTTACGCTGTTGAAGGTGGTTCAGCCATGCAAGGATTCTTAAAAGGATTTGCGGCAGATAGTAATCCCAAAGACGACCCGCAGATCATCCTGCATCCGGGAATAGGCTATTTCAACGCACCCCATGCTCCATTTTAGGAGTTTAGAGCATGTCTACTCTGAGTTCCGCCTTCAGGCGACTTCTATTGATATAAAAGCGGTTACCTGAAGGTGGTTACTCAGATTGCTTTTTCAAAATTGTGCCTATTGACAGAAATCTGGAAAACTTTAGAAGTGGTAGCGCCATGTTTTCTAATTTATCGCTTGACAGTTTCAACGCCAGCGTAGTATTAGAATATCGCATCCCAAATGTGCATTACCTTAGCAATTGGTCAATCAACCATCCCCGGTATCTAGCCACAAGCTAGAAATCATTCCATTCAATGTTCCCCAGACTTTAAGCGGAATGATCCTTAAAATAGGTTGGCCTAACGACAGCGAAGGTTTTGTGGAGATGGCTACTATAGTATGGTGCCCCGTACATGGTTTCGCGGACACTTGTCTTTTAGTTACCCTCCAAAACGAAACAGCTACCCAACATGTTTTCCTAATAGACATACTAGCCGGTTAACACGACCTTAACTCGGTCGAAGTTGCTCCAGACGGTAATGTAGATTGAACTGCAAACCCCGAGCAGGTCAATTTTGCATTACCAGGCCTCACAGTTTTAGTTGAGCCTAATACAAAACGAGATGGCAGTACTTATTGGCATCGCGCTTTGGAATAGGTCTTAGTATTGGTTTGGCCACGAATACGTTTTCTGATGGTCGGGCAATACAAAGCTGGTGGAAGTTAGGAAATACAATATCAGAATGCAGCGATGCTTTCTGAATCTATGGAGAAGAATTATGGTGCCTCGTAACACATATATCTCGGAAGTCGAAAAAAATAACAATCGAAAATTCTCTACAGTGTTGGTTGCTGCTTTTTTGCTGAGCTGCTTGATAGTTTTTGGTGCAAACACCCCAGTATTCGCACAGTTTGGCAACAAAGTGCAATCAATCGAACTTAACGCAACGCCTGTTTCGGAATCTCAGATTAGCCTGAGCTGGCGTATAAACAACCCCGGAGTTATCGGTGGAATTCGCATTTACCGTGCGCATTACACAGAGCCGGACAACTTTGTTTTTCTTACCTCACTCCCTCCAAACGCATTGAGGTATGTTGATTCTGGCTTGAAGGCAAAAAGCACCTGGGTTTATCGAATCCAAACTCAGGAGAAAAAGCCTGCTCAATTATCATCACCGTCAAACCCGGCCAGGGCAACGACCCTGCCAGCCGGAACCGACATCGGTAATGGGAAAAATACAACTGATGAGCCGCAAATCACCTTAGAAGACCCTTCGATAGGCAGTGCGATTCAAACTCTAAGTGCAAAAGCCCTTTCCGCTAACCAGATTGAGTTGAGATGGGCAATCCCAGGCTTGGCTCATGTGGCTTCTTTGCGCATTTATCGCGCTTCGTCTGACGATCCAAAGAACTTCGTGATGATTGGGGCCATTGGAGCCAATCTGAACAGTTACATAGACATGGATCTGAAACCTCGTACCACGTACTACTACAACATGAAGTACAACGAGAACAGCCATAGCGCGAATCTGTCGCCTCCTTCCAACACGGCAGCGGCAACGACTCCAGATGGTGCTGACCCAAATCCGCGTCGGCGTTATGAAGGATTGCGTCCGAAGCCGGGCATTCCTTATGTTCTTCCTGACGGTGGGATGGGGTCGGCAATTCCTTTGGATGATCAGGAAAGCGAATTCCTTTATTTGCTCAACAAATACCGTGCATCCAATGGTCTTGGCCCGGTACGGGCTTCGATCTCCCTGACCATGTCGGGTGACGCATTGGCCAGGGACTTGGCACCGCGTAATGCAGTCAGCAAATCCGATTCAAATGGATTTGGCCCGTGGATGCGTGCTCGTGCCTTTGGTTTCCCAAAACTTGAAGAAACAAAGTTCGACACTCTTGTGCTGGTATCCAGGTTTGTTGACTTGGAAGCTTTCTTCAATTTTACAGTGTCGTACGTCGAAAACGCAGAAATGCTGCTCAGGCCTGAGTGGAAAGTTGTCGGAATTGGACGTAGCTATAACGGTGAAGGAACCTATCATTGGGTTTTGGATTTTGCCGATTATTGGGACAAGACCATTCCGCTGCCAGGCGAAGACACCGATGGCCGAGTTGACGGCAACGAACGAATCCGCACTCGTCCGCCAATTGATGCTCTGGCGGCCAAGGCCAAGTTCAGCGGTTACGGAGACGACGGCACAGCCTATTCACCAGTTCATTGCGATCAGGAAACAAAAGAATGCTGGCGCGATCCGGCTCCGGCTGGCAATCGCAACCTTCGCGAGCATTCGTATCCTGAGAACATGATTGGTCGTTGGCACGTCGAATATCAGATTGATTCCAGAGGCGTCACGCACTTCAACTCGACTGACAAATTCGACATGACAGATTTCACCATGTCGTTGCTGATCAACGAGGATGGATCGTGGGTTTCGCAAGGTTACAAGACCTACCAAGACCCAGTGCCTGCGGAAGCCGGCACCTGGAAATGGGTGCACGATGCCAGTCACGGAGAAGAGATCATTACTTTCTTCCGCGACAACGGCAAAACGGCTGCGACTATTCGCGTCCACGCCGCAACAGGCGCGCTGACCTTCTACGCTGTTGACGGCGGAGACTTCTTCAAAGGAGTCAAGGCTGATGGAAATCCAAAAGATGACCCTCAGGTTATCTTCACACCGGGTGCCGGGTTCTTTTACACGTCTGCGCCCGCATTCCCGGCAGCATTGCGCTGCTCTTCCTGCCCGCAAACAAATCCGTAAGTTCCGTCTACACTGGGATGGGACTTGCTGAAGTCGTACTAAGCAGGTTGTAAGTTCAAAATAGGCTGGCAGAGATTGAATTCTCTGCCAGCCTATTTGTTTTAGTCCGTCAAGCCCCACAGCCAAATTTCGTCTGTGCTAGAATCCGCGCCGTATCAAACCACAGACAAACAGTTCAACCATCTAGGAGAAGTGAAAGAAATGATTTTTCGACGGGCAAGCGGAGTCCTTTTACACCCGACATCTTTGCCCCCAGCGTCTTCGTCCTATGCCGCAGGCATCGGCGATTTAGGAAAGGCAGCCTATGACTTTGTAGATTTTCTGGAAGCTGCCGGGCAAAGCCTGTGGCAGGTTTTGCCGCTGGGGCCGACCGGTTTTGGGGATTCGCCTTACCAGTGTTTTTCGGCATTTGCCGGAAATCCATTGTTAATCAGCCTGGAAGCTTTGATTGAAGATGGATTGCTTGACCCAGATGATTTGGTCGAAGCGTCGAAGCTCTCAATTGACAGAGTTGATTACGGCCCGGTCATTGAATTCAAAAGCCGAGTTTTGGCAATGGCTTACGATAACTTTGCCGACCACAGTTCTGAACAGGAAAAAGCCGATTATCTGAATTTTGCCAATCAAGCCGCCTGGTGGCTGGAAGATTACGCCGCATTCCGAGCAATCAAGGATCAGCATGGCGGTGATGAATGGACAAAATGGCAGCCGCTTTTGCGCGATCGCCAGGATGAGGCGATGCACTACTTTCGTGAAAACAACGCAGTCGAAATCAGCCGTCACAAATTCTGGCAGTACCTGTTTTTCAAACAATGGTTGAAGCTGGCCGCTTATGCCAACGGCAAAGGAATCAAGATCATTGGCGACATTCCGATCTTTGTGGCTCACGATTCGGCGGACGTTTGGGCGAATCCCCATCTTTTTCACCTGGACAAAGAAGGCCAGCCAACCGCAGTCGCAGGCGTGCCGCCGGATTATTTCAGCAAAACCGGACAGCTCTGGGGAAATCCGCTTTATCGTTGGGAGCTGATGGCAAAAGACGGTTATCAGTGGTGGGTTAATCGCATTCGAGCCACACTTTCACTGGTGGACATCATCAGGTTGGATCACTTTCGCGGCTTTGAAAAGCATTGGGCTGTTCCAGCCGGAGAAACCACCGCCATCAATGGAAGTTGGGAAGCCGGCCCAGGCGCAGATTTGTTCAACGCTATCAAACAGGCTTTTGCGGATTCTGACGGCGAACTGCCCATCATCGCCGAGGACCTGGGATTCATCACTCCTGAAGTTGAGCAACTGCGCCAGGAATTCCGATTTCCGGGAATGTATGTCTTGCAGTTTGCATTTGGCATTGACCCCGGAGAAGACAAGAATAAGCCTTATAGCTTTTCACCGAACTCGGTTGTTTACACCGGCACTCACGATAACGACACCACAGTCGGCTGGTTTACTGAGGAAAACGCCAGCACTCACAGCGGCGAACAGGTCAACCGGGAACGCGAGTTTGTACTTAAATACCTGGGCACTGACGGCAGCGAAATCAATTGGGATTTCATTCGACTGGCGCTGGCATCTGTTGCCGACACAGCAATTATTCCTTTGCAGGATGTCTTAGGTTGCGGCAGCGAAGCGCGAATGAATGTTCCTTCACGCGAAAGCGGCAATTGGAGTTGGCGATTTCAGACAGAACAACTGACTCCGGCGCTTAGCGCACGACTGGCTGAGCTAACTGAAATTTACGGGCGCAATAGAGCACGATTGGAAAATGGCACTCTGCGACTTGCTCAGTAAAGCGAATGCCATCCTAATAATGAAATTACCCATCCAAAAAACTCTGCTGTTACTGACCTTGACCCTCATCGTGGCTGTGCCGGTCTATGCACAGGAACCGGCGCAAAGCACTGAAGTCATCAAGATCAATACAGATTTGGTGGTTCTGGATGCCCAGGTTTTGCGGAAGAAAGATGGTCGAGCTATTACTTCTTTGCGCCGCGAAGATTTTTTGCTTACCGAAGACGGCTTGGGACAGGAGATTGTCCATTTCAGCCAGGATAGATTGCCGCTTTCTATCCTGCTGCTGCTGGATATGAGCGCCAGCGTGCGGCCTGTCATACAGGAAATTCGCAACGGCGCTTTGCAGGCAATGAATAATTTGCGACCAGAAGACGAAGTGGCTTTGATGACTTTTGCCGATCAGACACGCCTGTTGCAGGATTTCACTCGCGACCGCAAAGCCATAGTCGAACAAATCAGCCGCACTCTGGACAAATCTTTTGTCGGTGTAGGAACGTCAATTCATACTTCGCTTTACAATGCCGTCTTGCAAATGGACAAGGCGCACGACAAGCTCAGCCGCCGCGTCATCATCGTCGTCACAGACAACATAGCCACCATGAACACCTTCACCAATCCCACGATTGCCGAAGTCAACGAACGCTTGCTGGAACACAGCACGGTGGTTTGCGGCCTGGTCATCGGCGGAGAAAACTCCAAAACGCTAAAGCTTTTCATGCGTAGCCGTGGAGAAAAGTACAACTGGACGGTTCGCGTAGACGAATTTGCCGAACCAACCGGAGGTGAGGTCATGATTTCCGACACGGCAACCGTCAACCAACGACTGGCGGATTTAATCAGCCACCTGCGAACTCGTTACAGTATTGGTTACTCTCCTGCCAATGCTTCGCGCGACGGCAAGTTCCGCAAGGTCAGCCTTTCAGTCACCAGTGAAGCCGCCAAACGCGAAGGCGAAATCCAAATCAAAACCCGGCAAGGTTACTTTGCCCGCGAACGTCAGAATGAGACGAAACCTGATTGAAGTTCTGTTTGAAATAGGCCTTCTCTTCCGCCACCCCAATAGCCATTTGGCCCAACACAAATTTATTGCTTGAGGTGGCGGCGCGGACTATACTCCACGCCGTCTTGCAGTAAAGCCGCTCGGCGTTATCAACAACTAAAACCAATCAGGAGCTTCAACGATGCAGGCACGATCGAAGCTGAAACCGGGGCAGAAAGGAACGATAAAGCTCGTGGAGCTTTACGGCTCTCGCTTGGTTTGCGTCCGCTATCGTTACGACGAACAGAGCCGCAAACGTTTCAAAACGGTTGAATTGATCGTGGAGGAATCTCCGTGGTCTCCACCGCCAATCAAGCCAGATAAGCTCGTTGGAGTGCGTGTTGAATTGAATGAGGCTGAACTGCAACGCAAAGTGAAGCAAGTGGTTCCCACAACATAAGGTCTGGCAATTGCGCTACGACCAGGCTGTGGCACTCGGTTTGGAAGCCCGAATCGAACCGCGAAAGGTTTCCAATACTACAAACCTGAGAAAATCGAAAAGTTTGTAATACTAGAAGCCAAAAAGTTTCTGGTATTACAAACCAGGTTTCTAGTATTACAAACAAGCATCTAATAGTAGACGCTTCGGGTGTGCCGTCTAATTCATGTTAGGTGCAAAAGCCGCGAATGACAGAGTAAGGTCATGAGGGATGG
>JBGAPB010000201.1:0-11144 GCA_044221525.1 Blastocatellia bacterium | reverse complement strand
GCGGTTAAGTACTCTTCGGCGCTGGCTTCTCGTTTGCCAAAGAAGTACCAGCCAGCCGTCCCCAACACAGCCAGCGAAATCACAGTTATAGAAATCTGTTTCCCAGAAAATTTAAGTTTCATATGGATTCTCCACATTGACAGACAGGGTTTTGCCATTTCCGGTTACGCAGACTTTTTCAACTCTTATACGTTTAAGATTTTTTTTGCCTGGGGGTTGGCTGGTTTCTCCCTGCTTTGACCCGATCATGCGTCCTCAACTGAGCCACCGATCCAAATTTTCAGCCACAAAGCCGTCATCGTTCAATTGCGGATAGCTAACACGAATGCGGTCAATTTCTTCCATCTGTCCGGGTGATAGGTCTTCGCGTGGGTCAATGCACCAACGCCCAGCCATTAAACCTTGCCGCCTCAAAATTTCGTGCAACCCGGCGATACAGCCTGCAAAATTATTCTTCACGTCGAACAGCACTGCGTTGGCGTCGGTCGTTTCAGCCGAACTCGCCAACAAATCGAACGCGCCTTTTTCATCGCGTTTGCAGGTTTTGACCGCTTCAAGCAATTCAACCGCTCGCCTGGTCCACACCGCCCAATGCCCCAGCAAACCACCTGCGAAATGGAGCCGCTCGCCGTTTACCAGACGAAATTCAGTCAACAAGTCGGCGACGATATTGTCGTCGTTGCCGGTGTATAGGGCGATTTCATTTTGGCGACCGCTGGCGGCCAAAGCCCGGACAACATCCAAAGTTTGATAGCGATTGAAGGGGGCGATTTTCACTGCCGCGACGTTTTCGATTTCAAAGAAAGCCCGTTGTCGTCGTTGCCGGTGTATAGGGCGATTTCATTTTGGCGACCGCTGGCGGCCAAAGCCCGGACAACATCCAAAGTTTGATAGCGATTGAAGGGGGCGATTTTCACTGCCGCGACGTTTTCGATTTCAAAGAAAGCCCGCCAGAATTCGTAACCCAGTAATCGCCCACCGACCGCCGGTTGCAGATAAAACCCAAACAGAGGAATCGCTTCGGCAACCTGGTGGCAGTGAGCGATCAACTGTTCAACCGTCGCATCATGCAAAGCCGCCAAGCTCAGCAAGCCAATGTCATACCCCGATTCCCGCGCAAACTCCGCTTCGGCAACTGCCTGCCGGGTTGCGCCGCAAACTCCGGCAATTTTGATAATTCGTCGCCCGCTACCCTGCTCCCATTCGCGCGCAGTTTCCAGCGCCAGTTGCAGTACAGGTCGAAATAAACCGACATTTTCATCACGAATGGCAAACTGAGTTGTGTGGACTCCCACTGCAATACCGCCCGCCCCTGCGTCGCAGTAATAACGCGTCAAAGCGCGTTGGCGGCGCTCGTCCATTTTGCGCTTTTCGGTCAAGGCCAGCGGATGAGCTGGAATCACCACGCCATCGCGCAACCTATCACTCACCTCATGATCAACTTTCGGAAATGTCATCGCTTAAAACTTTCCGTCAACGACTTCAAATTTCGTCGGCTTGTTCAAACTCCTGCCGCCGAGTTCAACCCAACAGGCAACCAGTTCCATCAACTCTTCCAGTTTCATTTCGGCTTCGCCCAGCAATTGCCGACATTCCGCAGAATTGTTGAGCAGAGCGACGCCTGAATCCAGACCGCTGAAAATCGCCTGTCGCCGAAAACGTTGCGCAAAGAACTCCGCAGCATGTTCGACAGACACAATTTCGCCGCCGGTCACGTTCAACAGGCGCGGCGGAGCTTCACACAACTGCATACTTCGCAGCGCATAAGAGTTCGCATCGCCTTGCCAGATTACGTTGAAATGCGAAACCGTCATATCAATCGGTTGGCCGTCAAAGACCTTTCGGGCAATATCCACCAACACTCCGTACCGCAAATCTACAGCGTAATTCAGCCTGAACATCAAACAAGGGGTTCCGAGTTCACGCGAAAAATACTCAAAGACTCGTTCGCGCGCCAAACACGATTGAGCGTATTCGCCTCGCGGTTCGAGCGCGTCGCTTTCCACGGCTCCGCCAGTAGCCGGGCTGACAAACGGATAAACATTGCCGGTGGAGAAAACTACTATCCTCGAAGTGTGATACCGATGCGCTACATAAGCCGGAACGATCGCGTTGCTGGCCCAGGTCAAATCAGTTCGATCCGCCGAGCCAAACTTCCGGCCCGCCAGATACAAAACGTTTTGGCAATCCGGCAGCCGGTCAACTTCATCGCGGTTGAGCAAATCGCAAGAGACAGTTTCGACTCCAGATGCTTCCAGTTCTTGCCGAGCTTCGTCGGATGAGAAGCGTGAAACTGCAATCACTCGATTCCTTGCCCCCGCGGCTTCGAACGCGCGTTTGCATCGCCTGGCCAGCGAAGGCCCCATCTTGCCGCCAGCACCAAGCACGATCACATCGCCATCCAGGCGGTGCATGAACTCAATGTCGCGCTCGCTGGGCGTTGACAGTTTTTCTTCCAGTTGTTTTTCGTTTTCGATCATCTGAGTAAGCACGCGTCCCCGCGTGCTGATCTGAGGGTTTCAAGTTTCGATTAATACTGCCTGGCCCAATTTGCATGCGAAGATGCGCGCGTACCTGGCTTTCAACTGAACTCCGGCCCCAGAATCGCGAATTGCTTTTCAGGCGTTCCCGGTCTCGGAGCTTGGCCACGAAACATGCGGATGAATGGTCGCTGCTCTTTGAAGCCTCGTGCTTTCAACCACTCAAGCCATTCTGCCTCGTGATGAGCAGCGTCAATGATGAACGGTTTGCCAGATTGTTCAACCAAACAAGCTGAAACCAATTGTCTGGCAGCTTGAACGCCTTCAGCGACAACCGGACCAATTTGTCCAAAGTTGAATCCGTGTCGGCCAAACGTGAAGCCAGCAATGTTGTTGCCACACGGCAAAACACAGGCGAGTTCAGGCGCTCCGGCAAACAACCATTCCAGCATCAACCCTCGGTCAGCGCCAAAAACCGTTCGATCCAGTTCTAACACTTGCGCCAAGTCGGCTTCGGTCATTTGTCTGGCCGGATTATTTTCGTCCGGCAAAAAGCCAGCAACAACTGCTTCCATTCGGCTTAACCCGCATTCATCCACAAAGCCAAGTTTCAGGTAAACTTCGTGGCCAGCGGGCGTGGCGTCCAATCCAATCAATGGCTGATCCTTCAAAACTTTCAGGGCTTCGTTCAGTAAAGCAGTGCCGATGCCTTGCCTACGCTCAGCCGGATCAACCAACACCATCCCTATCCAACTGATGCAATGCTGATAGCTAACTGTTGTCACAGTTCCAACGACTTGATCGTTCTTAACCGCGACTCGGCAACCCGCGGGGCTGAGCTTCAGAAACAATTCCCAGTCGCGCTGCAATTGATTCCAACGCGCCGACCGGCAAAGCGCCAGTCCAGCCGGAATGTCTCTGGCGGTCATTGCGCGAAGTTGAAGTGCGTCGTCAGGCATCTGCGTGTTTTGGTTTTCTGGGAAGGAAGGCAGCCGCCAATGCTCCAAGCAAGGCCAGTCCAATCATCAGCATAAAACCTTTGGCGTAATTCGGGTTTTGATCGCGCAATCTGCCGACCAGTTTCGGAACCCAGGCCTCGGCCAAACCGTCAACGACGATAATCAATCCCATGACTCTGCCCATGACACGAACGCCAAAAAGCTCCGCAGCCATCAGCGGAATAATCATGTAATCGCCACCCATGCCAATGCCGAAAACGATGGCAAACAGGTAAATAGCTCCGGGTTCCTGTATGAAAAACAGCAGCGGAATTCCGCAGGCCACCAGCAGGTAAATCAAAATCATGACGTACTTTTTCGGGAAGCGGTCGGCCAGCCAGCCCATCAAAACTCTGCCTGCGTTGCTGGTAAATAAAACCAGAGCAATGACGTTTGCGGCTGTACTTTGATCGAATCCGTTATCGCGCGTCAGGAAAAGTTTCAGATGCTGATTTGTTGCTCCAACCGCTCCGATTGAACAAAGGCTGCCGATTGCCAGCAGGTAAAACGAAGGGCTTCGCAGGATTTCTCCCAATGGCGCAGTCGGAACCTGGCTGTCCTTTTGCTGAAATTCTTCAGATTTGTCGCCGACCATCAGAGTCAGCGGCAAAGCCACGGCTGCCATCAAAACTCCCAAACACAACAGCGCAGTTTGCCAGCCGAACCTGCCCGTCAACCAGGAAGCCATTTTGACTGTGATCGCTCCGCCAAGTCCGATTCCAAGATAAGCAAAGCCCATCGCTTTGCCGCGGGAATCCTTGAACCAGCGCGACAGCAAAACCTGATTCGGCAATGGCCCGGCGCAAACATAGCCCAGTGCATTGAAAATGAAGCAGGCATAAAACAACGGCAGCGAGTTGACGTATCCCAAACCAATGATCGAAATCGCGCCAAGCAAAATGCCTGCGACCATCAAACGCTTTAGACCGAACCGATCAATGATCCACCCGGCGGCAAAACCAAACAGCGGCAAAACCAAGGTCTTGCCGAAGGTATTGCCCGAAGTTACTTGCTCTCGCGACCAGTGAAACTCTTTTACAAAGAAATCATAAAAAAACGGCGGGCCGTAAAAGGCTATGCCGACCAGCGCATACAAGTTCATAAACGAAGTCAGCGCAACAAAGCGCTGCTTGCCTTGTGTGAGTTCAGACATTGAATAGGTTTCCTTTTATTGTTGTCTCGCTACGCTCGCGCTTGCAGGCGGGACGCCTGCGTACCCGGCTTACCGGCCAGCCGGTCGAACGTTTTTGCCTTCGCGTTTAGTGAGAGAATCGCCCAAATCTTCGCGAGCGCGTTCCACAAAAACCATCAAACGTTTGACGATTTCTGGGTGTTTATCGGCTAGATTGGTCGTTTCGCCGATGTCGGCTTCCAGGTCGTAAAGCGACAGTTCAATTTTCGGATAACTGTCTTTGCCGGGTTTGCCATCGGCTCCGGGCGTTTCTATGAAGCGATAGGTGTGCGGCAAATGCAGTTTCCATTTGCCGCTGCGAACTGCTTGCAGCTCTTTACCCCAATAAAAATACAGCGCGTCATGAGGACTTTTCGCTTTCTTGCCTGACAGAATCGGCCAGATGTTCAGGCCGTCAATGATGCGATCTTTCGGAACTTCAGCGCCAATCAGCTTGGCCAGCGTAGGCAGCAGATCAATGTTCATAACCGGCTGACTGCTAACGGCTCCGGCTGGGATTTTCCCCGGCCAGCGAGCAATAAAAGCCACGCGCACTCCCCCATCCATTTCTGTTCCCTTGCCTTCGCGCAGTGGTTTTGCCGAACCGGCGTGATTACCGTAACTCAGCCACGGTCCATTGTCCGAAGTGAAAATAACCAGAGTGTTGTCATCCAACTTCAACCGTTTGAGCGTTGCCAACACCTGCCCAACCGACCAATCAATTTCTTCAACCACGTCGCCGAACAATCCGCGTTTGGTTTTGCCTTTGAACTTGTCAGAAACAAACAACGGGACATGAGGCATAGTGTGCGGCACGTACAGAAAGAAAGGTTTGTCCTTGTTCCTTTCGATGAAGCTAACGGCGTGCTCGGTGTACTGAGTCGTCAGTTGCGATTGATCCGGCATCAACTTAACGACCTTGTCGTTTTCGATCAACGGCAGTTCTGGATAAGTTCCGGTTGGATGCTTAGGCCACATATCGTTTGAGTAAGGCAAACCGAAGTATTCATCGAAACCATGCCTGGTCGGCAGAAACTGCGGCAAGTGGCCCAGATGCCATTTGCCGTAAATCGCCGTCGCGTAATTCCGCGATTTGAAAACCTCGCCGAGCGTAGTTTCATCAGCGTTGATTCCGTAATTGGCTCTATGATCCAACGCACCCTGAATGCCCACGCGGTTGGAATAACATCCGGTTAACAGCGCCGCACGCGATGCCGAACACACAGCTTGAGTTACATAAAAACTGGTCAGCCGAATTCCTTCGCCAGCCATTCGGTCAATGTTCGGCGTCGAATATCCCATCTCAGATTTGTTCTGATTGAAGCTGCCGACATCCGCATAACCAAGGTCGTCAATGTAAAAAAGCACGACGTTCGGCTGGCGAACTGTTGTGGTTTTCTGAGCTTGAGCACCGAAGCTCAAACAAACGAATAGAAAAAACAGCAAAGCTTTGGTTTTCATATTTTGATCTCTCCGACCTGCTTATTTGATGTTGACGGTCAAAGTGTTGGCAGTCTTGAACCCGGCGGTCATCACGATATTGACGTTTCCTCGCCCAACCAAACTGCGCGGCAAAGGGCCAACGTTGCATTGATCCAAGCCGGCAAAACCTTCGACAGCGGCATAACCCGGAACAGGCACGTTAATCCCGCCAACTGTAACTCCAATAGTTGAAGGGGGAACCAAGCCTCGAAAGCCTGAGCCAAAAAGCAGCAGATAAACCTGATCGGAGGCATTTCCCAAATCAGCCCCCAGATCAATCGGCACTGCGACCTGGCTGCCGCCTTCAGCGCGTGAAACCGGCTCGAAGCTTTGCTGGCCGTTGCGAATGCGCAGCGCTACGGCGGCGGCGACACCCTGTCCATTTGAATTTGCAGCGAACAAAGCCGGAGCGAAAGTTTCAACCGTGATTGCGCCTTGAGCTACGTCGTTGTTACTGCGGCGAACAAAGATTGTCGTGGCTCCGGGAAACAGACCTTGAGGAACCAGATAATTAATCTGTCCGGGGGAGACGAAAAACAAAGGCGCTGGACGCTCGACGTTGAATGCGTCTCGAATAACGACCTGTGTGCCATCCAAAATTGTCGGCAGCGGCACTGCCGAAGCTGCCGCAATGTTCTGCGAAAAGCCGGAGCCGAAAGCTGCCGCTATAGTTTCAGGAGCCAACGCGCCTGAAACAAAGCTGGCTGCCGAAACGCTGGCAACATTTGGCAACGCCGGAGCCGATTGAAGGCTGGCGCTGGTGACATAAATGAAGTCGCCCGATTGCGCACTGTTGCCATTGGCCGCATTGCCCGAAGCATGAAAAGTTACGCGGCCCACACTTTGCGACGGGGCTTTCCATCGCATCATCCAACTTCCCTGATTCGTTCCGCTTGGAGCAGTCCCGGCTCCGGTGTGGAAGATGTACTCGCGCTGACTGTTGCCGACAAAGGTAGTTATTTTCTGCGTGCGCGTGTCGTCAATCACCAAAAGTTCTCCGGCTTTGCGCCCTTGTGCATCCAGCGCCGTTAATTGAAAGCCGAAACGCGCCCGGTTTGGCTGGCTAAGCATAACTGTCAAATTGATTTCCTGATCCGGGCGATATGCGACTGGCAATCCGCCAATTTCCAGCGTGCCCAGGTTACTGTTAATGTCGTTGCCGGTGTGGCAACCGCTGGATGAACAATCGGATTCTCCGGGAGCGCCAGTCAGCCCAGGCGGAGGGCCGCCCTGATTGGCCCGGACTTGCCGACCTTGCCAGCCGTAGCCCAAAAACAACCCTACTAAAATGACAATCGGAACGATCTTCAGACAGGAGATTTTCATCTGGCAGTGACCTTTGCCGTGACGTTCAAACTTGAGTCAGCATTATTAGTCAGCAACGGCAACATCGGCAAATTTGAATCAGCGCCACGCGGGTGCATGGGCAGTTGCTGGCACAAAAACAGAGTCGCTCACGCACGCGGCACAGCATCAATTTCGTTACCGAATGCTCTGCGAATTGCGTCCAGCAAATGATCTTCGCTGAAAGGTTTGTGCAGATAATCCACAGCCCCTGCCTGCAACGCCTGCGCTTTCGATGATTCGTCCGAGTACGAAGTCATGAAGATGATCGGAAATCGGAATTTTCGTGTCACCAATTGCCGTTGCAATTGGAGGCCGTTGATGTCCGGCATTTGCACGTCCAGAATCAAACAATTGCATCTGTTCAAACAGTCAGAACCAAGAAACTCTTCCGCTGAACCAAAAACTTCCACGCGGTACCCCGACGAACTGATGACGCGCTTTAGCGACCTGCCAACCAGTTCATCGTCGTCTACAATTGCTACAATTGAAAAAGTAAGCACCTTAGTACTGAAAATCTCTGGAAATTCTGAATTGGATGGCTTGATGAGAAGGGCTGAAATCGTAAGAAGTGATCGCGTCCCGAAATGGTCGAAGACTAATTGCGTTTATCCCACGGGCCAGTTAGCCGCATTTACGCAAACAGGGGCACCATCTTCCCAAAACTCGGAACGCGATGGGGGCACTCCAGGTGATTTCTCACTGCCTGAATTGTGGAATAGCCGGTAGAAGTTGGCTATTGGACTTTAGTCCAATGCGGTTTCTGGCCATCGGGAAGACTTGAATCCGGCTAAGGAAGTCGAAGTTGTAGTTTTTCGGCCATTCTCACCAAATCAGCAAGTGAATCGGCCTGCATTTTTTGCATTACCAGAGCGCGGTGAACCTTGATCGTCTTTTCGGTCACGTTCAATTCAAAGGCGATTTGTTTATTAAGCTTTCCGCTTACGACATGAACGAAAACCTCGCGCTCCCTGGGAGTCAGCAACTCGTATCGTCCGTTAAGAACAGCAATGTCGGCTCGAACCAACCGCGCCACACGATCCTGTTCTATCGCTTCCTGAATGGAATTCAACAGGTCATGTTCACTGAATGGTTTGGTCAGAAACCCAATTGCCCCGGCTTTCATCGCGCGAACACTCATTGGAATATCTCCGTGGCCGGTGATGAAAATAATCGGAATATGAATTCCTGCTTTGGCCAGTTCTCCCTGAAAATCCAATCCATTAAGGTCTGGCAATCGAACATCTAAAACTAAACAGGCCGGCTCATTCAGTTGCGCGCCCTGTAAAAACTCTCTGGCCGAGCTAAATGTTTCAACGCGCAACCCTGCCAACTGAATCAGCCGCTTCAATGAAGCGCGAACAAGGCTGTCATCGTCTACAACAAAAACTATTGGCTCACCATCAGGCATTATCTGGCCTCTCAGAAACTGGCAACGTAAATTGAAAAGTCGCCCCTGTGTCAGCGTTATTAACTGCCCACAACCGTCCGCCGTGATTTCGTATTATTGTCTGGTTGATGGACAGCCCCATCCCCATTCCCTGCGGCTTGGTAGTGTAAAAAGCCTCAAAGACACGTTCTAATCCGGACGGTTCAATTCCGATTCCGGCGTCACGAACTTCAACCAACAAATTACCGAATTCGGTCAGGCTGGAACGAATACATAATTTCCGTCTGGCCGGCTCTATTTCGTTCATTGCGTCAAAACCGTTGAGTATCAAATTGAGAATTACCTGTTGTAACTGAACCCGGTCGCCCAGCACCGGCGGAAGACTTTCAGTCAATTCCATTCTTAAGGCGGCTTTTCTTTTCAGCGCCTCGTTGCGCATCAAAGCAACAACCTGATGGATGATTTCGTTGATATTGATCCTGGATGGCTCCATTTCGCCTTTGCGAAGCATGGTTCGAATGCGCTCTATGACTTCGCTGGCGCGCCTGCCGCTTTCGGCGATGTCGTTTATAGCCTCTCGCATTTCGGCAAAGTCTGTCTGGCCGTTTGCTGAATCTTCCAGCCAACGATTGCAGTAAGCCGCATTGTTGATGATGGCGCAAAGCGGTTGATTGACTTCATGAGCAATGGAGGCAGCCAGTTCTCCCATCGTCGTCACGCGAGCGACATGGTTCAATTCGTTGTAAAGCGTACGGTTGCGTTCTTCGCTTGACCGCAACTCAGCCGTCCTTTCAACCACCCGCTGTTCCAGTTGTTCATTAAGCTGGCGTATTTCTTCCTCGTGCAACCGGACAACCAACAGAGCAACCTCAAGCTTGTCTTTGCGCGCTTGATCTCTGATGCGAAGCATTTCCATATTACGCAATCCGCGTAAACGAACAACGTGGAAAGTCATAGCCATCAAAGTGGCAATAAACAACGCGAATCCAAAATGAACCCAAAGAGGCGATGGCGGCGCGTTCAAAACCAGAATAAGCCAACTGAGACATATCGAAGCAATGACAACAATCAACCACCGAGTCGAGAGGATCAAGGCACCGGCAGCAACCAGAAGCAGCATAAAATTAGTCGTCTGGTGAGGTTCCGGGGCCTGACGCATTACCAGCACACAACTGGAAACACCGGCTATTGAAATTAAGGCGACCAACCTATTTGACCATTCAGTTGAAATCTCCCTGACACCAATTACCAAACGAAGCACTAAAAAAGCTATTCCCAGACAAAAGGAGAAAAGAGGCAGCCAGGCGACCTGTGTCGGATATAAGTAAACCGTTATTGATGCAGCAAGATAAAGAAGTCCGCCACTTAACGTAATGGGTTTTAGGCTATCCCGCATTCTGTCACCGAATGCTACACGTAATCCTGCCGTGGTTATGGTGGCGTCAGCCGATAATTTTGCCTCATAAGTGTTTGGGCGATGCTCGTAATTGTATGGAGGCTTGTTGGCTGACACTTTCGACTCCCCTGGAAAATTGGCACTAACGCTTTTACGACATTACCGCGGACTTGGGTGATTGTACTGGTTAATGGCCGGTATTAGACCAAAGTCCAATACCAGCCATTAACAAGCCGAAATATAGTGTTTCGGTCATCTTCTGATGACTAGAGCAAACTATTTGTAAGCTCGGTGGGTAGCATAACCGGCAGCAAGTATTAGGTAACCGAGCGGCCAAGTTTTTTGCTCTAAAAAGCTGGAATGTTTTCAACAGATTCTGGCACACCTCCTCGCCGCGCGAAGTAAAAGCTTCTTGGGAACTCAGAACTAGAGCCGCCCAAGTGGTGCAATGTGGGGTTGCTACTTCGACGGCGTGGAGTGAAACCTTTTTCGCCGAACGAAACCATCAACAATTACTCAACTGGTTTTTGCCGCCCGTTGCTTCAAAAGCTGATCAGCCATCACTCCCAACAGAATCACTGCTCCCATGACCGCGAAATTCAGCGAAGGATCAATGCCCAGCAAGTTGACCAGATTTTGCAAAACCTGCAACAGCGCGGTTCCAAGTAAGATTCCAATCACCGAACCTTCTCCGCCGCGCAAACTGCATCCGCCCAACACAGCCGCTGCAATGCCATAAAGTTCATAGAAATTTCCGTGCGACGAAGGCGAAATTGAATTGGTGTAAAAAGCTATCAGGATTGCCGAGACCCCGGTCAGGAAACCGCAGATGACATAGGCCGCGGTCATTACTGCCTTGGTGTTGATGCCGGAATAACGC
This sequence comes from Blastocatellia bacterium, assembly GCA_044221525.1. Lineage (GTDB taxonomy): Bacteria > Acidobacteriota > Blastocatellia > RBC074 > RBC074 > RBC074. The sequence continues at coordinate 3 of JBGAPB010000201.1, read as the reverse complement.
GCC
>JBGAPB010000200.1:0-10908 GCA_044221525.1 Blastocatellia bacterium | reverse complement strand
GATTTCAACACGCTGAACCCGTTCCAGGCGAACAACGCCGGTGCAGGCTCTGACGGTTTTCTGGCAAAGATAAACTCGACCGGAACCTCATTGGTTTATTCCACCTATCTGGGTGGAACTGGAGTTGACGTGGCTTATGGGGTAGCCGTTGACGCCAACCTGAATGCTTACGTCACAGGTCATACCTTTTCGACTAACTTCCCAACGCAGAACCCGATGCAGGCGACTAACCATGGTGAAGCCGATGCTTTTGTCACCAGGTTCAACCTGAATGGAAGCGCGCTGATTTATTCGACTTATCTGGGCGGTGCGCTGGGAGATTTCGGGCGCGGCATCGTGGTTGATGCCGGTTCACAGCCGATCATCACAGGGCGAACGGCTTCGACCGATTTCAACGTCAGCAATCCATTGCAGGCGACAAATCGCGGCAACGTGGACGCATTTGTTTCCAAGCTGAGCATCAACGGAAACGCGCTGATTTATTCGACTTATCTTGGCGGAGCATTGGAAGACCTGGCTTACGGGATTGCGATTGATTCCACCGGCGCAGTTTATGTCACAGGCGACACGCGCTCGACAGATTTCAACACGCAGGCTCCATTGCAATCGGCGAGTCGCGGCGGTCTGGATGCCTTTGTAACAAAGATCAATCCTGCCGGTTCAACAATGGCGTATTCCACTTACCTGGGAGGCAGCGGCGAAGACCTGGCTTCTGCCATCGCGCTGGACACGGCTGGCAACGCATATATCACGGGATACACCAGTTCAAACGATTACGCGACGATCAGCCCGATTCAAACCACCAGCCGAGGCGGTTTGGAAGTTTTCGTAACCAAGATTTTTGCCGACGCTTCCAGCATTGCATTCAACACCTATTTTGGCGGCAACGGTTCAGACACCGGCAACGCAATTGCGGTTGATACCGGTGGCAACTGTTACGTGACCGGGGCAACTACTTCGACCGACTTTCCGACGCGCAATCCGATTCAGGCAAACAATCGAGGCGGTCTGGACGCTTTTGTCGCCAAGTTCAACTCGACTGGCACCAACGTCATTTACTCGACTTATCTTGGCGGACAATTTGGAGACTCTGGTAAGGGAATAGCAGTTGACCTGGCTGGCAACGTTTGGATAGCGGGCGGAACTTTCTCTGACAATTTTCCTGTAGCTTCGGCTTTTCAGCCGACCAATCGCGGGCTGGGCGATGCTTTTGTCACGCGCATCAATTCGGCTGGAACAGCTCTGACTTACTCCAGCTTTTTGGGTGGCGGAAACACAGACGAAGCCGCTGGAGTGACGATTGATACGGCTGGCAACGCATACGTTATCGGCAATACGTCGTCCCCTGATTTCAACACTAAAAATCCGCTGCAAGCCAACAATCGCGGCCAACAGGATGCGTTTGTTTCCAAAGTCACGCCGGAAGGAACCGCTCTGGTTTTTTCGACTTATCTTGGCGGTCAGCGCGGTGATCTGGGCAACGGCATTGCACTGGATCAAGCCAACAATGTTTACATCACGGGTTCGACAGCCTCGACCAATTTCCCGCTGCAATCGCCGTTGCAGGCGACCTATGGCGGAGCGGACATTGATTCTTTCGTCACCAAGATCAATGCCGCCGGTACGGCGCTGGTTTATTCCACCTATCTTGGAGGTTCGCTAAACGAGGTCGGCAATGCCATCGGAGTTGATCCATTCGGCAATGCTTACGTCACAGGGCTGACTTCTTCGGTCAACTTCCCGCTCAAAAATCCGATTCAATCCGATAACCGGGGCAGCAACGATGCCTTTATCAGCAAATTGAACCCGCAAGGCTCGGCGTTTGTTTATTCAACTTATTTGGGAGGCAGCGGCAGCGATCAAGGCTCAGGCATCGCCGTTAACTCAACCGGCACGGCTTATGTGACGGGGGCTACAGGATCGGCGGATTTCAACATTCAATTTCCGCTGGTGGCTTATGGCGGAGGCACTGACGTGTTTGTTGCCAAGTTGATTTCGGAGCCTTCGTTGTCGCTGACGCCGGCTACATTGGAATTGCAGGCGGGTTCTTCGACAACGATGACAGTTGGAATCAGTGCTGCTCAAAACCAGGCCGTGACTGTTTCGCTGCTTTCATCGAACGTCAACCTGGTCAGCGTGCCTGCTTCGGTAACGATTCAGGCAAATTCGACTTCGGCGACTTTCTCGGCCATGGGAGTTGCGCTTGGCGGCCCCGTGACTATCACCGCCACCATGCCTCAGGCTTTGGGTGGAGCTTCGGCGACGTCCACGGTCAACGTCATCGCGTCCAACCGTTTCATCAATGCCGCGAACGCGCAGGCAGTGTCGGGCGGTGGGGTGATTGTGCCATTCGACATGATTTCGCAAGGCGACGAAAACCGTCTGGCGTTCAGTATCACCATCAACAACACGGCGTTGTTAAGCCCGCAATTCACGCTTGGCGGAGACGCAGCTTCGGCAGGCGCTGCGCTTAGCATAAATACGACGCAGGCCGCGCAAGGGCGATATGGCGCCACCATCACATTGGCGGCAAATCAGAAATTCACCGCGGGCACTCGCCAGGTTTTGGTGATGTCCGCTGTGGTTGTTGGCACTGCCGGTTCGACGATTGTGTTCGGGGATACGCCGACTGCTCGCCGAGTCGCCGACATAAACAACAACACTCTGAGCGCCAATTACATCAACGGATCGGTTTCGGTCTCTTCGGGCTTTGAAGGCGACGTGGCTCCGCGACCGAATGGCAGCAACGGCACAGTGACGATTTCCGACTGGGTACAAACCGGGCGATTTGCCGCCGGATTCGACACCGTCACCGACGGCAGCGAATTCCAGCGCGCAGATACCTCGCCACGTTCGACCTTGGGTAATGGAGCGATCACGATTTCCGACTGGGTGCAGACCGGACGTTACGCTTCGGGGCTTGATCCGATTGTTCCTGCCGGAGGGCCGACCAGCGCGGCAGGATTGCAGAATCTGGATTTTGGATTTTCGGTTTTGAATTCTGGGTTGCGTCAGCAGCTCCAAAACCAGCAAGGCGAAGTCGCAAATCCAGAAATTACGGATGAGCTAATCCGAAATGCAAAATCCAAAACCCAAAATCTACAATCGAGAATTATACGAATCAGCAACGTCACCACTCAGCGAGGCCAGCAGTTCACGACATTTGTCGAAATAGACGCGCAGGGCAGCGAAAACGGCTTCGGGTTCAGCGTCAGTTTCGATACGGCGAATTTGAACTTCGTCAGTTCGGCGCTGGGCAGCGATGTGGTTGGAGCGACGCTCAACGTCAATACGACTCAGGCGGCTTCGGGCCGATTGGGTTTTGCGCTGGCTCTGCCAACCGGGCAGCCAATCGCTGCGGGACTGGGACGCAAGCTGATTTCGCTGACCTTTAGCGTTCCAGCGAACGGCACAACCAATTCAATCCCGATTGTTTTTGGCGACCAGCCAATCGTCCGCGAAGTCGTCAACGCAAATGCAGACGTATTGCCAGTCACCTGGACACCCGGAACAATCAGCGTAGCTCGCGCCGTCGCCAGTGTTTCAGCAGCCAGTTTTGCCAGTGGAGATTTGGCCGCCGAACAAATTGTGGCCGCTTTCGGATCGAATTTGGCGACTGCGACTCAGGTGGCGACAACGATTCCTTTGCCAACCGACATCGTCGGGACAACGGTCAGGATTCGTGACAATAACGGTGTAGGCCGATTGGCTCCGCTGTTTTTCGTTGCGCCTTCGCAGGTCAATTATCTGATTCCGGCTGGTACTTCCAACGGAGCGGCAACCGTAACGATTACCAGCAGCGACGGGTCAATTTCCGTTGGCACAATTAACATCGTCACAGTGGCTCCGGGTTTATTCACCGCCAATTCCAGCGGGACTGGAATTGCCGCCGCCACCGCGCTCAGAATTAAAGCCGACGGTTCGACCAGTTATGAACCAGTAGTCAGGTTCGACGCTGGCCTTGGCCGGCTGGTGCCGGTTCCGATTGACCTTGGGCCTGAAACCGATCAGGTGTTTGCTCTGTTGTTCGGAACCGCATACCGCAATAACACTGGATTACCCGTTACCGCGACGATTGGAGGCGTCAACGCCGAAGTCCTTTACGCTGGCCCTCAAGGCGATTTTGTCGGCTTGGATCAAGCCAACGTTCGCATTCCGCGCAGCACCGCCGGGCGCGGTGAAATCAATGTTGTGCTGACTGTGGGAACCAAGTCGGCCAACACCGTCACGCTTTCAATCAAGTAAGCCTGGGATACAGGCAAACTTTCCTGACGCCGAGTCTGGCCAATGTGCCCGACTCGGCGTATATTTTTGCCTGCTGGCAGCGCCAGTTGTTTCACCTGCATTCATCTGAGCAATCAACAATCGTTAATCGCAATTTTCGCCGGAGGTTTTTAACGTGAAGCGGAAGTTCTATATCTTTGTCGTCGCCGCGACGTTCGCTGCATTTTTCCTGAATCAATTACTGGCTGGGGTTTCTGCTGATGTTTCGGCTCAAGCTAAAGCCGGTTCCGTGGATTTCAACCGCGAGATTCGTCCGATTCTGGCCGACACCTGTTTTGCCTGCCACGGCCCGGACGAACAGCAACGCAAAGCCAAATTGCGGTTGGACACCAAAGACGGCGCTTTCGCCAAAGCTGGAATTATCGTCGCAGGCAAGTCCGCCGAATCGCGTTTGATAAAACGCATCACTTCCAAAGACCCGAACTCGGTCATGCCGCCCGTAACTTCAGGCCACAAGCTGACAGACAGACAGATTGAGTTGCTTAAAAACTGGATTGACGAAGGCGCTCAATGGAATGAGCATTGGTCGTTCATTGCGCCTCAGCGCCACGAGCTTCCGACCGTAACGGACAAAGCCTGGGTTAAAAACCCAATTGACGCTTTCATTCTGGCTCGGCTGGAAAGGGAAGGTTTGAAGCCTTCGCCCGAAGCCGACCGCGCGACTTTGCTTCGCCGGGTTTCGCTGGATTTAATCGGCTTGCCGCCCACGCCCGCCGAAGTTGACGCCTTCATCGCCGACAAATCTCCTGACGCTTATGAAAAGGTGGTTGATCGTTTGTTGGCTTCGCCGCGTTACGGGGAAAAGATGGCGCTGCATTGGCTTGATCTGGCGCGATACGCGGACACTCACGGTTATCACATAGACAGCCACAGAGACATGTGGCCGTGGCGCGACTGGGTAATCAAATCCTATAACGAAAACAAACGCTTCGATCAATTCACGATTGAACAGCTTGCCGGAGATTTGTTGCCGAATGCGACCACCGAACAAAAGATCGCTTCGGGCTTCAATCGCAACCACATGATTAACTTCGAAGGCGGCGCGGTTCCAGAAGAGTACTTGAACGAGTACCTGATTGACCGAGTCGAAACGACTTCGACGACCTGGATGGGGCTGACGATGGGATGCGCTCGATGCCACAGCCATAAATTCGACCCACTGTCGCAAAAAGAGTTCTATCAGTTTTACGCCTTCTTCAACTCCGTGCCGGAAAAAGGTCTGGACGGAAATCGAGGCAACGCCATTCCGTTTATGCCTTTGCCGACTGACGAACAAAAAGCCAAACAGGAAGCTCTGGTCAAAGCCATCAGCGATTTGGAAGACAAGCTTGACGACAAAAACATCTCGCCTTTGCAGGAAGCCTGGGAAAAACCTTTGCTTGGAAAAATTGCGACTGCTCCGGTGAAAAATATCGTCGCGCATTACGAACTCGATGGCAGTCTCGCAGATTCGTCCGGTCGTTATCAGCAGGGAAGAACTGTCAACGGCGACCCAGGGTTTGGCCCCGGAATGGTTAGCCGAGCCGTTTCCCTGGACGGTCAAACGCAATTGAGTTTTGGCAACGTCGGTGATTTTGACACTCGTCGGGCGTTCAGCTTCGCTGTCTGGTTAAAGCCAGGCGTTGGAAAAATCGGCAACTACGCTTTTCAGAAAATCAGCGACGAACAAACACGTCGCGGTTTCGAGTTGTTGTTTGAGCAAACGCACCTGATTGAAATTCAACGTTACGGAGCGCCTCTGACCATTCGCCTGACCGCCAATTGGCCAAACAATGCAATTCAGGTTCGCACCAAAGAATCTTTCAACAACAGCGAATGGAAACATCTGGCGATTACTTATGACGGTTCAGGCAAGGCCTCCGGCATCAGGGTGTTTTTCAATGGCAAACCCATCGAAGTCGAAACGCAAAAAGACAGCCTGAGCGGTTCAATCAAAAACGATGCTGATTTATTCATCGGCAGCAAAGCCACTGGCCGGGCTTACAGCGGTAACATTGACGACCTGCGACTTTATGATTGCGCGCTGACCGCTGAACAGATTGATCAGTTGGCATTGCGTCATCCGATTCAGACGACTCTTTCCGGCATCAGCGGCAAACGAAGCAAGGAAGAAAGCGAACGATTGCGCGAATACTTCCTGACTGAAATTGCTCCTGACGCGATCAAACGCCAGTACCTGGAATTGAAAGACCTGAAAAAACAAAAAGCCGATGTGGACAAATCCATCCTCAACGTCATGGTGATGATGGAGCTTGGCAAACCGCGCGACACGTTCATCCTGGCCCGCGGCGATTACCGCAACAAAGGTGAAAAAGTCTCTGCAGGAGTTCCGGCTGTCCTGCCGCCTTTGCCCGGTTCTGACAAAACCAATCGCCTGGCTTTGGCCAAATGGCTGGTGAATGCCGACCATCCGCTGACAGCTCGTGTTGCGGTCAATCGTTACTGGCAAATGCTGTTCGGGTACGGCCTGGTCAAAACCGCTGAAGATTTTGGCGTGCAAGGCGAACGCCCGACTCATCCGGAGTTGCTGGATTGGCTGGCAGTCACGTTCCGTGACGGAATGAGGAAGGATGAAGGCGGAATTAAGAAGGAACAGTCATCGGCAAGCAGCGATATTCATCATTCATCACTCAGCATTCAGCCTTGGGATGTAAAAGCCTTGCTCAAACTGGTGGTGACGAGCGCGACGTACCGGCAGTCCTCAAAAGCCACTCCGCACTTAATCGAAAAAGACCCTGAAAATCGTTTGTTGGCGCGCGGTCCGCGCCATCGTCTGCAGGCTGAGCTTGTCCGCGATAACGCTTTAGCGATTAGCGGACTGCTGGACGACCGCATCGGGGGCAAAAGCGTCAAGCCCTATCACCCCGCCGGTTTGTGGGAAGAGATGGCGTTCGGCGACGGCTTCAGCGAGCAAGCATACGTGCAAAGCACAGGCAAAGACCTTTATCGCCGTTCGATGTACACGTTCTGGAAACGGACGGTTCCGCCTGCTCAAATGTCTGCCTTCGACGCGCCAGACCGCGAAAAATGCACCGCCCGTCGAGCCACGACCAACACTCCGTTGCAAGCTCTGGTGCTGATGAACGATCCGACTTACGTCGAAGCTTCGCGCAAACTGGCTGAACGCTCACTGATGGAAGGTGGCAAGGATGTGAACTCGAAGATCGCCTACGCTTTCCGCTGGGCGACGGCGCGTAAACCCACGATGGCTGAAACCAAAGTGTTACGCGAACTGCTGACTCAGCAACTTACTCGTTATCGCGCCGACCAAAAAGCTGCCGCTGACTTTTTGAAGATCGGGACTTTGCCGCCTGACGCCAGGATTGATCAAACGGAATTGGCTGCGTGGACAATGGTTATGAGCGCAATTCTGAACCTGGACGAAACCATCACAAAGGAATGATGAGCAGTCAAGAAGCCAATGACAGCAGCTACTCAACAAACAGAACATCATTGCCACGGATTGCAGCATCTGGTGGGTAATACTCCGCTGATGGGCATCAGCTACAAGTTTCGCGGTCGCCAGCGAGTGATTTATGCCAAAGCCGAGCATTTCAACATGACCGGCAGCATCAAGGATCGAATGGCGCTGTACATTCTGAATCGGGCTTACCATGAAGGACGCATCAAGCCCGGCGACACGATTGCCGAAGCTACCAGTGGCAACACGGGCATTTCGTTTTCGGCGATTGGCCGGGCGATGGGACATCCGGTGACGATCTTCATGCCGGATTGGATGAGCCGCGAACGCGTGGAAATTATCCGTTGTTTGGGGGCTTCGATTATTCCCGTCGCGCGTGAACAAGGAGGCTTTGTTGGCAGCATTCGGCTGACGGAAGATATGGCCAACACGCAACCGAATGTGTTTCTGCCTCGCCAATTTTCCAATGACGCCAACGTCGAAGCTCACGCGACAACCACAGCGCCGGAAATCTGGGAGCAATTGCAATCGCGTGGTTTGAAACCTGACGCTTTTGTTGCTGGTGTCGGAACCGGCGGCACGGTAATGGGAGTTGGACGTTACTTGAAAGAGAAACATCCAGAAGTGCGAATTCACCCTTTGCAACCCGCCGAATCGCCTACGCTGTCAACCGGCCACAAAGTCGGCCATCACCGCATTCAGGGAATTTCCGATGAGTTCATCCCGGCCATCGTCACTCTGAACGACCTGGATGAAGTGATCAGCGTTCACGATGGCGATGCAATTTTGATGGCGCAAAAACTGGCGGCTCAGCTTGGATTAGCAGTCGGCATTTCCTCCGGCGCGAATTTCGCCGGAGCCGTGATGCTTCAAGATCAACTGGGCGATGACGCGGTTGTGGCGACGGTTTTCCCGGACAGCAACAAAAAATACCTGAGCACCGATTTGCTCAGAGAAGAGCGGCCCCGACAGGATTATCTTTCGCCCGAAATCGAGTTTTGTGGATTGGACGTGATCAAGCGTTGTCGGGAATAACTTCGGAACTAAATCAGAATAACCAACATTAAGACAGTCTTTCTCGACAGGATGAGCAAGATTTCTGGCAGGATTTACAGGATTATCAAACTTGGTCTTGTCTCAACCAGGTTTGAATCCTGCTCATCCTGAGAAAAATCCTGTCCATCCTGTCTCAAAGTTCTCTGCTTTGATTTAATCAAAGCAGAGAATTGGAGCAATCGAAATGAACTTGAATCAGGAATTTGAAAAACATCTGACGCGCCGCCAACTTTTTGGGCTGGGCGCAAAAGGCATTGGCATAGCGGCGCTGGCTTCGTTGATGAAGCAGGATGGTTTCGCTGCCAGTGGAGAACGCGATCCGAAAACGGGCGGTCTGGTTGGCTTGCCGCACTTTCCGCCAAAGGTGAAGCGAGTGATTTTCCTTCATCAATCGGGCGGGCCTTCTCAGATTGAAACCTTTGATTACAAACCTACGCTCGAAAAGCTGCACGGAACGGAGTTGCCGGATTCGATTCGCAAAGGCCAACGCATCACGGGCATGACTTCTGGGCAAAGCGCGTTTCCTTGCGCCAAGTCTATTTTCAAATTCGCACAGCACGGCAAGTCGGGAACCTGGGTCAGCGAGTTGTTGCCTTACACCGCCAAAGTCGTTGATGAACTGACGATCATCAAATCCATGAACACCGACGCCATCAATCACGATCCGGCTATCACGTTCATCCAAACAGGTTTTCAGCAACCGGGACGGCCTAGTTTCGGAGCCTGGGCTAGTTATGGACTGGGCAGCGAAAATCAAAACCTACCGGCTTATATTGTGCTGCTTTCGACGGCGCACGCGCTGAACACCGACCAGCCTTTGTTTTCGCGTCTGTGGTCGAGCGGTTTTCTGCCATCTAGTTATCAAGGCGTGCGGCTTCGCGGTGGAGCGACTCCTGTGCTTTACCTGAACGATCCGCCGGGAGTGAACAAGACTTCGCGCCGCCAGATGATTGATGCTGTCGCCAAGCTCAACAAGTTGAAGCACGACGATTACGGCGACCCAGAAATCGAAACGCGCATCACGCAATACGAGATGGCTTATCGAATGCAAACCAGCGTGCCGGACTTGATGGATTTGTCGAAAGAACCAGACAGCACCTTTGAACTTTACGGCCCCGAATCGCGTAGGCCCGGAACCTATGCCGCGAACTGTTTGCTGGCCAGGCGACTGGCCGAGCGCGGAGTTCGTTTCATTCAGCTTTATCATCGCGGCTGGGATCAGCATAACGATTTGCCGCGCGATCTGGCTTTGCAATGCAAAGGAACCGACCAGCCGACGGCGGCGCTGGTGGCCGACCTGAAACAGCGCGGCTTGCTGGACGACACCTTGATCGTTTGGGGCGGAGAGTTCGGGCGCACGGTTTATTGCCAGGGCAAACTGACCGAAGCCAATTACGGACGCGATCACCATCCACGCAATTTCGTCATGTGGCTGGCTGGCGGAGGTTTGAAAAAAGGCTTCAGCTTGGGCGAAACGGATGATTTCAGCTACAACATCACGGCTGATCCGGTTCCAGTTTACGATTTGCAAGCAACGATCCTGCACTTGCTGGGCATTGACCACAAACGCCTGACGTATCGGTTTCAGGGTAGAGACTTCCGGCTGACTGATGTTCACGGCGAATTGGTGGAAAAGATTCTGGCATGACAACCTTCAAAAAAACGCTTCTCCTATGTTCAGCCCTATGGCTCGCGTTTGTCGCATATAGCGTTTCGCCGAAAGCTGCGCCAAGCGACGTCGTTAAATCCATTGAGCGCGTGATGCTACACAAATGGAGCGACAGCCAGATCACATGGTTTTTGCCGCGCACGACGGTTGTGCCTTCAGCCAAAGGCGCGAAGATTCTGATGACGCTGCAAGAGATTGGCGGTTCTGATTATTACGGGCCGGTCAAATGGCGAGAATCGTCCGACTTGGGAAAAACCTGGAGCGAAATCCGCGATGTGCCAGGTTGGGGCAGGCAAAAGCTGGAAGGTGGAGTCGAGCAAGCCATTTCCGATGTTGTGCCGGAATATCACTCCAAAACCAAAACCGTGCTGGCCATCGGGCAAACGCTGTTTTACAAAGGCGGCAAGTTCTTTACCGACCAACCTTCGCGTCACGTCGTTTACACAGTGCAAAATTCGGCGGGCAATTGGTCGGCGTC
>JBGAPB010000199.1:0-11166 GCA_044221525.1 Blastocatellia bacterium | reverse complement strand
AAAATGGTATTTCTATCGAGCGGCGGGCAGGCGACGAAGAGTGGCGCGTTTACTATAAGATCAATAGGTTTGACGATATTGAGCAATCAACAGCCAGCAAGCTGCTAAAAGCTGAAGAAGAGCGAAACGCTAAAGGCAAGCGGCGGTTCACGATTCTAAGTAAAGACCAGTACGACTACATACAGGTAGGTGACGAGCTTTCTGTGACTTGGTGTGGGCCTGAGAGGAGCGAGATAGAAATCATCTCTGCCGGAAAGCCCGTGACAACTTACACCAGATAATAAAACCTACGCCTTTCCTTTCATCTTTACAGCACTGCAGTCAAAGAGGATTCGGAAGGTCGGCTGATAACCGGGAATTATGACCGGCTTCGTTGAAGACTGTCGGAAGTCATAATGAGGGTTATCATCCGCCCGACTTCTATCTGACCACCCCCCCTTGCGCGTTGGCTTGGCTGTTGCTACTCGCACGTTCCGCCGCACTCCGAGCATATCACTTATACTCTTAACGCCGCCGGGCAGTTGACCAGTTTCATCGGCACGTTGGGCGACGGAACCAGCCGCAATTACGCGACGGGAATAACTTGTCGTCCCTGAAAAAGTACCGCTCACGCAGCAGTAAAATTGTCAGTTCGGCGATGCGAGCCAGCAATCAGCTTGAAAACGATCTCTGACAGCCAGTTTCGCAAGGCACAAGAGAAGGCTCGCAGGAGCTTTCTCAGGTTGAAGCCGCACCCCGACAGCAGGGCGTTGATGCGGTCGCCTTCTTTGCCTTTCAAGTGATTTCGTTCCAAGCCGTGGTCGTGTTTGTCGTGACCGATCACCGGCTCGATCGCGTTACGTCGTTTGAACAGTTTCTTCAAGGCGCCGCGGGCTTTGTGTTGGCCAGCGATGTGGACCTGGACGTCTTCGGGATGATGCTCTTTGCCGCGATAGCCTCGATCAACAATTGCCTTTTTTGGTCGCACTCCAGTCAGGCGTTCGATCTGATCAATTGTCGGTTTGAGCGTTGCCCCATCGTATGGGTTTCCGTGATGCGCATCGGTTGCGACTATCCAGTTGCTGTGAGCCGTTGTCGCCAGAGAGGTTTTGCAGCCGAATTCGTACTTTTTGTGCGCTTTGCCTTTGGCGATGCATTCAACCTCCGGTGCGTGCAGACTGTAGAGCTTGTTTTTGTCATCGCGCTTTTGCGTCTGGATGCGTTGGGCGTTGGCCAGCAAATCTTTGAACTTCGCAGATGGTTGGGGCAGCTTGCGCTCGACATCGCGCAGCACGCGTCCGAGCATTGTGCGTAGCTTCTTTTGCTCTCTGGCGGCGCGCTTGAACTGCCGCGCCCGCGCATAGCATTGCTGTTTGAAAAGCCTCTGCTTGCCAACACGCACATAGCTTTGACGCAACTGGACGCCGGCTTTCTTCGCTTCGCGAACCACTGCTTCGCGAGCCTTATGGTAAAGCCGCGCATCGGTCGGAAAAGCAATCGCCTTTTCCTGCACCGTCGTGTCAACCACCACGCACTGGAGGTCTTTTTCATCCAGCGCGTCGGCTCGCACGGCGGTCGCCAGAATTTCTTTGAGCAGCTTCTCGACGCCATCGGCTTTCAGGCGCTGCCGCCACTTGACCAGGCTCGTCGGATGACACGGCAGTTCGTGTTGGAAGAATTCGTAGCCGCAAAAATATTGCCAATACGGATTCTCCACCCACCTGGCGACTGCCGATTCATCGCTCTCGTTGTAAGCGTGCTTGAGATAGTGGAGCCCGACCATCAATCGCGTCGGAATTGCCGGAGCGCCCATTGATTCGGCATAGAGCGCGCCAAATTCACGCTCGAAGTAACTCCAATCAATCTGCTGCGCGAGCCGAAACAACGGATGCTTCGGATTAAGCTGTTGATCAAGCCGCGATTGAAATAAATTCTCCTGACCGATACAGGCCTGACTGCTGCGAGGCTTCATTCGTTTTCACCACATTTTGCAAGAATTTGACTACTTTCTTGCAATTTTACATCGTGGCTTCTGCGCTGACCATGCTGTTTTTATTGATGATCAGCGTTTTTCAGGGACAACTAAATGGCCTCTTTCTTTTCCGGCAAATGAGCTGTCGTGTGTTCGACTACGCTGGAATTCACACTCGCTGATTCCAGAAGTTGGTTGGTCGTTTTGGCGGGAAGCTGATTCGGTGTTGGTGGTTGCGTATACGATTGTGGCTGCAACCTGGGTTTGTTGAGGAAGATGCCGTTGAACAGCAAGCCAATGCCTATCAGGAAAGGCACCAGGCCAGCCAGCCAGACGCGGCGAATGATTTCCGCATCGGCTTGGTTCGCTTCATTGTTCGCAACGGCTGCCAACAGGAAGTGCAGAAAAATCATTGCGCCCAGGCCAACCAGCGTAGTTATCACGCCAGCTTTGATCTCGTTATTTCGTTTGTGGGCCGGAGTAATGCCGCGCTTGCGTTCGCGTTCTTCTTCGGTCAGGAACATGTCCGCCACCCAGGTTTTCGACCAGTCAAACTGCTCGCCACGCCCTGTCATTGCTTCGCGCACACCGCGCAGGTTCGTACCGCAATTTTTGCAGAACTTCGTGTCGTCCAAAAGTTGAATAGCGCATCCTGGGCAAAACATAAGCACCTCAATGATTGAATTTATGTGGAAAGTAAAAGATTGCCGCGTCAGCAATTTTCGGATGCCCGCCGCAAACTCGACTTAAGATACGAGATTTTTCGGTCGGTTGTTTCCATATCATTTCTTTGTGGCAGTCGTTGTGCTCTAAAGCCTAAACCTGGTTAATGATTCGCGGCTCGCCTTGCTGCATTCATAACCGGTAAATCGGAGTCCGCTTTTTTCCACAACTCAAGAAATTCTCGATTAGCCTCTCTGGCTTTGTTGTGTTGCCCGCTCACTGCGAATGATTGCGCCAAAGCCAATTTCCCTGCTGGGTATAATGCAGACATCGGCGACCATCCTCTGTGATCCAGAATTTTTTGAAACTCGGCGACGGCTTCAGCGGATCGTTGCTGACGCAGATAGATTTGACCGAGCAGATAATTAACCCAGAACTCTGCCGCCGATTCGTATTGCCGGGTTGGTTCCAGCAACTCCGCTGCATCTGATAAACGACCTTTCCCAAATTCGATTGTTGAGCGAACAACCGGTAACCAGAGGCTTTGCACCAGAGTCGCTTTGCGATGTTTGACGGCAATTTCATCAGCCAGAATTTGAGCTTGGGCCAATTCGCCACTCAAAGCTAAAGCGATTGCGGCAGACCTCAAAGTGGCCAGGCCTCGATGCAAGGCAAGGGATTCGGCAGCACGCGCTTTGGCCACAGTCGGCAAACCAAAAACAGCCGCGTTCAAGGCTTCTTCGCCCGAAAACCTGGCGGCGAGTTCGCCAGCATCGGCTTGAACAGCCAGTTCGATCGAGCGACGGAAAAGCTGTCGCGATTTTTGCATCTGACCAGAAAAAGCCGCAGCTTCGGCTTGCCTTCGCAACATGACGAATTCTTCCAGTTGACCGTTTGCCCATTGAGCCTGTTCCCCTGACTCGACTTCGTTACCTGTGACGAATGCAATCTGAAACAATCCATCACGAACATCCGGGGTATCAATCTTCTGCTGAAGCGCTTGATCGTAAACCTGTTTCGATTCGGCAAAACGATTCTGCCGAATCATTGCTTTGGCCATAAGTTCGTGGCCAAGCGGCGGATTCGGGTCGAGCGCGATGGCTTCACCGGCTGCGGCTGCGGCCTGATCATACTGGCCCATCAACAATCTGGTTTCTGCAACGTCGGCTTTGGCTCGCCAATCCTGAGGGTAGGTTTGCTGCCACAGGTCTAAAGTTTCAATGACTTTGTTTAGTTCGCCGGTGACAAACTGATAGTAAAAATAACTGATCAGGAATTTTTCCTGTTCACTGGCCCGGTCTTTCAGTTCAAAACCTTTTTGGGCGGCAGCCGCAGCTTGATCGGACTGTCCGGTGTACGAATACATAGCCGCCATCACCGCGTATGCAAACGCGAAGTTCGGATCAAGCTCAACTGCACGCCGATGAAACGAAATCGCACGCAAGTAATGTCCTCGGAATGACTGTTCGCGTCCAAGCGAAAACGCGTGTAAGGCTTCCAGCGACGAAGTCGTCAGTTCCAACGGCGCATCAAATTTCTGGATCGAAGGCAACGATTCGCCAAGTTTTTCTCGCAACCTGGTTGCGGCTTTGCCCAATTCACTGAGAATCTTTTCTTTGTTTTCAGCTTCGGCCATTTCACTGGCCACGACATCGCCTGAACGAGCATTTATCGCTTCCAGCGTGATGACATAATTATGTCCCAAAGTCGCAATCGAACCAGCCAACAATGCTTTGACGCCCTGCCGCTGACAAATTTCCCGCGAAACTTCCACGCTCAGACGTGCATCGGGCGGGCGTCCCATCAACCGTAAAGTTTGTCGCGCTTTTGCTTCAGGAAAAATGTTGATGAACGGTGATTGGGCCAAGGCAACGGTGAGTCCTTGTTTCAATGTGTCATCGAATACCGATTCTCCAGTCGTGTTGCTGAAATCCGCCAGTAAAACCCAATCCCTTTCGGTCAAAGCATCGGTTCGTCGCTTGTTGATTTGAAAATAGATAAATGCCGAAATCGTTAACAATAAGATTAAAGCCATTCCAGCTAACAGTTTGTTAGCTTTTAATTTGCCAAGCGGAGTCGTTTTGATTTCCGGCAAACTTTGAATTGGAATAGTGGGCAAAGTTTCCAATTGATTTTTCAAAGCCAACAGATCATCGAAAAACTGGTTGATGGACTGGTAACGGTTGTCAGGTTCTTTTCGCAAGGCATTGTTAATGAGGCTTTCCAGCAACGGCGGCACGGCTGGCAAGAATTTTGAAACTGGCGGCGGGGTATCCCTCAGAATTTCCGCCATTAACTCGCTGTCTGTTTGACCGGCAAATGGCCTTTGTCCGGTGACCAATTCGTAAAACATTACCCCAAGGCTGAAAACATCACTGCGTTCATCAACGTCTAACCCGCACAACTGTTCGGGCGACATATAAGCCACAGTTCCCATCATAATTCCCGGTGAAGTCACAACTTCGTCCGAATCCGAAATCTTGTCCTCACCGAATTTGCGCTTGTTCAGCTTGGCCAGCCCGAAATCCAGAACCTTAACCAGACCATCAGGTCGAATCATAATGTTTTCAGGTTTTATGTCTCTGTGAACGATTCCGGCTCCGTGGGCTTCGCGCAAAGCCGAGGCAATTTGCCGGACAATATTCAGCGTCTCGCCAAGCATCATCGGCGCTCGATTCATTCTTTTCCGCAATGTCTCGCCTTCGATGAACTCGGTGGCGATGAAACACTCGCCTTCGATCTCATCAATCTCAAAGATGGTGACAATGTTCGGATGGTTGAGCGCCGAAGCGGCACGCGCTTCCTGTTTGAATCGTTGAACTCTCTGAGGGTCACCGGTTGATTCGGCGTTGAGCAATTTAAGAGCCACCTTGCGCCCAAGCTTTGTATCTTCGGCCAGGTAAACTTCACCCATTCCACCGGTGCCAAGCAGTGATTTGATCTGGAAATGGCCAAGCGTCTTCTTTTCTATTCGGCCATTTTTTCTGCTGCCACTGAGGCTTGCTTTTCGGTCTTTTACCCATTCAGCAGCAACCATTGCCAGCAACTCAGTATCAGCCATCGAAACAGAATCTGTTTCGATCAAGGCTTCGATATCGCGGCGCAGTTCCTGGTCTGTCGCGCAAACACGATCTAAATAAGCAGATCGTTCTGTCGCGTCCATATCCACGACAAGGTTAAAGACCTCATCTATCCGCTGCCATCGTTCAGCTGTCATAAATTTGAGGATAGTTATTACACGTCGGCGGAGGTGCTCATTTTGTTCTCAAACAATAGCGGAATTGTTTAGTTGATTATGCAACCATGCTTTAGCCAAACGCCATTCGCGCATGACAGTGACTTCAGAAACTTCAAGTGCCTTAGCGATCTCTGCAACCGACAACCCGCCAAAAAACCGCAACTCGGCAATCCGGCTTTTTCGCGCATCGAAATTTGCCAAATTGCTTAAAGCTTCATCCAGCACCAGAAACTCTTCCAGACGATTTTCTGAAACTTGAACAACATCATCCAGATTAACGACGACTTTTCCTTCGCCACGTTTCAGCGCGCAGCGCGATCGAGCGTAATCAACCAGAATTTGCCGCATCAATTGAGAAGCGACGGCAAAAAAGTGTGCCCGGCTTTGCCAGTGCATTTCCCGCTCGTTGACCAATTTCAAATATGCTTCGTTGACCAAGGCGGAAGTTTGCAAACTGTGCCCAGCGTGTTCGTGTTTCATGTGCCGATGCGCCAGCCTGTGCAATTCGTCGTAAACAACCGGCATCAATCGGTCGAATGCGTCACGATCTCCTTCGCTCCAAGCCTTTAGCAATCGAGTAATCTCTTCCGCCGAAGCCTCTGCCATTGGTCTCCTTTACCTGATTCCGTGTCAATTTTCCTTCCCAGAGAATCTTATCTCTAACTGCGAAATCTGTCTTCTGCCAGTTCGCAGCCAGGAATTTTTTTTCAAAAATTGTGATAGGTCGGTTACGACTTTTCCGCATTAGTAAGTGGAGGAAGAAAACAGAGCAACTTGAATCGTTGCTTATCTGCACGAGGTTTAGGTGCAGATTCGAAAAGGAGGATTTATGAAAAGAGCTTTTTACATAACGTTAATTTTGGCCACAGTCATACTGGCCGCCAACTTTGCGCTGGCTCAATCCACTGAGGAAATGGAGAAGACAACAACGAGTGAAATTGGAAAACAAGTTTGTTCTGACAGTCTTTTTGATCAGATAAAAGAACGTCAGCGCAAGGCAATAATCGGAAGCTGGCAAATCACTGTCAGCAGCGCTGCGCTGTCGCTGGAATGGCCAGCGTTGGGGGCTTTTGCTGATGGTGGAATTTACAAAGGCGACCAGGTGGGAAATGTCAGCACCGATCCAATTCCCGTTTTTGGCGGTTCGCCAATCATTCAAACAGATCAATACGGTTCATGGACTCATCTCGGCGGGAAACAATTCACTGTGACCTTTATGTCTTATCTATACACGGGCTCAAACGATCACAGCGTTATTGGAATGGCCAAAGTACGCGCTTTGATAACCTTGAACGAGCAGGATGATGAGTGGACAGGCCAATTCACCGGCGAGCTTCAATATCCGGGCGGGCGGGTTTTCAACACGTCTGAAGGCAGGATCGTCGGCAAAAGAATCAAGACCGAATCATACCCGGAAATTATCAACCCTTAACCACTAACTTTAGGAGGTGTGCAATGTTCAAAAAGACTTTATTCGTTTTATTCCTGATTGCGATGACGACGTTTATGAATTCAACCACTCTGGCCCAATTTCCCCCAGTTAGCGGCGGCATGTTGGATGTGATTCAACAGGCGCATGAACAGCAACGCAAAGCCTTTACTGGCTCCTGGTTTGTTACCGTGAATTCGACAGCCAATCAGTTCAATCCTTCGTTCATGCTAATGGCAATCAACGAAGGCGGCACGATGATAGGGTCTCAACAAGGGGAAGTTACCGCTTATCCAAATGCAATGTGGGGCGTCCCCGTGGTTCAAACTCCTAAATTCGGGTCTTGGTCACATAAGGGAGGGCGCGAGTTCGCACTTTCTGAATTCTCGCTGTTTTACTTTTCTCTGGTTCGTGACACTGAGCCGCGTTCGTATCTGGGAATAACCAAAGTATGGCTGGCAGTAACGCTTGACGAAAGTGGAAATAGCTTTACCGCGACTTTTGTTAAGGCTGAAAGGATCAACTTTGCCGGACAGTTGGTTCCGATTCCTGGCGGCGGCGGCGACCTGACAATCCAAGGAACTCGAATTACCGCCGAACCTCAGCCATAAGAGGAGCAATTACGGTCAAATCGCATTTCCAGGCATAGAAACCTCAGCCATTTGACCGCGTCCTGGAAGACAAAAATGCCTATGCTTTGATGAAAAAGCATAGGCATTTTGCCTTCATCAGCGAAGATTTAGCAGCCGCCTGCAATTGCCGGAACGATTGAGATTTCGGCTTTATCGGCCAGGCCGGTGTTCAGACCTTCCAGAAAGCGAATGTCTTCTCCGTCAACATACACATTGATAAAGCGGCGAAGTTCGCCATTGGTTTCGCACAACCGGGCTTGAATTCCTGGGTAAGCGGCTTCGAGTTGATTGAAAACTTCGCCGACGTTTGCGCCCTGAACTTCGACAAGTTCAGTGTCTTTGGTGAACTTACGCAGCGGCGTTGGGATAATTACTGTTTGAGGCATGATGTTTTCCTTTCTGTTAAGCGGCAGCGGTTGCGGCCCGTCTGGCATTAGTGCTGAATCCGGCGGCGCTTTCAAACGCCGACAAATTCGGTTCGATGGATTTCAGGTCTTCCAGCGTCAACGCCTCCTGAGTCTTCAATCCGTTTCCTGTGATGGCGATGACGATGCGATCTTTGGCGGTCAGTCGGCCTTGCTCAATCAGCTTCTTGGTCACAGCCACTGTAGTCCCGCCAGCGGTTTCGGTAAAGATGCCTTCGGTTTCAGCCAGTAATTTCATTGCGCTGACGATCTCTTCATCCGTCACATCCTCTGACCAACCACCAGTTCCAGAAATAACTCCTGTGGCGAAATAACCATCAGCCGGATTTCCGATGGCCAGAGATTTGGCAATGGTGTTTGGTTTGACCGGGCGAATGTCGCGCGTGCCTGCTTTGACTGCGGCGGCGATTGGATTGCAACCCGTGGCTTGCGCGCCATAAAAGCGCGTCGGTTTTTCTTCAACCAAACCAAGCTTCGCCAGTTCGCCAAAGGCTTTGTAAATTTTTGTGATCAGCGAACCACCAGCCATCGGAACTACGACGGCGTCTGGAACTTCCCAGCCAAGTTGTTCGGCGATTTCATAACCAAAAGTCTTTGAGCCTTCGCCGTAAAACGGCCTGAGGTTGACGTTGACGAAAGCGATTGGATAACGGCCTGCGATTTCACTGCACAGGCGATTGACGTCGTCATAATTGCCTTTGACCGGGACGACTTTCGCGCCGTAAATCTGCGTGGCGGTGACTTTGCTCTTTTCCAGATTGTCGGGAATCAAAATGTAGGCTGGGAATCCGCCGGCGGCGGCGTTGGCCGCGACTGAGTTGGCCAGGTTTCCGGTTGAAGCGCAGCCGACGGCTTCAAATTTGAACTCGCGCGCTTTCGACAGCGCAACTGCGACTACACGATCTTTGAACGACAGAGTCGGATGCTGAACCGCGTCGTTTTTGATGAAAAGCTCGCCCACACCAAGCGCCTTTGCCAGCCGCTCGGCACGAACGAGCGGCGTACATCCGGTCTGCAAACCGACGGTCGGCTTGCCTTCTAACGGCAATAACTCACGATACCGCCACATTGTTTTTTCACGCCCGGCGATTTCTTCGCGCGTCAACGTGGTTTTGATCGCGTCGTAATCGTAATCAACTTCCAGCGGGCCAAAACATTCTTCGCAAATCGCCACCGGCTCGACGGCGTAGGCGGTTCCGCACTCACGACATTTCAATCCTTTTACGTAACTCATTCTTGTTCTCTCCAATTTGCCCGGTCATTGCCGAGCCTGTACCAAGTAAAAAAGCCCTGCGCTAAAGATAGCGCAGGGCTTTTTGATAAGTTGATTCCCGCAACTCTTTAGCAGTTTTTTGAGTGGAGCAATTTCGTTGTAAATCGCCACTTGTGATTTTCAAATGAACCGCTTGCTCAAGCGCGCGGTACTGACCAGCTCAAATTGAAAAAGCCTCGCGCTTCAAAATAGCGCGAGGCTTAAAACTTTTGTCTTTCCCTCGGGCCGTTTAGCGCTTTGTTTAACGTGGAGCAATTTGCCTTAAATCACCACGAATCAATTTGACGGGGCGGACAATACACCGGCCACAAAAATTCTGTCAAGCAAGTGACAGTAAAAAATGGAAATTCGACGGGTTGACAGTCTGCGGCTCGATGAAGACAATGTGCGGCGTCGCGGAGACATGGCCGAGTGGCTGAAGGCGGCGGTTTGCTAAACCGTTGTAGGGGCTAAAACTTCTACCGAAGGTTCGAATCCTTCTGTCTCCGCCAGTTTTGATAAATACCTAGACATTGCTATTTTCGCCTCGCTGCTTAACGGCAGCGAGGCTTTTTCACAACAATCTGA
The DNA here is from genome assembly GCA_044221525.1 of Blastocatellia bacterium. Classification (GTDB taxonomy): domain Bacteria; phylum Acidobacteriota; class Blastocatellia; order RBC074; family RBC074; genus RBC074. Next base: position 988 of record JBGAPB010000199.1, on the reverse strand, counting down.
CGCGTGGCGATTTCCGGCAAATTGCTCCACCCTAAAAACTGCTAAAGAGCCTGACCGGAAATCCGGTTTACAACTGAAAAGTTTACGACTAAGCCTCGCGTTGATTATGACGCGAGGCTTTTGCTTTGCTGACCCAGTCAGTATCGCGAGCGGTAGCGAGCGCAACTTACCTACTACCCGCTCCCTACCGGTCACGGCACTGACTCCGATGAGTCGCTATGAACAACTTCAGAGAATTCATTCAGGAAGACCGCGTTCGAGTTTTTGACGGCGCGATGGGCACGATGATTTACAGCAAAGGCGTGTACATCAATCGCTGTTACGACGAACTGAATCTTTCAACTCCAGACCTGATACTGGACATCCACCGTGAATACATCAAAGCCGGAGCCGAGATCATTGAGACGAACACTTACGGCGCGTCTCGGTTGAAACTGGCGGCTCAAGGGCTGGACGACAGACTGCGAGAGATAAATATCCTGGCCGCGCAAATCGCCCGTGAAGCGATCAAGACCGCTCAGCACGACGCCTTTGTTGCCGGAGCGATTTCGCCGCTCGGCGTTCGGATCGAACCTTATGGCCCGACTTCGATGGACGAAGCCAAAGAGTTGTTCAAGGAACAAGTCGCGGCGTTGTTGGAAGGCGGAGTTGATTGTTTCGTGCTGGAAACTTTCCACGACCTAGCCGAAATGCATCAGGCAATTCGAGCCGTCCGTGAGCTAAGCGATCACGTCATCTTCGCGCAGATGACCATAAACGAGCAGTACGAAACCGCTTATGGCACTTCGGCGGAAACCATCACGGAACGATTGAATCAATGGCTGGATAAAGACGGAGCCGACGTCATCGGCCTGAACTGCGCGGTCGGCCCGCAAATCATTCTGGAAGCCATCGAAAAGATGCGCGAACACACGGGGCGTCGCCTTTCCGCTCAACCCAACGCCGGTTTGCCTCGCGAAGTAGGCGGAAGAAAAATGTATCTGGGTTC
>JBGAPB010000198.1:0-11307 GCA_044221525.1 Blastocatellia bacterium | reverse complement strand
CGCCCAGGCTCCGGCGACATGCGGCGCAGCCATCGAAGTCCCGCTTTTGAAGCCAAAACCTCCGCCGGGAATGGAAGATTCGATTGAACCGCCCGGCGCCAATATGCTGACAATTGCGGCGTTGTTCGAGAAGCTGGAAACCGTGTCGTCCTTGTTTGTCGAACCTACACTGATCGCCGTTGAAATACAGGCAGGCACGCCGATTCCGGCTCGATGTCCTTCATTACCAGCCGCAATCACTGTGGCAATTCCAAGCGAGCGCAGGTTATCAATGGCTGTTTTCCGTGAATCGCCGTCGCAGGCTGAGGCATTGTTGCTGTCGTCGCCCAGGCTCATGTTTACGGATGCGATTCTGAAAACCGGGTTGCCGCCGCTCATCAAGTTGGCCAGATCACGGACGCGCTCCAAGCCCAAAATTTGATCCGAAACAACGGACTTCACGCAGGGCGCGTTTCCGTCGCAATCAGAGTTGTCGGTGAATCGAGTGAAGACCTGAATGGCGATGACATTTGCGTCTCTGGCTACACCGGTCAGCGTGTCGCCGGAGGCGTTGACGCCTGGACGACCTGCGGCAATACCTGCCACGTGAGTCCCGTGATCGCATCCGCCGACTCCTGTGCAGTTGATACCAGAACCAGCCGCCGTCGAATTGGTGACTCCACCTGGACAAAGCGACCTGCGGCTGCCGCCGTTGTCTGTTGAAAAGCAGCCTTCAGAAACGATCTTGCCGCTCAGCGAAGGATGCGTGCTGTCTACGCCGGTATCCAAAATGGCAACGGTCTGACCCGCACCTGTAAAGCCAGAAGCCCAAGCCGCATCAGCGCCGATAACTCGTGTGCTTTCATTCAACAAAGGCCTGGACGCCCTGTCTTCTTCAATCTGAAAAACTTCCGGCAAAGCCTTGAGTTGCTCCAACTCTTCGGCGCTGACTTCCATCGCCAGATAAGGGATGTATTTGAATCGTTTTACCGATTGACGGTTATTCGCACGCAAACGATTCAGCAGCGATTCCTGAGCCTGGGCGATGAAACCGCGTTGAGTTTCGGCGTCTTCCTGACGTTTCAAAAAGCCTTCGGAGCGAAAAGCTACTGGCAATCTGACTCCGATGATGACAGCAACCGGCTTGCCATTGCGGGCTTTTTCCGCAAGTTGGGCAAACTGGCGTTCGGTTGCCGCTGAGCGGACGAACTGCAGTTCCTGCCCTGCCAGATTGTCCTGATTTTTGTTGGCTGAATTTTCCTGAGCTGAAACCTTGCCAGCATTGAATAAACCGGATTGGGCAATGAAGCCTGCGCCGATTGCGGCCAGACATAAAGCCGCCAGAATCAGTCGCAGTTTCAACGCCCGCATCTTGAATGGGCTGAGTGTTGATTTGATTGGCATTGTTTTTCTCCGTTTTGTTTTAACTGAGGTCGCAAAAGAACTGCCCTGTCCTGCGCGGTGCAGGCAAAGGATTCGGCAGCAGTTCTTTCCCTTCACTTGGGTAAGCGAAAAAACGGAGAGAAAACTTGAAAGGCTGAGAGATTTATCTAAAACCGGTAGGGCAACCTGCCGAGGTTGCCCTACTTTTTCATATGGATTGTCCTTAGCTTCAGCGTTCCAGACTGGCGGCACTGACGCAATTCAGGATTGCTTCGACAGAACGATCAATGTCGTGTTCCTGGGTTGACCAGTTCGAGACGGCGATGCGCATCAGGTGCATACCGTGCCAGGTCGTTCCGCCTGCCCAGCACGTTCCATCTTCCTGAATTCGCCGCATGACTGCGGCTGTGAACTCATCGGCATCTGCCTCACCTGAAGGCGGCAAAAAGCGCACCAGCACCTGATTCAAAACTACGTCATTCAGAATTTGCACTCGCGCATCCTTCGCCAAACCTTCGGCCATGCGACGCGCCAATCGGCAACAACGTTCGATGACCTCTGCCACGCCGTTTCGGCCCATAGCGCGCAAAGCCGCGTAAATCGCCAAGCCGCGAGCGCGTCTGGAAGCTTCAGGAACCCAGTTGTGATTCTCGCGTCCGGGTTCCGCGCCTGAAGCGTAGTATGGCGCGCTCAAAGTCATGGCTTCCTGATGCGCAGTCCTATCGCGCACAAAAACCAACCCCGAATCGTAAGGAACGTTCAACCACTTGTGACAATCAACCGACAGCGAATCGGCCAGCTCAATTCCTTCGGTCAGCAATTGATGAGCCGGACAGGCCGCCGCCCACAATCCGAAAGCTCCATCAACGTGCAACCAGCCACCGCGAGCGCGCACCAACGGAACAATTTCAGGCAGCGGATCAAAGGCTCCTGTGTTGACGTTCCCGGCTTGCGCGCAAACCAGAACAGGCCCGCTGACATCGGCCAGCACGGTTTGCAGTGCGTCTGGTCGCATACGCCCTTGCCCATCGGCGGCAACTTTTATGACGCGCTCACGACCCAGTCCCAGCATTTGCAACGAAGCAAAAATTGAAACGTGCGACTCCTCATTCGTCACGACCGTGATTTCAGGCGCGCCAAAAAGCCCTTGCTCTTCGACGTTCCATCCAACGCTACGCAACAATGCAGTTCGCCCAGCCGCCAACCCAGTGAAGTTGGCCATCGTGCCGCCGGTCGTAAAACCCAGACTCATGTCGCGCGGCAAACCGAACATATCCACCAACCAGATTCGCACAACTTCTTCGGCCACAGCCGCAGCAGGCGAAAGAACATAAGCGCCGGCGTTCTGATCCCAGGCTGCCGCCAGCCAGTCCGCAGCCAATGTGGCCGGATGAGCGCCTCCAATCACAAAGCCGAAATAGCGCGGCCCAGCCGTGGCCACCAAGCCCGGATTGGCGTTTTCAACCAGTTTCTCTATCACCTGTAAAGGGTCTTCGCCTTCGTCAGGGAGTTCGCCGCCCATCTGCGCCAGCAGCCCGGCGTAATTGACCGGGCGACCTACAGGCCGTTCAGGCAAACCTTCCAGAAATTCAATTGCCAAATCAGAAGTTCTTTTCAGTAAATTTTGATAGCTCATTCTCAATTCCTTAATCGCGTTTGCAGTTCCGCGCCGACGTACAGATTGCCTTAAATCAAAGTGGAGGCGTTGTAACGTCCAGCATCATTTCATCAGTCCCTGAGTTTTCAGCCAATCGCCAAAGCGTTCAACCCAGCTATCCACAGGCCAGCCGCGATCCGTGAGGCCGAAACCGTGGCCGCCTTTGGAGTAAATATGCAATTCAGCCGGACGCTTGGCGGCTTTCCATTCCAGGTAAAGTTTGGCACTGCTGCCGGAAAACATTTGGTCATCGTCGGCGACCGCGATGAACAAAGGCGGAGCGTCAACCGTCACCGGCAAACCATTCGTACTGCCGCCATAAATTGGAGCGGCGAAATCCGGGCGACTGTCAGCTTCGTGTTGCATAACCACTCCCATCGTCAGAATGCCGCCCGCCGAAAAGCCCATCAGCCCGATGCGGTCGGAAGCAATGCCCCATTCGGCGGCACGTTGGCGCACCAGCTTAATGGCTTGCCTGCCATCCGCCATGCACTGGGCAATGGCTTTCTGACGCTCCGGGTTTTCAGTCGGCGCAGTTGTAACAGTCGCTGCGCCAGGTTGAGATTGCGGCGGACGCGACGATGCCATAGCGCGTTTTTGGTATTCCTCCTCCGTACCGGTGTTCATCAACCGATATTTCAAAACAAAAGCCGCCACGCCGCGCGCCTGCAACCAGCGAGCGACTGCATAGCCTTCTTTTTCAATGGCCAGATGCACGAAGCCGCCTCCCGGCGCGATGATAATCGCCGTGCCGTTGGCTTTGGTTTTGTCAGGTAGAAAAGCCGTCAGCGTAGGTTGCGTGACGTTGCGGATGCGCGGCTGTTTGTCCGGATTGACGAACGTCACTTCTTTTTGTGTGTCGTTTTCAGAACCGGGGGCGACTCCGGCATACAACGGAATTACAGGTTGCTGCGCCCAAACTGTATTGCCCAAGCTCAAGAATAAGACCACGATTCCAAAAACGAGTATGCTCAAATTGGCTTTCATCATTACACCTCTTGCTAATAAATTGTCAGGAGTTTCGCTTGTTCGGCAAGTCCAGGCTCGCCGGAAAATTTCTCAAAGGAATAGTTTTAGACTTGAGCTGCAACCGTCCTCTCTTCGATGACAGAGCGATAAGGATCAATCAGCAACCACATTGGTACGCCCAAAATAAAAACTCCGGCCATGATGTAAAAAGGCAGTGACCAGGAACCGAGCTTGCCCACGGCATAACCAAACACAATCGGCGCAACAGTTCCGCCCAGATTGCCTACGGAATTCATAAAGCCGGTGACAATTCCTGCGTAATTACGCCCGACATCCAGACAGACAGACCAGGCCGCGCTGATGGTCATTGTCTGGGTTCCCAAAGCCAGGGCCAGCAACAGCGCCGCAATCAGATTGCTTTTGACTTGTGGGACGACGATCAAAACAATGGCGCTGGCCGTAAAGCCAATGGCTCCGACTCCGCAACGCGCCAATTTCAAATTCCCAGTTCGAGCGATTCGGTCGGTCAGCCAGCCTCCAAAAGCGAAGGAGACGGCGCTTACTACCCACGGAAGCGCCGACAACCATTTGGTCGAATTTAACGAAAAGCCGCGATATTCGCTTAGATAAGTCGGCAGCCAGGTGATGTAAAAGTACAGACCATAAGCGTAAGCAAAATACATCAAACCGATCAGAAACAGGTTCGCGCTTCTGAACATCGTTTTCCACGGAATCGGCTGCGAGTGGCTGGCAGAGTTCGATTCCCGCCCGTATTGAATCAACTTCAACTCGGCTTCGTTCACCGCCGGATTCTGTTCAGGCGAATCTTTGAACCAGCGATTCCAGGCCAAACACCACAAAGTTCCGACAACGCCGAATTCGACAAAAGCCCAGCGCCAGTTCTGATGCTCAAGCAAAGTCAAAACAATCGGAACAGTCATCGCCGACCCAACTGCCAAACCGATGAAAGACGCGCTGAGTGCCCTGCCCTGTTCCAAAGCCGGAAACCAGCGGGAAACTGCTTTGGCAATGTTGGGAAAAGCTCCCGCTTCGCCAGCACCAAACAAAAAACGAATCACCAGCAGCGAACGGTAACCGATGGCTGCTCCGGTCAGAGCGGTAAATGCAGACCACCAAATAACTATTCGGGTCAGCGCCGCACGTGCTCCGAAACGATCTCCAAGCCAGCCGCTGGGAACTTCAAACACCGCGTAAGCGAAAGTGAAGGCGCTGAAAACCCAGCCTTTCTGTGAATTGGACAGCCCGAACTCAGCAGCCATTTTCGGCATGGCCGCTGAAATGCACAGACGATCGAGATATGTAATCACAGCCAGAGAAAAAATCAGCCAGAGAACTGTGAAGCGCGCGCGTGTAGGTGCGGAAGTCGGAGCATTTGGGGAATTCATAGTGGGGCGCACTTTACGCAAATCCGAAAAATTTGGCTATGGCTTGGCTCAGGTTTCGGCTCAAAGTAAAAAAGCCGTTGAATGTCTGATTGACACTCAACGGCTTTTTGGAAAAGGTCGAAACAGTTTTAGTACAACGTGAAATTGAATTCGATGTTGCCGCGCACGCTGACTGGTTGACCTGCTTTGACTGCCGGTTGGAAGCGAATTTTCTTCGCCGCTTCGATGGCGCTTTCGCTCAACCCATCCGGCAAGCCGCGAACCACACGAATCTCCGTGATGCGTCCGTCGAAGGTGTAAACCACACTCAGAACCACCGTCCCCTGTATTTTGTTGGCACGAGCTTCTTCAGTGTATTTGGCGCGTTCACGGTAAATGATCGTCGGGCGCAAACTGGCCGACATAGGTTCGACGCTGCGGCCACCGCCTAACGTCATGTCACCGCCACCAACGTTGCCGCCTTGACCTGGGCCAAGACCGCCGCCGGTGCCTCGCCCAACGCCAGTTCCATTACCTCTGCCAACACCCGCTCCCTGACCTGGGCCGCTTGACGGAGGAGCAGGGACGCCTTCAGGATCACCGATTGGCCCTTTCATCTTGGGCATCACGCTCGGATCTCCATAAAGCGTCGCAGGCACAACCAACGTCGGATTCTTGATCTTCGGAGGTTCCGGGTCTGGCATCATAATTTGAGGCGTCAAAGCCATTTGTGGCGGTCTGCCCTGGCTTGGCGGAGTCGGTTGGTTACGTCCACCACCACCGCCGCCGCCAGCCGCTTTCTGTTGGGCTTTACTGCCACCAAGACTTTCTTTTTTGGCTTTGGCCGATTCGGCAAGCTTCAAATCAATCTTGTTGGTGTCAATCATCGCCACGTCTTCTAAAAGCTGTTCCTGCACCTCTTCCTGCTGAACGCATTTTTTCGGGAAGAACAGGCAATAAAGGTTGTAATTGCCTTTCAAACCAACAAACAGAAACAACACAATGATCGGAACCCAGTTGGCAAACTCGAAACCGATTTTAAATCCCGCCATCTTATTGTTAATGCGCCCAATCAGGTTTCGCAGAAATAGACTTCTGGCGGCAAAGCAAACCAACAGATAAAGCGCCCCGCCGATCAGGGCTACGTTCAACAAAATCCCGTTCTTCTTTGCCAGGGTCAGCATCAGCAAAACCAAAAAGAAAAATGTCGTGTAACCAGCCAACGCCAACTCAGAACCGGCAAGCAGCGAGTTGCGGCGTTGCAAATTGCTGCCTTCGCCGCGGGCCAGGTCAACTGCAAATTGTTTCGGGTTTCGCTTAAATTCAGTTGCCGCGTTGCCAACTTCGCGAGCAATACGCGTGCTGAAAGACTCTTCAGGCAGTAAAAAATTGGAGCTAACTCCGGCTTTGTAATCGCCTTTGCTTAGAATCTGACCGATGTTTTTCAGGTTGGCGAACAGGTTTTCTATCAACCCCGGCTGTTGCGGCATCGAAAGACTGAAGCCGCCCGCAGGAACGGTTGAAACTGAACTTGATGAAGATTGCTGCGGAGTCGGAGTTGATTGAGAAGCTTTGGAGGCTGCGGCGGCCTGCTTCAATTCCTGTCTTGGACTTTCTTTTGGTGTTTGCGGAACCTGCTGTTGCGAAGACCGAATCGGTTCGGTCTGACGGAATGGCGTTTGCGCCGCGTTATCCGGCACGACTTTTTCATGATTAACAGATTCAGTAACTTTTTGCTGATTAACTGGCGGTGCTATCGGCTCAGTTTCTTTGGCCACAGAAGCAGAGATCGGCACGACCTCCGAGCTTTCAGCGGCTTTGCCTGCAGGTTCAGAAACCAGCGGCGCTGTGCGCCTGACATATTCTTCGGTTGTAACCAGGAGTTCAGTGTCGTTTGGACAGTACTGAAACCCATTCGGATATTGTTGCTGACATTTTGGACAAGTTTTCATTCCAGCCTCACCTCTTCTCGGAATACTAATCTTCGATCCGGTTAAAATGCAAGAAAGCCCTCGGAGTACAAATCAAGAACGCTCAAAGCATACAGCCTTGCGCTTACCGGTCGTAAAACATCAACGAATAGTTGAACTTTGGGGGTGTCGAAAACTGCTTGCTCAAACGATCAAGGAGGGAGAGTTGTTCAAATTTGATTTCGAGTCAGGCTTTCAGCAGCTTGTTTATCTGGCTCAAAGATTGCGACGCCAAATCGCTATCCGGCGATTCGCCCATCACCGCTTGGACGGCAACGGAAAACCAAAATTGCAAGGCGCGCGCTGTTTCGTCTAGGGGATTCAATCGAACATTAAGTTGCAAGCTGCTTAAATCCATCGGCACACCCAACTCCGTGCCTTTCAGCGCCGACAGCTTAAAATACATTACTCCGACAGAAGCCCGCGAACCGGTTGCGTCGGTCGCCGGTTTGTCGCTTGGCTGAACCGCGCCCAGCATCGAAGCCGATGCTCCAGAAGGAGTTGGCGGCGGCGATTGAATACTTCCCTGCGTTGCCAACAAGGTCGCCTTCACATTGTCGGCTTTACGAGTCTGGCCTGCGGATTTGACGCTGAAGCGCCCGGTTAATTCGATCTTGCCGCCGACCCGCCCTACCAACAAGCTGTGAACTGAATGGAGTTTTCGCATCGCGGTGGATTTTTTGGTTTGAGTCAGCATTGTTTGTGCCATTTCAGATGTTGCCTCGCTTCATTTCTTCAGTCAGGTACTCGCAGGCGCGAATCGTCAGCGCCAGAATCGTCAGCGTTGGATTCTGATTCGCAGAGTTCACAAACGCTGCTCCGTCCGTAACAAAGACGTTTTTGACATCATGCGTCTGGTTGAATTTGTTCAGCACGGAAGTTTTCGGGTCATTCCCCATCCGCGCGGTGCCGAGTTCGTGAATGATTCGACCGGGGACTGTCAGGTTTTCGCTTAAAGTGATTTCTTCAGCGCCGGCTTTTTTCAGAATCTCGGCTGCGCTGGCAGTGGCGTCTCGCCCCATTTCGCGCTCGTTGTCGGAATGCTTGATGTGAATTTTCAGCACAGGGATTCCCCAGGCATCAACGACTCCGCCCGGATCAATTTCGGCGAAGTTTTCAAACCGCGACAACATCGCTGCGCGAGTGGTCAGCGAAACCGGAGCCGTATACCAGCGCCGAGCCTGTTTTTTGAAATCGCTGCCGAACCCTTCCAGCCGCCTGGCTACTCCGGGAAACGATCCAATAGCTGAACCGCCCTCAAAGCCGTAACCGCGAAGGAACTTCGATTGTTTGGTCGCCGCGTCCAGATTGCGGAAACGCGGGACGAAAATGCCTGACGACTTGCCGTCTTCGTTGACCGGATCGCGCCCGGCCAGTGTCGGCAACACGCCGCTGGCTCCGGTTCCGCCGAAATGGTCAACCAGATAATGCCCAAGCGCTCCGGAAGAATTCCCTAGCCCGTTCGGATGTTGCCGCGATTTGGAGTTCAACAACAGCCGGGTTGATTCCAAAGTTGAACCGGCGACGATGATGACTTTGCCACTGAACTCCAATTCTTGATGCGTCAGCCGATCAACGACTGCGACACCTTTGGCTTTGCCTGTGTTGTTATCAACTGTCAGATGGCGAACGATGGAATTCGTTCGCAAAGTCAGCCGACCGGTTTCGTTCGCCGCTGGCAGAGTCGAAGAAATCGAGTTGAACATGGCTCCGACTGAACATCCGTTGCCGCAACTGCCGCAGTAATGACATTGCGCTCGGCCATATTTTCGGTGGTGAGGTTTGACGGCTGTAAGCATGGCCAAACGCGGCTGAATCAATTTCCACCCAAGCTTTTCAGTTGAAGTTTTCAGCATCTGCTCGCCGCAAGTCAGTGGAATAGCGGGCAGAAACTTGCCGTCCGGCAAATACCACAAACCGTCTTTGTTGCCGGCAACGCCAACCCATTCTTCGGCTTTGTCGTAGTAAGGTTCGATTTCCTTATAGCTGATCGGCCAATCCACATCGAAACCGTCGTGGCTGGCGGCTTTGAAATCCAGGTCGGAAAAACGCCACGACAGTCGCCCCCAGTGCAAAGTCTTGCCGCCCAGAATTCTCGCGCGAACCCACAAAAATGGTTTGCCAGGTTCGGTCGTGAACGGGTTTTCGGTGTCTTTGATATAAAAATGACGACTGAATTCCCCGGCGGTATCCTGCTGCCATTGCTCGTTTTGCTTCCACCCCGCAGGCCCAAAGCCGCGATACATTGATTCGTAGCTGAACTTGTTCATCGAAAATTCGCGCTTCGGATCAATCGGCGGCCCGGCTTCGAGCAGCAAAACCTCAAAGCCGCGCTCGGTCAATTCCTTGGCGGCCATTCCGCCCGAAGCTCCCGAACCGATAACAATCGCGTCGTAGACCTTTTTTCCAGATGCCTGCTTGGTCTGCACACTGCCTCCGTGAATCGTAAAAAAAGTGAAATTGCGTGAAGGGGAATTGCTGCCGTTAGCAACGAGCCGAACGTAACACACGCCCGAAAGTCCATCAAGAAAACTAATTTCGATGGCGTTTACAGAATCAACCACGGGGCACACGGGGCACACATGGAAAAGAACCCTGCCAACAACCTCTTTGCCCTTTTTATCCCCGTGATTCCCCGTGATCCCCGTGGTTTCAATTTCTTCTGTGCCAATCAATTCCCTGTTGTCACCGGCCCATAAAACTTCCAGTTAGTTTTGTAATCGCGTGTCAGTTTTTGTTTCGTCATCAGCGCGCGAACCATCTCAATCGGAATGCGATTTTCCCTCAGTATGGTGTCGTGAAAAGCTCGATTGGTCATCTTGCCTGAATCGACCAAATCTTTGTGCAGCGAGTAAATCTGCAATCCACCAAGTAAATATGCAGCCTGGTAAAGCGGCCCATAATTGCCAGCGAACGACCGCCGGACTTCCGCCGTGGCGTTATCAACTTCGTGGCCTACTCGATTAACCAGCAGGTCAATGCACTGCTGAGGAGTCATCTTTTCCATGTGGAAGCTAAGCGAAAAAACGATGCGAGCGCAACGATGAGCGCGCCAAAACAACATGCCAATTTTGTCTTCCGGCGTTTGGGCAAAGCCGCGATCCCACAAAAATAACTCCCAATACAGCGACCAGCCTTCAGTCCAAAAAGGTGTGCTGAATAAACTGCGATAGGATTTGTATCGTTGGGTCATGAATCCTTGAAGATGGTGACCTGGAATCAGTTCGTGGTGAACAGTCGCACGAGAAAAGTGCGGGTTGTTGCCGCGCATGCTCATCATCTTCTGTTCGTGCGCCATCGTGTTCGTCGGATACGACACGATGATGTTTTGGCCACCCAGAAAGAACGGGTTTTGCAATTGCTGCTGAGGCGTCATCATCTCCATTGCCCAATCTTCTTTGGCCAAAGGCGGCACAGTGACCAGGTCATTTTTCTCGACGTATTCGGTGGCTTCCAGCGCCAGAGCCTTAATCATTTCCGGCTGTTTGCCGGGTTCGACGTATTTGTTTTTGACGTGCTCCAGAGCCTTGTGCCAGTCGTCTCCGAAGCCGAGTTCGCGCGAAGCTTTTTTCATTTCTTCTTCGCACCAGGCCAGTTCTTTCCAGCCGATGGCGATCAGTTCTTCCGGCGTGTAAGGAATCATTTCGGATTGCAGTTCAACCATCAGAGCTTCGCGGCCAATCGGGTCGCCGATGATGTCGCTGGAATCGCCGGGGCGAGCATTGACCGCCCCGCCGCCGCCAAAACCTCCGCGCTGACCACCGCCAAATCCTCCAGCTCCGCCGCCGGGGCCTCCCCCTGTTCCACCTGCTCTTCCTCCACCGGGAGCGCTAGCCGCAGCCATTGTCGGCGCAGCTTGCCGCTGCCCTGAAACTCGCTCGGTCAGAAAGGTCACGTAATTGGCAAGCGACTGATCCACTGCCTTGTACGGTTCGTCATTCCACCACGTGAACATTGGATCGTA
>JBGAPB010000197.1:0-11319 GCA_044221525.1 Blastocatellia bacterium | reverse complement strand
ATGGTTTTCACCATTGAACCTGCCCTGACCGTGCCGGAAGAGAAAATTTACATCCGCATGGAAGACCTGATCATCATCACTGAAACCGGCAAAGAGATCGTTTCGGACTTTATTCCGATGGATATGGATCAGATCGAAAAGCTGATGAAAGAAACAGGAATGTTGCAAAAGTATCCGCGCGACGGCGAAACGAAGCCATAAATTTCAGCATCAATCCTGTTAACCGCTCAAACCATTTTGTCCCAAAAATGAGGCCGCAAATGGAAGCTCTCTGGCAAGACTTGTCTTACACCTTGCGCAGACTGGCGAAGCATCCCGGTTTTACGCTGGTCGCCGCTTTATCCCTGGCCATCGGCATCGGAGCCAACAGCGCAATTTTCAGCGTCACCAACACTTTGTTGCTACGCCCGCTGCCTTACAAAGACGCAGACCGACTGGTCATCTTGTGGAATCGTTCGCCAGGTTTGAATGTCGAACAGGATTGGTTTTCGTTGGGACAATATCTGGACATCAAGATCGAAAACCGGGTCTTTGAACAGACCGCCGTCACCATCGGCGGCAGCTACAACCTGACGGGCGCTGGAATTCCGGAACACATCGAAGGCGCGCGAGTTTCTTCATCGCTGTTTTCGCTGCTGGGCGGGCAGGCGGTTTATGGCCGGGTTTTTCTGCCTGAAGAAGACGAAAAAGGAAAAACTCCGACGGTGATTTTGAGCAACGCTTTCTGGCAACGCCGCTTTGGTTCTGACCCGACAATAGTTGGCAAAACGCTGACCTTGAACGAGCAGAATTTCAGCATCGTTGGTGTTTTGTCGGCTGGTTTTTCCTTGAACAAAGAAGTCATGCCAACGGTCAATGGAGTTCAGCGGGCCGATGTGTTTTTGCCTTTGCCGATTAGCGATTCCGATCGCACAAATCGCGGAGGCGAGGATTACAACATCTTCGCGCGATTGAAACCTGGCGTCACTGTTGCCCAGGCTCAAGCGGATATGGATTTGATCGCCGCACAAATGAAACGGCAATACCCGGAAAATTATCCGGCAAACGGCGGGCTGACTCTCAGCGTGGTTTCCTTGCTTCAACAAGTTGTCGGAGACATTCGACTGGCGCTGTATGTGCTGTTGGGAGCGGTCGGTTTCGTGTTATTGATTGCATGCGCCAACGTGGCCAATTTGTTGCTGGCGCGTGCGGCCATCCGCCAGAAAGAAATAGCAATTCGCGTCGCAGTCGGGGCCAGCCGTTGGCGCATCGTCAGGCAGTTGCTGACTGAAAGCGTTGTGCTGGCGATGATTGGCGGATTGCTTGGGCTTGCGTTGGCATTTGCGGCTGTCAAAGCTTTGCGAGTGTTTGGTTCGGCCAATATCCCTCGTCTGCCTGAAATCGGAGTTGATGGCCGAGTTTTGGCTTTCACGTTTTTCGTTTCGCTGCTGACTGGAATTCTTTTTGGATTGGTTCCGGCGCTGCGCGCTTCGCGGGTTGATCTGAATGAAACTCTGAAAGACGGAAGTCGCGGTTCCGGTGGCGGCAGCCATAATCGAGTCCGCAACCTGTTGGTAATCGCCGAAATCGCCGTGTCACTGATGCTGCTGATCGGAGCAGGTCTGCTGATTCGCAGTTACAGGCAGATTCAAAATGCCAGCCCAGGGTTCAATCCGCGCGGAGTTCTTTCGTTGCGGTTGTCGCTGCCTGCTGCCAGATACACCACTCCGGAATCGGTCTTCAATTTTTATAAACAACTTGGCGAAAAAGTTATGCAATTGCCGGGAATTCAGTCGTTTGGCATGAACCTGGTTTTGCCTTTAAGCAATTACACTGCCGCCTGGGGACCCATCACGATTGAAGGTTATGTGCCAAAAGCCAGTTCGGAACTGATTATCTCCAACGAACGATTTGTCAGTCAGGGTTATTTCCGAACGATGGAAATGCCTTTGGTCAAAGGGCGACAATTCGACGAACGCGACATCAAGGGGGCACCCGACGTTACAATCATCAATGAAGCCCTGGCAGCTCGGTTTTGGCCTAACGAAGACCCGATTGGAAAACGCATTCAGCGTGGCGGCAAAGCTCCCTGGCGAACAGTGGTCGGTGTCGTTCGAGACGAAAAAGCAGTCAACCTGGAAAACGAACCGCTGATTGCGCTTTATCACCCGATTGAGCAATTCAACATCCGCAGTCGTTATTTGGTCGCTCGCACATCTTCCGACCCTGATCAGTTGACGGCGGCAGTCACCAGGCAGGTTCACATGCTTGACCCTCAACTGCCGGTTTACGACGCCAGCACAATGGAACGACGATTGTACGATTCATTGGCACGACGACGTTTTGCGATGTTATTGCTGGGAGTTTTTTCCGCAGTTGCAATGATTCTGGCCGCCATAGGCATTTACGGCGTAATGAGTTACTGGGTCAATCAACGCACACACGAAATCGGTATTCGTGTGGCGCTGGGAGCGCAACAACGAAACATCCTGCAACTTGTCATCCGGCAGGCATTGGTTTTGGTCGTAATTGGAATCGCCTTTGGCCTGGCTGCTGCCTTTGCTCTGACCAGAGTTATGGCCAGCTTGCTGTTTGGAATCAGCACAACCGATGGTCTGACATTTGTCGTGATTTCAATGTTGCTGGCGGCAGTCGCACTTATTGCCAGTTGGTTGCCCGCCCGACGCGCAACCAAAGTAGACCCGATAATTGCGCTGAGATATGAGTGATTGATATTTGGCAGCCAATAACGAAAAAAACTTATGAATCAGGCTGATTCGCCATAAACAAAAGGGTGAAGCGGAGCACAGCTCCTCTTCACCCTTTTGTTTCGACAGGTCTTCGGCTTTACGCCGTTGCCGGATTTCCGCCGGTAATCGGCGGCAGAATCGGTTTCAATACCGTTTCTTTGTCGGCAGGTTTGTCAGAGCCGGTTTGAATCTTCGGCGTTGGGATGTCGTCGTCAAGCGGCAGGCCAGCCACCAAACGGCGAATCTGTATGGCATCAAGCGTTTCGCGCACCAACAGTTCCTTAGCCATGCACTCCAGCACGTCCCGGTTATCCATAATGATCTGGCGAGCGCGGTCGTACTGATCTAGAACTATGCGTTTAACTTCCTGGTCAATGCGAACTGCTGTGTCTTCGCTGTAATCCTGGTGCTGGGCGATTTCACGTCCCAGGAAGATTTGCTCTTCCTTTTTGCCGTAAGTCAGCGGCCCCAGATTCGACATTCCGAATTCACAAACCATGCGGCGAGCCAGTTCGGTTGCACGCTCAATGTCATTCGATGCGCCGGTGGTGATTTTGCCGAGGAAGATTTCTTCAGCCAATCGTCCGCCCATCAAAATGGCAATCGAACCTTCGATGTAATCCAGCGAATGAGTGTAACGGTCTCCTTCAGGCAATTGCTGGGTCAGCCCCAGAGCCATGCCGCGAGGAATGATAGTCACTTTGTGAACCGGGTCGGCGTTCGGAACTTTCATGCCGACAATTGTGTGACCGGCTTCGTGATATGCAGTGGTTTTCTTTTCTTCTTCGGACATGACCGCGGACTTGCGTTCCGATCCCATCATAACCTTGTCCTTAGCCCATTCGAAGTCGTACATTCCCACCATCTTTTTGTTAAAGCGTGCGGCGTTCAACGCAGCCTCATTGACCAGGTTGGCCAAGTCGGCACCGGTGAACCCGGGCGTGCCGCGAGCGATAACCGAAATATCAAAATCCTCGCCCAAAGGAATCTTGCGCGTGTGAACTGCCAGAATGCCTTCGCGGCCTTTGACATCAGGGCGCTGAACGATGACACGGCGGTCGAAGCGTCCAGGACGAAGCAGCGCCGGATCAAGCACGTCAGGCCGGTTGGTCGAAGCAACCAAAATCACGCCGTCGTTCGACTCAAAGCCGTCCATTTCAACCAGCAACTGGTTCAAAGTCTGTTCGCGTTCGTCGTGGCCTCCGCCAAGTCCTGCTCCGCGATGACGACCGACTGCATCAATTTCGTCAATGAAAATTATGCATGGCGCGTTCTTTTTGCCTTGCTCGAACAGGTCACGAACGCGGCTGGCTCCGACGCCGACGAACATTTCAACGAAATCAGAACCGGAAATTGAAAAGAATGGAACGTTGGCTTCTCCGGCAATGGCGCGCGCCAACAGAGTCTTACCTGTGCCCGGGGGGCCCATCATCAAAACGCCTTTCGGTATGCGTCCGCCAAGCTTTTGAAATTTTTGCGGCTCTTTCAAAAATTCAATGATCTCTTGAAGCTCTTCTTTGGCTTCGTCAACGCCCGCAACATCCTTGAAAGTCACGCGCTTTTGTTGGCTTGAAAGCAGTTTGGCTCGGCTCTTTCCAAAGCTCAAAGCTTTGTTACCGCCGGATTGCATTTGCCGCAGCATGAAAACCCAGATTGCAATAATCAGTATGAACGGTGAATACATAATCAGCGCTTGCACCCACATTCCGCTGCTGGCGGAATTGTTGTATTCAATTTTTATCTTTCCGTTCTTGCGCATCGCTTCGGCGATTGTGTCTCCACTTTTTTCGCCGCCGATTTCCGTAATGTAGTTCTGACTATTGGTGAGTTTGCCAGTGACTTTCTCTTTTTCAATCTTGGCAGACGCCACTGTGCCAGATTCAACCTGTGTCATCAGGTCGCTATAAGCTAACTGCTGAGGCTGTTGCCCCTGTGGATTGCTAAAGAAACGATAAAGCAGAATTGCTCCACCGATGATCACCACCCAAAAAATTATTTGTCTTACTGTCGAGTTCAAAATTCATTACCTCCGTTAAAAACCTGCGCCGCATTCTAGCCCAAACCGGCGACTTTCGCTCAACTACTGTGAATTTGTTTAGTTAAGCATCCTGCCCAGCCTTAGACGCCGTATATATCGGCAAGGTTTCGACATTGTGCTTCCAGAATTTTTACAAAGCCGTTTCAACCTGTGCAATTTCAAGAACGCCGGATTTGCGACGGACTTGCCATCCGCCCGGCAATTCAATGATTCGCCCACCTTCTTCACGCAAAATCAGGGATTCAAGCGCTGAAATGTGGAGAGCGTCTATCCTGAGCAAGTTACCACGCGATTTTTCCAGCCATAATCGCAACACGCGCCTTTGAATTGCCGGGTGATATTTTTTAAGAAGCTTGGCATTCAGCCCTGCCTCCACTCGTGTTTCAGCCAAAGCCGCCACGGCAATTTGCCGCAGGTAATCGTCGTCTTCGGTTATCAGTTCCGCAAAACGAACTAATGTTTCGTTGCTTCGCTGATTGAAACTTCTCAACAACGGTATCAACTCATGACGAATTCGATTTCTGGTCAACTCAGACGATAGATTCGAACTATCTTGCCGAAATTCCAAATCGTAGTGAACACAATGCGCCATAACGTCAGCACGGGTAACGGCCAGCATAGGACGAATAAGCTTGGCATTTTCTCCCATCTGACTAACCCGGTGAATGCCGCGCATCCCCTCGGCTCCAGTTCCGCGCAACAGTCGCATCAAAATGGTTTCGGCCTGATCGTCTAATGTGTGAGCCGTGCAGACGAACCCGGCGCTGAAACTTTTCGCCGCGCGCGCCAGAAATTCATAACGAAGCCGCCGTGCCGTAGCTTCCAGATTACGCTTTTCTGCGCTGGCGAAACTTGCGATGGCGATTCGTTCAATCAAACATTCAATGCCAAACTCAGCCGCCAGCCGCCTGACAAAAACTTCGTCGCCGTCCGACTCCTCTCCACGCAACCGATGGTTCAGGTGAGCGGCAAAAATTTTGAGAGGCAATTTGCCTTGCCGACTTAACTTGACGCAGGCATCCAGCAGCGAGACGGAATCAGCGCCACCCGAAACAGCTACAACCAGCGAGCAGTTTTCTTCTGTGTTCAATCGTCCCAATTCAGATTTTAGCTTTTGTTCCAGTTTGGTCACTTGGTTTCCACAATCGAGTTTGCGATTCCATCATCAGAGGTTACATTTTCGGTCATGCATTCTGACGACCCGGAACTGATCTTAAAACGAATGCCGGACGGTTGCGACTCTAAACAAAAACCTGGTGTAAAAACGATGAAAACAATTTTGCCAAACTTGGCCGTCATGACCTTTCTGCTGATTTCATTCGGTTGTTCCAAAGACCAGGAAGCAGTTCGCACGGCTGCCGTCCAGGAAAGCTTCGCCGAAATTTCAAAATGTGCTCAAGTGGGCGGCACTGAAAGCTTGAATAACCTTGCCGTCGTTTCGGCAGTCAATTCTTTGAACGAAACCGCCTTGAAGCTGGTTGTTTATGCGACGAACATTCCAGTCGAATTTCCACTGCCTGCTTATAAATTAAGTGCAGGCCGTTGGTTGATCGGTGAAAAAGACAGAGCCTATTTGGTGGACGAACATTGTCGTGAATTCAAATTGAAGGACAGACGCCCCCCTGAAGGGCAAAAATTCCCGATGGATGGGATTGTGCGATTGAATCAGGGACAGGCCTTTGAAATGACTCTCAGCTTTTACCGACTGAAAGAGACAACGCGATTTGGGATGCTGGTTTACGGGGGGAAAACTTTGGCTTTTGTCGTCAATCAGCCAGCCAATCAAACTTCGCTAAAACCGGCGCTTGCCGGTGAGCAATAAAGCTCTTTCATCATGTTGATTTGACCAGCGTTGCTTTCGCCTGATGTCTTATTCCTTTTCGGAGGTTTTTGAATAAAAATCCGTTTCGCATTTGCGGCAGACGTAAGGTTTATGGTCGGTGATGGATAGAAAGACTCGCTCGAATACATTCCGCTTCCGGCGCTTAACGTTGTGCGACCCACATTCTGGGCAAGTCAAAGATAAAGAACTCCCTGCCTCGGTTTTCGATTTTTCACGAAACTCGGCCTTTGCTTCCTGAGCGTACAGCTTTGTGATTTCAGTGCGCAAATCCCTTCGCACCGGAGCGATTTGATCTATCACAACTCCGGATCTCGACTGAGATGCAACAGCCAGGCCCATTTGCATCGGTTTTGGCATCTGCAACGGTTTACTGGTTTTGGATGTGACAGGCAGCGTCAACTTAGACTCCAACTTTTCAGCTGGCGGCATATTGAAATTTAGCTGGCCTAGATCAACGCTTTCAGCAGAGTTGAAAACGTCGGCTTTGCGTGTCGTATGACGTGGGCGGCGGCTTTTGGGCGGAATGGGTGAAAAGGCTCGGAACTGGTAATTGCAGTTATCGCATAGCAAAGCCCGGACTCCGACCACCCTCATGAAGATTGGTGCTGGTTTGTAATCGTTGCGAGTTCTGGAACTTCCACAAGACGGACAGATAACCATCGAATGACTCCTTAGCTGATTGCTCAATGAATGTTGCGGGGCCGGCAATGTGGAGCGGGGTCAATGATCCAAATGTAGTTCAAAGCGAGGAACAATATGCTTTTCAAATCCATGACGGTGAAGTCTCAATTTAACACTTCGGGGGGCTGAGCGAAAAGGGAAAATTTTACCCGGTGATTACTCCAAAATCTCTCGGTCAATTTCTTTTTAGCGCCATTGCACATAAGCGTGCGAATTGGTCAAAGCGCCAACACGCAACCTCGGCTAAGCTGTGGGTAACTCATACCTGATTGTCGCAGGGGAACCAATTGCTTGCAGGCACAGAAATCCATTAATCCGACTGCAGTCTGGCCAGCAAGGATTTCAATTCGGCGAACACTCGTTTGTCTTCCAACTCACCTGCGTCCAGCTTCAGCTTCAACACTCCGGTCGGCGAAAAGCTGGCGGCTTTGTTTTCTTCCAACAGTCGCATCAATTTCTCAGGATCAACCTTGGCCTTTTCGCTGAGCTTGATCGAAAAACTATCTTTGATTCGGTCAATCGCAACGATTCCCAAGCTCTCAGCGGCGCGGCGGATGGACGCGAACTCAAACAGGTTTTCGACCGATTCAGGCATTCGTCCATAACGGTCTGAGATTTCTTCGTGTATGCGCGCAAGCTCTTCGTCGGAACTGGCCGAAGCGATGCGTTTGTAAGCTCGCAGGCGCTGGCTCATATCGAAAACGTATTCGTCGGGGATTCGCACGTCTACGTTCAGGTTCAACTGAGTGCTGATGTCTTCTTCAATGTCTTCGCCGCGCAGTTCCTGAACTGTGCGTTCCAGCATTGTCGTGTAAAGATCGAAGCCGATGGCGTCAATGTGGCCGGACTGTTGCCCGCCCAGCAAATTGCCCGCTCCGCGCAATTCCAAATCGAGCGCAGCGATGCGGAAACCGGCTCCCAAATCCGAAAACTCACGGATCGCAGCCAATCGCTTGCGCGCAATCGGAGTCAATTCGCGTTCGGATGGAATCAGCAGATAAGCATAAGCTCGACGGTTAGACCGCCCGACTCGGCCACGAAGCTGATAAAGCTGAGACAAGCCGTAATTGTCTGCGCGGTTGATAATGATGGTGTTGGCTCGTGGAATGTCTATGCCGTTTTCGATGATCGTGGTTGCCACCAGTACGTCATATTTGTAATCCACGAAATCCAGCACAGCCTGCTCCATCTCTTTTTCGCCCATCTGTCCGTGGGCGACGACAAAGCGAGCCTGCGGCACGAAGCGTTGCAGCAACGAAGCAATTTCGTTGATGGATTCGACACGGTTGTGGACGAAAAAGACCTGCCCCTGGCGCTGCAATTCCTGTTCGATGGCGCTGCGAACAATTTGTTCGTTGAACGGAACGACGTTGGTTTGAATCGCCAGCCGGTCGCGCGGCGGAGTTTCAATCACAGACATATCGCGCACTCCCAGCAGAGACATGTTCAGTGTGCGAGGAATCGGAGTTGCGCTCATGGTCAAAACATCCACGCGCTTTTTCATCTGTTTCAGCCGTTCTTTGTGAGCGACGCCGAATCGTTGCTCTTCGTCAACGACCACCAAGCCCAAATCCTTGAAGTTCAAATCGCGCGATAAAATCCGGTGAGTCCCGATGACTATGTCCACCTTACCAGCTTCGACGGAGGCGACGACCTCTTTTTGTTCCTTTGGCGAACGAAAACGCGAAAGCAATTCTATGCGAGCCGGAAAAGCCGCGAACCGCGAACGAAAGCTTTGAAAATGCTGGTAAGCCAGCACAGTCGTTGGAGTCAGCACGGCAACCTGTTTGCCTTCCATGACGGCTTTGAAAGCGGCGCGCATGGCGACTTCGGTTTTGCCGTAACCTACGTCACCGCACAGCAAACGATCCATTGGCATCGCTTGCTCCATGTCGCGTTTGGCGTCTTCGATGGCCGTGGCCTGATCCGGCGTCAGTTCGTAAGGGAACGAAGCTTCGAACTCCTGCTGCCAGGGAGTGTCGCTGCTGAAGGCGTAACCCGTAACCAATTTTCGTTGAGCGTAAAGTTTCAACAATTCTTCGGCCATGTCGCGCATGGCGCGTTTGGCTTTGGCTTTGGTTTTGGCCCAGGCGATGCCGCCGAGTTTGTCCAGCGAAGGCGAACTCATTTCTCCACTGGAAAATTTCTGAACCAGATCGAGCCTTTCGACCGGAACATAAAGCCGTGCTCCATCGGCGTAAGTCAGCAGCATGAATTCGCGCCTGGGTTTTTCGGTTCGCTTCGCTTCGCCGATCATTCGAGCGTAAATTTCAGCCGAAGTTTCTTCGCCCTGAGTGTCAATCTGAATCAAGCCTTGGAACTGGCCGATGCCATGGTCAATGTGTACGACGTAATCGCCGATCTTCAAATCGCGGAAGTCGGAAATGAACGCGGCGGTCAGAGCGCGCTTGGTTTTCTTGGCGCTTTTGGCCGGCTTACCGGCGTGGACGGCTTCGTCGAAAATGTCTGCTTCGGTGTAAACGGCCAGTTGAGCCGACGGCAGCGCAAAGCCGACTGAAATGTCGCCGACAATGATTTCAATCGGAGCTTGCGAATTGGTTTCGCCGTAAGCGACGCCAGCAACTTCGTATTCACCCAGCATTTTGCGAATGCGGTCGGCTACGCCAGTGCTGGGCAAAACGAAAATCGTGTGATTGCCAACCAGAGATTGTTGTTTCAGGTCGCGCGCCAGATCGGCTACGTGGCCGTGCCAGCGGCGAACCGCGCGCGAGATGATTTCGACTTCGGTGGTGTCAGGTTCGGGGGGGAAAAGGAAAAGCGGCGCGGTTTGATCGCGGTTTTGAAATGCAGCAAACGCGGATGAACTGGTTGCCACTGGCGCTGACTCGCTTTCAGTCATGACTATTTCGGTGCTCAGCTCTTCCTGAAATTCCAAAGCCGCGCTGCCCAGCAATCGCAGTTCAACACGCTGAATTTTTTCAATTCGGCTTCGCAATTCGTCCGGCGTCAAAAAAAGTTTTTCAGGAGCCAGCGCCAGTTCGTCAATTGATTCGGCGCGTTCGTAACCAAGCTGCAATTCTTCGATTGTCGAGCGGATCTGTTTTTCCAACTCAGCCGGTTCGTCAATCACCAGAACTGTATCGGTCAGGTAATCGAAAATAGAAGCTGTCAGCGGCTGAACGAGCGGCATCAGGTATTCCCAGCCCTGAAACTCTTCGCCTTCATCGGCAAAAACAATTCTGTCTCGCAGAGCGCGTTCGTATTTTTCGTCGCTCCAATGCTGGCGTGCCTGTTTTGCCCAAAGGCGAAAATCATCACGGCTGGCGCGTTCGTCTCGCATAGGAACGATCAAGGCCTCTTTGACTTCGTGCAGCGAACGCTGCGTTTCTGGATCGAATTCGCGTATCGAATCAATCTCGTCGCCGAAGAACTCCACGCGCATCGGAAAAGGCACGCCGTCTTCTTTGTTCAGGCTGGCGGATGGAGAGTAAAAATCCAGAATGCCTCCGCGCGAAGAAAACTCGCCGATTCCGCCGACAGGGTCAGACCTGACGTAACCGACTGCCGACAGATGTTCCAACAGGTAATCCAGCGGAAGTTCGTCGCCGACTTTCAGTGTGACGACGGCTTGTTTGATGTCGTCAACCGCGACGAATCGCCGCATCAGCGAGCGCGCGCTCAGCATCACAATATCGCCCATCCCGGCGGTCAACCGCCACAAAGCCAAGGCTCGGCGTTCCAAAATTTCAGCGTGAGGTGACGTTCCACTAAATGGATCGCTTTCAGAAGCTGGCAGAGTGAAGACTTCGTTTTCGCATTCTTCGCGATTGTTCAACTGGCAATAAAAAAAGCGCAGATCGCGCTCCAAATCTTCCAGATCGCGGTTGCGCTGACTGACGACCGCCAACCGTTTGCCTGTAGCTTGTTGCAACGCAGCCAGCATCAACGCTTTTGCTCCGCTGCCCAAACCTGCAATTGAGACCAAATGCTTTCCTGCATTCACTTCGGCCAGCAAACGTCGAAAAGCCTGATTTTGTTGAAACAGGTGAAACATCCTTATTTCCGTC
>JBGAPB010000196.1:0-11474 GCA_044221525.1 Blastocatellia bacterium | reverse complement strand
GGTCTCGATGATGAAGCTGTCGCCAACGGCTTTGACGCTTTTACAGCTTTCATATTCGTTGATGGTCAGGCCGTTCGATCTGATGGTTTCCATCCAGGAACCAATCATGACTTCTTTTGTCGCGCCGGCTCCGGCCAGGTTGATTCCACCGTTGACTGGCTTTTCCACAGGATTGAAGTAAACGTATTTTCCGGCCTGATAAGTCTGTTGAATTGTGCCTACGACCTGATCCTGTTCGATGGCGATGTATTTCAATCCTCGCTGTTTGGCCAGTGCTGTCGCAGACAATCCTGCCGGGCCGATGCCGATGATTGCCAGGTCGTAATCGGTGTTGCTGTTTAGGCCGGCGTGCTTCAAATCTTCAACGATGCGATCAATAACTCCGCCACCTTCGTTGATGGCGTTTTTGATCAGCGGAACTCCAGACACATCGCCGATCAGGTAAACACCTGGGACGTTCGTCATAAACTGCTGATCGCGGTTCGGCACCTTGCGTTCCGGGATGACTTTGGTCGTGTTGACCACGATGCAGGATTTCGGCACGGTCGGGCATTCAACCTGACAACTGGTGTCGTCCATGCACTGTTCAATCGCAACCGGCGTAGCCTTTCCGTTGACGATGGCCAACACGTCATGCGGACAAGCGTCAACGCAAGCGTGGCAACCTATGCAAGTGGCGGTGTTGATTACAGGGTGAGGATATGGTGGCCCGTCTGGGTCAAGCGCCGAACCAAGCGATTGAGGCAACGCCCGTGTTTGGCCTGTTGGCGCGGCAGGCTTCATTTCGGCTTCGGCCATTGCTTCAATGACCTGCCGCCTATGACGCAAAGTGTCAGACGCGACAAACGCCAACCCTCCGGCTCCGGCCAGCAGAATCAATCCCAGCCACCCCATAGGCGGAACGGCTCCGAAGCTGACCGTAAAGCGCGAAACGAATGCAATCACCAGCACCACGGCGATCAACAATAAAGAAATGACAAGTTGCGATCTTTTCATAACCTATGAAGCTTTGTTAGTTGAAAAACGGGAACAGCACTTTCAGTTCAGCCTTGTCCGGTTTGCGCCCGTATTCGCAAATTTCAAAGGCTTCGGCGTATTGAACTTTTGCTGCTCGATCTTTGCCGTACCACTCTTCCAGGTTTTTGCGGTACTTGTCTGCGACGTTTTTCTGACGATCAACGAATCGCTGACGAACTGCTGCCCATCTCTGTTTTTGTTTCTCAGGGTCGGTTGAAATCAAATCAGCCGAGCCATTCGCTCCGCCTTCGTAAAACTGCGAAGCCATACCCAACAATCCGTCCAGTTTCTTTTCCATGACCGAATCAACATCCACGATCACGTCGGCCTGGAATGGGTTCGGTTTTTCGAATCGGTCGGAAAAGTACATAAAGACAGGGTTGTTCGTCAGGTGTGGAACGTCGGGCGCGTAGTTCGGAACTGTAACCATGTAAGCCGCGTCCTGCACCAGAACTCCGGTGTAGCGGTGGTCGGGGTGGTAATCATTCGGGCGATGACTGATTACTATGTCGGCTTTCCACTGGCGAATTAGCTTGGTGACGGCTTTGCGGTTTTCCAGCGTAGGCATCAATTCGCCGTCGTGGTTGTCCATGACTTCAACGGTGGTGCCCAGAATCTTCGCCGCGCGTTCGACTTCGACTTTGCGGCGACGCGCCAGCGGGCCGCCGGCTTCACTCCAATGTCCGACATCGCCGTTTGTCGCCGCTACCAGTTTGACGGCATGACCTTTTGCCGCCCACAGAGCAGCCGTGCCCGAAACGCCGATTTCAGCGTCGTCGGGATGAGCGCCAAAGCAAATGATTCTGAGTTGGCGTTGAGCCGATGTCGCTGGTCGCAGGCCTGTAACCGTAGCCAGCAGGCAGTAAACAGTGAGTAGTAAACAGAGTTTGCGAATCATTTTTTCCTCCAAATTTCTATCCACGCCTTTAGGCGGAATCTTGTGGTTGCCGAAAACTTCCGCCTAAAGGCGGGACTACCTGCTTTTCAACTTTTCATCTTTCCATTCGCCGCAGACTGGTTCGAAGTTCTTTCTCCTCGCCATGTTGCGCGTGACAGGAAACACAAAGCGGGCCGCCTGCTTTGGCGCTGTTCAGGAATTGTCTGCCACGATCGGCGAAAAAAGATTTTGCGCTTTCATTCTCGGCGTTGGCGATAGTCGGGTCAGCGCCGTGGCAACTGGCGCACGAATCACGCACGCCTTGAGTTAATGCGGCGCCTTCAAATCCTGCGACGTGGCAATCCGTGCAATTGCTGCGACCTTGCTGTCGTCCAGCCAGGTGAATCAGATGGAAACGGTCTTTTTTGCTGAACTGGGCTGGTGAGCCTGGAAGCTCTTTGCGAGTCCATTCCGCCTGTGAAATCGGCGTTTCAACCCAATCGCCGCCTTCGGGCTTCGGATAACCGAACGATCCTCCGTGGGGTGATCTCAACTCCTGGCGTGAAAGCGGGGAAACATATCCGCTGCCGTCACGATGGCAACCGGTGCAAGCCAGATTGGCAACCAGCGCCGGACTGAAATCGCGCCCCAGATGTTCAGTGTGGCAGGCCATGCAGGTCAATCCGGCTTTCATGTGTTTGTCTGAAACTTCCGAATGAAAAGCCGATGTTGAGTGGCAAGCCGCGCAGTTTTGATTCAACGACGCTTTGACCGAATGGCAGGTCGTACAAGACGACGAATTCGGGTTGAGAGCTATGCCGGGCGAGATCGAAAAATCCTTTCTGGCATGAGCCATCGAAAGCGCGCCGGGTGAGTAAGCGTCTTTGAAAAGGAAAATTGCGGCGACCGAAAGGACAGTTACGATCAATGTCGCCCAACCAAACAAGGCTCGCGGCCAGGTGCGTTGCAAATCACGAGTCGGCGCCCAGTTGAATTGTGCGCGACCCAAACGGCGTTTGGCTTTCGGTTTCAGCGGGGAATCGGTTGCCAGTTTTCCGTCTTCGCGTTTGCGTTTGTCCCAGAAGATTTTCAGAGCCTGAGCGTCAACGGGTTTCAGCATTCCGGTCAGCATTCCCGTGCCGGACAATCGCCGCGTGCCCTGCGGAGTGGTTTTGTCTCGTTGCAGCTTGGCCAGAATGCCGGGATCGAGTCGGACGGTCTGGCTTGCGTCCGGTGAAGCCATAAGCAAACCAGTGCCGGGGCTTGGACTGGAAGCTTCGACAGGCAATGGCTTGACGCTCATTTCGACTTCGATCATCAACCCATCGACCACATAGCGGGGGTAAAGAAAGAACGGCCCAATCTGAATGACATCGCCATCGGCCAGCGGAGTCTGGTCGGCTAGTTCGCCGTTCAGTGTCGTGCCATTGGCTTCTGACAGATTGAAAATCCAGTAATCGCCGTTGATTTCCTTGATGCCAGCGTGAGTCCGCGAGACAGCCGGATGGTTCAAAACCAGATTACTGCCGGCCAAACGCCCAATCGTCAGCCCTTCGCTTTGGACAAGCGCAGGGTCCAGGCTCAGGTCTTTTCGTATGATGACGAATTTGTTCATATTCAGGTGGTCGGTTATCGGTGGCCGGTTGTCGGTTTTCAGATCCTTACCGGCGCAATGAATTCGAGAGGCCGTTTATTAGCCGCCCAACACGTGACGATTTTTCTTCCAAATGATTATGCGCCTGCTGGCTGAGGTAACCCAGCCGGTTAGCAATCACCATTTGAGTCTCCAACTCGCACAACGAGCCGTAAGCAATGGATAGGAAATGCAAGAACTCTTTTGTGGAATCACGCCCTTGCCCTTCAGCAATGTTCGACGGTATTGAAACTGCTGCTCGTCTCATTTGGCTTAGCAGCCCATAGGTTTCTTCTTTCGGAAACGATTTTGTTTCTGTGTATATTTCTTGGACCAAGTCAATCGCTTTCTGCCAAGTCTCCAAATCTCGATAACTTTTGATCGTCGCCATTTTTCCTCCTGAACCGTGGTGACAGAGGTTGGTTGAGCCAGTTACCGGCCACCGATAACCGACCGCCGACAACCATCCCCCTATCTGGCCAGAAAATAAATCACTTGAATGATGTGGACAATCATCAGCGCCAGCATCAGCGAAGTCACAAGCACATGCGGAGCCAGCCAGAGCTTCAACATTTGATGAAGATAGATCAAAGCGTCAACGCGGCGCATGGTCGCGGCCATTTCTATTCCTTTCAGCAATCGTTCGCGTTCGCCGTCAGTCATACCCTGGCCGATAGCGGCAAACTCGGTTTTGATTGAGGTCAGCATGTTGTCCAGCGATTCACGTCTCAGATATTGACGCAGCAAAAAACTCAGAGAGAGCGTGCGCGGGACAACCTGTTGTTGAAGTGTGGTGCGAACGTTTGGAGTGACTTTGGCCAGCCATTCTCCAAGTTCATGGTTCAACTCTTCGCGCCTGGCTGTAAGGTCTTCGATCAGCAAAGGCTGACCTTCGATCCGCGTCAGCATTCGCGGAGCAAGAAAATAAATCAGAATGCCAAACAAGCCGGTCAGAATCACCAGATCGAATGAAACCATCAGCGCAGTCGTCAGAACTCCGCCCGAACTGGAGCCTCCATGCAGCAGCAAAACTATTCCGGCAATCACACCTAGATAGCTGTGAGCAAGCATCCAGTAACGCAAAGCCCCGGCGCGTTTGCGGTAAATCTGGCGTCGAACTGGGTAAGCCATGACTCCGGCGATGCCAATTAAACCGACGATGCCGGTCAACCAGCGTACATCCAGCCACGAACCTATCAAAGGAGTTTCCAGCCCGTAACGCGACATTCCGGCCAGCGTCAGCAAAGTCAAAACCAGAGTGGCAAACAAGCCTGCGGCGTGCATGACTCGTTTGCCAAAATCTACATGTGAAGTGTGGCGGGCTACCACGTGTGTTGAATCGCGGAAGATTGTTCCTTCAGCTTCCTTGATTTCAGAAAAATATATGTGCGGGTCAACTCTAAGCAACGCGCCGGTCGGGCAGTTTTCCTCGCAACTGTAAGCTTTGCGTTTTGCGCCCGGCGGATTCAACGTTGTTCCCTGGCAAAGATTGCATTTGACCGCCAACAAGTCTTCAGTTTGTTCGACGGCTTTCGGCAGAGGGTCGGGTTTCAGGTCGAACCAGAGCCTTAACCCGCCCGCTCCATTCTGGTCTTCAGGTTTGCGGCTGACCATGGAAATGGCGTTGTAAGGACATTGAGTCGCGCAATCTCCGCAGCCGATGCAGCTTTTCGGATCAATGTCCACGTGTCCGCCGGGGAAACGTCCGATTGCGCCAGTTGGGCAGCCGGTTAAACATTCCGGGTCCTGGCAATGCATGCAGACAGACGGCGACAGCAGACTTTGGAAGCTGGATTTAGGCTCGACCTTGACGGGACGTTCGACGTGAATGCCTCTGCGCAGCAGTCGCGATTGACCATGAACCTGATGACAGGCCATCGAGCAATTGCCGCAGCGCACGCACAAATCCATATCCATTACCAAAAGGTTTGTTGCGTCAACCAAGCCGGTTTCGATCAACGATTCTTGAGCTTTGGCGACAGGCAGCGGCTGACGGCCTTCGTTCGGATTATCCGGCGCGGCCATTCCTGTAAAAGCCAGCAGCAGAATTTCGCGCAGTTCGGGATGTTTGCGAAGTTCGGTCAGCGTGATTTCCAGAACTTCGGCTCGCCCCATCAAAGTGCAGGTTTGTTCCCAGTTGCCGTCGCGTGTGATGGCTTCGACGCCGAAACAATGAGACGGACCGAAATAAGCTTCGGTGGCTTTGGCGTTCCAGTTGCGCGGATGGTTTTCTGCTGGGGTCAGTTGGCGCGTGACGTTTCGCGGAACGACCTTGGCCCAGCCGGATTTCAGCACGAACAGGTTTTTCATCCGGTCGCCTGATCGAAACAGCACGTGGTTTTTGCCGAAGACTTTGAATTGAGAGATTGCCTCAAGCTGGCTGACGGCTTCCTTGCTTAGCTGGGTAGCGGCGGCAATGTCCTGAATTGTGGTTGCTCGCCCATTGCGGCGATAAGTTGAATCCAGAACTTCACCGAATTTGGGCAGTTTCCGCAACAAACGCAACGCGGGCCGTTGGACTTCCAGAATTTCCACGGTTTCGTCTTGCGGCGCACGGATTGTGGCTGATCGCGGCACACCGGCCAGCACGGACATTTCGCCAAACTGGACTCCGGCTGGAATCTCGGCGACTTTCTGTTGGCCGTTGTCGAACAAGACATCGGCTTTGCCGTTGACGACGATATAAAACGAATTTCCGCCCCAATCGCCTTCACGGACAATTTCTTCGCCGGGCAGGTACGTCAGCAATCGGACATAAGGCCCGACTTTTTTGCCGTTGTAATTACGGCCGTAAACGATCACTTCCAGATCGAGTTCGTAATCGTAATGACCGTCATGCTGCGCGGTCAGTTCGGCGATTGCGCCGATGCTTTCAATTGCTGCCAGCACATCTTTGTGCTTAGTCGTTTCTTGCGGCATAAGGTTTTGATTGAAACTGCGAGTCTTCAGGGTGCGTGTGGATTTCAACTAGACAACGATGACCCATGTTTAGAGCCTTCACCCTGGTTAGTCAATCGAATCTTGAGGGGAGCTTGGCAAATAAGTAAGAAAATTGTTGCCGCAACCAGACCCGTGTGGGATAGTGCGCGCCGTCCAGGCCACTAATTGTTCCTTCAGAAAATTATCAAATGCATGTAGCCCCGCCCCAAGACGGAAGGTCCTGGCTGGAAGGTATTTGCTCAACAAAGGAGCGCCACCGCTCCGCCTGAAAGCGTGACTACAAGCTCTTCAAAGGAGAAAATCTATGCCAGCTAAGAAACCCGCAACCAAATCGCAACCAAAGTTCGCTCAAATTTCTGCCCACACGCATCCCACAGAAGAAAGAAGAGATTATCTGCCCGGCGCGCTGGTCGTGCGCTGCAAGGAAGATGTCGTCAAGAACGTTCCTGACATCGGATCAGCAAGCGTCGCTTCGGTGTCGTCGTTTCGTTTGCCTGAAGCGGTCGAAAGTCCGTTCGACTTTTTGCGTGAAAACGGCTTGCTGCGTGAAGTTGTGCCTGTCTTTTCACAAATGACGTCCGGTCGCTCGTTGGGAATCGCACAGGATTCGACTGCCGCTTCATTTGCCCTAAGCGTGCGGGACACAGAGCCGGAAGACTTGCGCGGTTTGAATGTGCTGAAACTGGCCAGGCACGCCGACTTAAAGAAGATCGAAAAAGAGTTGAACAATACTCGTGGCATTGAATACGCTCATCGAGTTCCTGCGCGCTGGATGACTGCGGCCAAAGCCAAAGTAGCAGTTTCGGACGAATTCCTGTCCAGGCAATGGGGTTTGAAAGCCATAGGTTGGACTGATCTTGCTTCGTTACCCGACGCCAATCAGGTCAAAGTTGCAGTGCTCGACACTGGAATTGATGAGACTCATCCCGAACTGAAAAATATCATTTCATCCTACGTTCACGATGGAGCAGGTTCGACAGACATTATCGGTCACGGAACTCATGTTGCCGGAATCATTGCTGCCCAAATCAACAATCGAATCGGCATTGCAGGCATCTGCAAGCCCAACCTCATGATCTGGAAAATCTTTGGCGACACTCCAGACCCCACCGACGGCGAGATTTATGTTGACACTGTGATGTATCAGCGCGCGCTGAACGCAGCGCGAACTGCCGGAGTCAAAGTTGTCAATTTGAGCATAGGTGGCACGTTCCGCGACCGCACAGAGGAAATGTTGCTGAAACGGTTGATGGATTCCGGCACTCTGGTTGTGGCAGCCATGGGTAATGAATTCGAAGAAGGCAATCCAAAGGAATTTCCTGGCGGATTTCCAGGCGTATTCGCAGTTGGCGCTACGACCAGAAGCAATGAGCGAGCTTCGTTTTCCAACACTGGCAAACACATTGACATTGCCGCGCCGGGGCAGAGCATTCTTTCGACCCTGCC
This sequence comes from Blastocatellia bacterium, assembly GCA_044221525.1. Lineage (GTDB taxonomy): Bacteria > Acidobacteriota > Blastocatellia > RBC074 > RBC074 > RBC074. Next base: position 3,561 of record JBGAPB010000196.1, on the reverse strand, counting down.
GCTCAAACCTTCGATCATGCGCGGAGCCGATGAAGTCAATTATGCAAGCTGGAGCGGGACATCAATGGCTACGCCTCACGTTGCAGGGGCCGCGGCGCTGGTCTTTGCCAAAAATCCGGGCTTCACGGCAAAACAAGTTGGAGACAAACTCAAAGCCGCTGCAACCAAACTTGCTGCGATGAAGGGCAAGAAAACCACAATCGAATTTGGCGCTGGTTTACTGAATCTGGCTGCGGCGTTATCTTGAAAAAGTTCGTAGTGCCGCCTTTAGGCGGAATCTTTCTTACGCCAAATTTTCCGCCTGAAGACGGCACTACGAAGACAAAAAATATGGCGACAACTGAACTCATCAAGTTGAATATGAAACTGGCTGCCGGAGCCGGAAAGAAGCTGGACAAGTTGCTGGCTGAAGCTCCCGGAATCGAGTCTGTCATTCAAACTTTTCCGGATGAAACCGACGAAGAGTTGTCGCGGCTTTACGTTTTGGAAGTCAGCGCTTCAGAATCTGAAGCCGCGATCAAAATGCTGAATGCTAATCCTGAAATCGAATATGTTGAACCGTCGGCTCCGCGCCGACTCATTCGCAAATCAAATCGAAAATGAAAACATTGCTGCTGACAATTTTAATCGTTGCGCTTTATCTCTTGCATCAGGACTTCTGGTTTTGGAACTCAGCCAAACCGCTGATGTTTGGCTTTCTACCAACCGGGCTTTCTTATCATCTGGTTTACACGCTGGTGGTCAGCGGTGTGATGTGGCTGCTGGTTAGATTGGCCTGGCCTGCTCATCTGGAAAGCGAAACTGACTCTATCCCCCGCGCGTGAGCAAGCGATTGCTTACGCGCAGGGCACTTCGTTGATTCAACTATTTTTCGCCCAATATGCGAATCGGTTTCGGAACTCGTTTGAGTTCAAATTTCTCCACGGCGTGCTGTTCAATGTGAGCCATGGCCTCTTCAACCGAATCGGTCAGCATCAGCAGGTTCAAGTCTTCCGGGCTGATGGTTTTTTGCCTGACCATCTCCTCCAGAAAATCGTAAAGCTCGTAGTAATAATCTTTTCCCATTAACACAATTGGGAAGTCTTTGATCTTGTGCGTTTGAATCAACGTCAAGGCTTCAAAAAGTTCGTCCATTGTGCCTACGCCGCCGGGCATGACGATGAAGGCGTAAGAGTATTTAACCAGCATGACCTTGCGAATGAAAAAGTATCGAAACTCGACCATCTTATCCAAATAAGGGCTGGGCTTTTGCTCGAATGGCAGAGTGATGTTACAGCCGATTGACTGACCGCCTGCTTCTTTTGCCCCGCGGTTGGCCGCTTCCATAATTCCTGGGCCGCCTCCGGTCATTACTGTGAAACCAAGATTCGATAGAGCCGCGCCGACTTTGCGCGCAAGCTGGTAGTAAGGATGGTCTTCCTTGAATCGGGCCGAGCCGAAAACCGTCACGCACGGACCGGCAAAATGCAGGTGGCGAAAGCCGCGAATGAATTCGGCCAGGATGCGAAAAACCATGATCGTTTCCGATCCGCGTGATTTTGGGCCTTCCAGGAAATAATGTTCGCTGCCGTTGTTGGTTGGTTGGTTGTTTGCAGTTGTTGATTGGGTTTCGGTGTCAGTGGGCATTGGTTATCGCCTTCGGGTTTGAGCAGAAGCTAAATCGAAGCAAACAACATTTGTACAGCCAGGGAGAAAACACCGGTGAACACAGATAAGCACGGATCATTTTTTTGGCATCTGAGTTCATCTGGGTAAATCAGTGTTTATCTGCGGTTAATCGTTTGTCCAAATGTTGCATGTTCTGATTTAGTCGTGCGACGACTGATGTTTTAGAGCCAGTCGCAAAAATCGCGCGCACGTTCCGCGCTTCGGCGCTGACTACTTCGCGTGCGATTGGATGGTCTGCGAATTCAATTTCCAATTTGGAAAAAAGCGGCGCGATGTTGCCCAAGCGTTGCCGGAATGTCAAAACTGCGACCTGCCTGTGCCCCATTCCAAAATGGCGATTCGGCGGCAGCGCCAATGCCATTCCAATAAACCCTGACAGAGCTTGCTGAGCATTTACCAGCAGAGTTGCTTCCTGTGAATCGCTGCCGGTCGAAGAGGATGCCAGTTCCCAATTTCCCGAATTGAATCGAAAACTGAAGCCGATAGCGTTTTCGATACCGCCGCAGTCGCAGAAAATTGCGACTGAGTTTGGCGATTGGGCTACGGCGTACACTTTTGGCTGGTTGTCGGCGGTCGGTGGTCGGTAGCTGGCGAATGGAAATGTCCCAATTCCCAACTCCCAACTTCCAACCCCTGATCCATCTTCCGGCGATTGGTCAAGATTCGTGACTGGCGAAATCGGGCCTCCAGCGCCGGTTGGCGGATCAATCGCAGCGGCATAACGCCCGGCTTGAACCCAATCGGTCAAAGTGATTTTTCCATCACCCAAACTGGAACGCGGAGCGCAGTCGGCTCTCTGATATTCGTTGCCGGTATTCACAACGTCCAAACCGGCGGCAAATCTCCCCAGCTGAGTCCAGTCGGCGATGGTGATTGTGCCGTTATTGGTTCCGTTTGGGCGAGGCGCAACATCAGCCTCAAAACCTCCGCTGACAGTCAGAGTCAATGGATTGGATGTGCCTCCGCCGGGCAGGGGATTGACCGCGGTGATCGTCGCCTGACTGGCGATGGCCAGATCGCTTGCGTTGAGAACGGCGGTCAATTGAGTACTGCTGACAAATGTCGTTGTCCTGGCGGAGTTGTTGATTTGAGCGATTGCTCCTTGAAGAAAGTTACTGCCGTTGATGGTCAGCGTAGTGTTTGCCGTTCCCAAAGGAATAATGCTCGGCGACAGACCGGCCAAAATAGGAGCCGGATTCGGATTAACCGGCGTTGCCAGGTTTGTGGACGGAATGATTTCAGGCGCAGTCTGTCCTGGGCGAATCCACATCAAGCGGATGGCCGCGTTGGCCGTCAATTCAAAGTACTCCAGCCGCAGGTTGTAACTTTGGCCGCCGGTCAGGGAGACGGCGGCGCTGCGATCTTCAGACAACGGGTGCGGCGTCAGGTTGTCAATCAGCAACTGGCTGCCAAGCCATAATCGAACTCCGTCGTCAGATTGAGTGACCAAAACGTACTTGCCTGTGGCGGGTGCGATCAACTGGCCAGTCCAGCGAATAGAAAAATTGTCGGAGTTGATCGTCGGGTCTGGCGATGCGAACACCCAATTGAAGTCAATCGTTGAGTCAGTGCGGGTGAGTTTCAGATTCGTGAAATCTTCATTGTCAAAGTATTCGCCACGAAGTCCGGCGGCTAAAGCATCGGCGGTGGCCGGTTGCACGCGATTTAGCAAAGTAATTGAAACCAAACAACCCAAAATCAGGATTGGAATAAGGCGAGATAACTGACGATGCTTCCTGACAAATATGACAAACATAATGCTTCCTGTGCTTTTGGGGTGAGCCGGGGCTGAAAAGGTAATTTGCGGGGCTTGCGGATGGGGCGAATTGGGAACATCGGCATTATAGCCAAGGCCGTTCACTGTGGCGATTAATTTTTCCGTTACAGTCTTTA
>JBGAPB010000195.1:0-11515 GCA_044221525.1 Blastocatellia bacterium | reverse complement strand
CAAGTGTTGGCCCGAATCGTCGGCAGAAAACCAGACGGTCGTGTGGTTTTAGGCAAACTTTCGCGCAACCTGGGCAATCCAGCTGAAGTCTTAAAACGAGCCATCATTCCAACCCGGCGAGTCGTTCAACCTCTAACAACACCAACCGTAGTTTTTGATGCGTACAAACAACTCGGTAATCTTTCAATGGTAGGTTCGATGGCAGGCAAAAATGTTCTGCTGATCGGCTTTACAGGATTTATAGGCAAGGTCTGGTTGGCGAAGGTGCTGCAAGAGATTCCGGACATCGGCAAGGTTTATTTGCTGATTCGCCGCCAACGATCAGTCACAGCCGAACGCCGATTTGAAAAGATTGCCGCCGAATCGCCAGTCTTCGACAAACTGCACGAAATTCATGGGGACAACTTTGGCAAGTTTTTGGCTGAAAAGATCGAAGTCGTTGAAGGCGATGTCACGCTGCCTGGGCTTGGCCTGGCACCTGATGTTTGCGCGAGACTTCAATCGCAACTCGATCTGGTTATCAATAGTTCCGGCTTGACAGACTTCAATCCGGATTTGCGCCAAGCGCTGGCTATCAACGTTGATGGCTCGCTAAACGTTCTGGATTTTATTCGTGAATGCAGACAAGCCGCACTCGTGCATCTTTCGACTTGTTATGTTGTCGGTTATCACGATGGTCGTATTTCCGAAAACTTGAAGCCGAATTACACCCCTAAAGGCATTGCAGATTTCGACGCCGAAATCGAATACGAAACCTTGCATAGGGTGGCTAAAGAAATCGAAGCGCGCGCCGAAACAGAAGAAATCACGGAACAGCTTCGTCAACAGGTTTTGGAAAAAGGCCGTCGAGCAAACAAGCAACTCTCAGACTCCGAAATCGAAGCCCAGATTCGCAAACAACGCGGGCGATGGGTTCGCAATGAATTGACAGAATCGGGCATGCATCGCGCGCAGGAATTCGGTTGGCCGAACACATACACCTTTACCAAGAGCCTTGCTGAATCGTTGATGGCTTTGCGAGGAAAAAACTCGGCCAGCCAAGATTTGCCAGTGGCCATTGTTCGCCCGTCCATCGTCGAAACTTCCACTCACGATCCGTTCAGTGGCTGGAATGAAGGCGTCAATACTTCAGCTCCGATTTCTTATCTACTTGGCACTTTCTTTCGCCAACTGCCGTCAAACGGCAAAAAATGCCTGGACATCATCCCGGTTGATCTGGTTGTTCGAGGAATGATTTTAATCGGTGGCGCGTTGGTCGAACGTCGGCACGAACAGCTTTACCATCTGGCAACTTCGGCAGTAAACCCTTGCAACATGCGCCGCACGATTGAGTTAACCGGTCTGGCTCATCGCAAACATTATCGTGCGCAGGACGATTTCAATTATCGGCTGCTGTCAATGTTCGATTCGATTGCCGTGTCAAAAGAACGTTATCGCAAGCTTTCGGCTCCGGCGCAGAAACAGCTGGTGAAAGCCTTGCTTAGAATTGTTTCGCCGCTGCCAATGATGCGCTCGCCTTTGGTTCGCCGCGAACGCGATCTGAACAAAGTCGAAAAACTGGTCGAGCTTTACGAACCATTCATCCTGCACAACGAGTATGTTTTCGAAGCCAGAAACGTCGAGATTCTTTCCGCCCTATTGCCGGAAGAAGAGCGACGGGCCTTCGGTTACGACGCCAGTTGCATTGACTGGTGGGATTATTGGATCAACATTCACATCCCTGCTCTGCGGAAATGGTCATACCCGATAATCGAAGGTCGCTCGGTTGATAATAAATCCAGCCGCTCAATTACGATTCCTTCCCAGGAACAGAGAATCGCGACAAGCTAAAACCAACAGACAAGTGAAAAAATAGTATGGCAATTTTTCTGACCGGCTCGACCGGTTACGTCGGGGCACACGTCGCGGCGCTGCTGCTCGAAAATCACAAAGACCGTCTGAATTTATTGGTGCGCGCCAAAAACCAGGGCGATGCCGAGCAGCGTTTGTGGAAATCACTGCAACTCCATCTGGACTTCCCACGCTTTTACGACCACCTTAAATCTAGAGTAAATATCTTTTGTGGCGACCTGACCGGCAGCCACTTTGGTTTATCGAACGAAGATTATCGACAACTGGTAGAAACGACTGAATCTGTCATTCATTGTGCGGCTTCGTTAAACAGAAAAAGCGAAAAGACCTGCCTGAACGTCAACCTGCGGGGGACTCTGGAAGTTATCAAACTGGCTCAGGCAGCACGCGATCTGCATGGCTTGCGGCGATTCAGCGATGTGTCAACCGTAGCCATTTGCGGCCAACGCTTCAGTGAGGTCGTCATAGAAGAAGAATCACGCGACTGGAACCGCTCAGATTACGACCCATACGCCCGGACGAAAAAGTTCTGTGAGTACATGGTAGAAGAGTTGTTGCCGGATGTTCGACACACTGTCTTTCGTCCGAGCATTATCTTGGGTGACAGCCGCTACGCTGAAACCACACAATTCGACATGGTTCGGTCATTTGTGTTTTTGGCAGGCTTGCCAGTTCTTCCTTTTAGACCGACCGATCAAATAGACATCGTCAACGTGGATTTTGTCTCTGAATCAATTGTCACGATTCATCAAAAAGAAAACCCATTACACGACATTTACCACCTGTCATCAGGTACGGAATCACAGAGCTTCGGTGTCCTAACCGATGCTCTGGCAAAGGCGCAAAATAAGCGCCCACCAGTATTTTTGCCAAGTTTTGAAAAACCGTTCACAGCAACCAACAACTGGGTTGCTAACAATTTTCGCGGCAGTGCAATAAGCTCAGGGGCAACACTGTTGAAGGTTTTTCTCCCATACCTGACTTTCAACACGGTTTTTGACAATAAAAAAGTGACTTCAGAGACAAAAAAAAGTCCAATTCCATTTTCCAAATACTGCCTTCCTTTGCTAGAATTCAGCCGCGCGGGAAATTTCACGTATCCTTATAAGGAATGGCCAGGTGATTTAACTAAGGCGAGTCCATAATCCAAAGATAGTGCAAACTCAGATATAAGCACGGCTCGCAGTTAATGAATTCAATCAAGCAGTTCAGTATTTTCAGGTACAGGTTGTTTTAGCAGTTCGGCTTAATCATGACAGTGCCCTGGCAGATTGCTATCTACGTCAGTCTAAGTTTAGGACAATAGCAATCTCCGCCGTCATTCCAGACAACGATTGACTATTTATCGGCCTCAACCCCGAACAGAGGCCGCAAAGATTCAATTTCGAAAGACTTGCCCCGGCCCCTGCGAGTCAAAGAAGTAAAGAATACGAAGTTGAATGGGTACAATCGCCTCCTCACGAACTACACACAACGAGGACGATTATTTCAATCGTCTTGGATAAAACGGAGCTGGCACAAAATGTTTGAGAATCACAGCATCGATGGTTTACACTTTCGTTGCTGATTCGAAGACAGTCTCACCACAGCTCTTTGGTCACTCTTGGTACCCCCAGAGGTCAATAACAACATTTGGTTTCGCTCCTGACGGCAAATTATGCCGCGCCAGTGTTGTTTATCTCCTCTTAAAGGTCGTCCCCCTAAACTCAGGAGGAATCAAAGCTATGAGTATGGATATCGCCTTAGAAGGCTGGGTTAGCGGTTTAATCGAAATCTCCAAATTCAAATGGATGCTTGGCTCAGGCCAGCGTTGGCATCCAGGAGAAAAACTAAAACTACTTTTTGCTGGCTATAACGGCACGCGCAATACCGGCTCAGACGTCCGAGTCGAGGAAATGATGCGCCAGATCAGACATGTGCTTGGCAAGGACAAGTGCGAGATGAGCGTACTTTCGCAAGACTTCAAGCTCACGGAAGGTTATTTCAAAGGCAGCAAACAGGTATTACTGCCACAGATATTTCCGCCAATGCTGGCGCGCGAAGTGCCTCAATATGACGGCGTCGTCGCGTGTGAAGGCTCAATGTTCAAGAGCAAGTTCGCCAATGCGCTGACGGCGATGATGGTCGGCAGTTTGGGTATCGCTTCAGCACAAAACAAACTTAGCGTCGGTTATGGCGCGGAAGCTGGTCAGATGGATCCGATGCTGGCCAAAATGGTTGCGCGATATTGCCGTGATTCAATGGTCATCACGCGTAACCCCGAATCGCAGGATGTATTGGGCAAACTCGGAGTTTCTTCCGAACTCGGCACTGACACAGCCTGGACATTTGAACCGCATGCTAATGAATATGGCTATTCCGTCCTGCGGCAATCTGGATGGGACGAGCAATCGCCTGTGCTTGTCGTTTGCCCCATCAATCCGTTTTGGTGGCCAGTCAAGGCTTCGGTTACTAAATATGTTGCCAAAACACTTTTTGGCGCTTACAAAGACAGCCATTACCGTTCGGTTTACTTCCATCGTTCGGGGCCGGATGTGGATCAAGCCTATGACCACTATTTGACCGGAATGGCCAAGGCGGTTGACCGGTTCCGCAAAGAAAATGGCGTCTTCGTGGTTCTTGTAGGCACTGAGATGCTGGACCACGTTGCCTGCCAAGGCATGTCGGAAAAGCTTGGCGGTGTCCCGATTTTCTCGTCAGGCGATTACGACATGTACCAACTGGTTAGCATACTGCGTTCGTGTCATATGATGGTGTCGTCTCGGTATCACGGCATTGTTACCAGCATGCCTGCACTGGTTGCCTCGGCCGGGGTGACAGTGGATGAGCGCATCCATAATTTGATGCACGAGCGTGGCCATCAGGACTTGCTTCTTAAAGTTGACGAGCCGGAGATGGAAGACAAGCTCTACACAATTATGGGCAAGCTGTTGAAAGAGCACGAATCCATACGTGATGGCATTGGCAGAACCGTCGCTAAGAATCTGAAAATGATGGCGAAGATGGGAGTTTACTTTGAAGACCATGTCCAACGTCGGTACCCGGAATTCCCGATTCGACAAGGTTTGCAAAGCTGGGAAGACTATCTGCCGCCATTGAGCCAGAATCTAAGGAACCTGGTGGAAAATTACGGTTGATGAACAATTGACCGACATTACCTACGGCGGATCAAAGCGGATTTTTCCATTTTGATCCGCCGTATTCGTTTTGCTCAACAGCCTATTCAGCTTGTATCATTCGCCCCGATGAATTTCCTTGAGAAAATCCTTCAACAACTAACTCAAACGCCGAATCGTCCAGTCATTCAGGAAGTTCGAGACGGACGATTTGTCACGGCCACTTGCTCCGAACTGCTTTCGCAAATTCGAGCCGCGCGTGCCTTCATTCGCAATTCAGGACTGAAGCCGGGCGATCGCTGCGGTTTGCTTGCCCCGAACTCTATCCGCTGGGCGGCGATGGATTTGGCGCTAATGGCCGAAGGTATCATCGTTGTTCCACTTTATTCGCGCCAAGCCCCAAACGAGTTGGTCGGCATGCTGAAAGACTGCTCAGCCGCGACGGTCGTTTGCGGCGATCAGGCTTTGCGCGATGGCATTGCTAAAAACTGGCCAGATAATTCGCCTCCACTGGCGTTGTTCGACGACATCTTTGCGACGCCTAATGCCGACGCCCTCAACGATGCACCGAACGCTTCAACCGATCAGGATATTGTCACAATCATCTACACTTCAGGCACTTCAGGTGAACCGAAAGGCGTCATGCTAAACGTAGCCAACCTGAATCACATGGTTCCCTGCACTGGTTATAGGCTGGATCAATTGATGGAGGGCAAAACCGCGCAAGTCACTGATCAAGTGTTTCACTATTTGCCATTCTGTTTCGCTGGTTCGTGGATTTTGTTGTTGACCGCGCTGTCCAGAAACAGCCTGCTTTCGCTTTCGACTGACCTCAACAAACTTGCTGATGAATTAAAGCTGGCCGCGCCAAATTACTGCCTGAATGTGCCGACCTTGCTGGAACGGATTCGCACTGGAGTCGAAGGTCAAATTGCTCAGAAACCCACAATCGTCCAAAAGATTTACCACAACGGGAAAGCCGCCTGGCTAAAACAATATGAAGGCAAAGGCCGCGCAGGGCTGGCGTTCGCGTTGGCCAATTGGCTGATCTTTTCCAGCATCAAAAAGAAAATTGGCGAAAACCTGCGAGCCTTGATTTGCGGCTCGGCCCCGCTGGCAAAAGAGACTCAGTTGTTTTTCCAGATGCTAGGCATTCGAGTTTTACAGGTTTACGGCCTGACTGAAACAACTGCCATTTGCACGATGGACGATCCGAACGATTTCACTCCCGGCAGAGTCGGTCCGGCGATTCCAGGCATCGAGATGAAACTTGGAGAAGGCAACGAGTTGCTGGTTCGAGGCCCGCATATTTTCGCCGGTTACTGGAACAAGCCCGAAGCGACGGCCAGCGCACTTTTGCCAGATGAAACCGGAAACTGGTTTCGCACAGGCGACCAGGGCGAAGTGGACGAAAAAGGAAATTGGGCAATAACTGGTCGCATCAAAAATCTGCTGATTATGAAGTCCGGCCACAATGTCGCTCCCGAACCGATTGAAGAAAAAATCCTGTTCAATCTACCGCTGGCTCAGCAATGCGTAGTCGTCGGCAATGACAAAGGCTTTTTGACTGCGCTGATCACTGGCGACCTGACAACCGAGCAAGTTCAATCCGCCGTTGATGCTGTCAACACCGACTTGCCGCATTACAAACGGATTCTGGCTTTCCGAGTCATCAAAGAAGCTCTGACAATCGAAAGCGGATTGCTGACTGCCAACGGCAAGCTGAAGCGCGATGCCATCACTAAACATTTCGCCGACGAAATCGAAGAACTTTATCGCTCAAAAAAAGCTGAAGGTAAGTAATGGTCACACTCAGTCTGCTGTGTGTTTTTATAACATTGATTTTGGGAATTATGGCGTTGATGGCCCTGGGCGCTCGCGGTATTGCTGAGGACAAACGCCACGAAGCCGAACAAGCTGCCGAGCAAGCCAAATTGGAGAAGGACGAGCAGTAACTATGAAAAGCTACAAAGGCGAAACCCTGTCGTGGGAATTGATAGACGGCTGTATTGAACTGGTGTTGCACCGTGAACCAGCCAACGAAATTGGCATGAAAACTCTGGAAGAGTTGGAGCAATTCGTTGCGGCGCATGAAACCCTGAAAGATGAAGCTCACGCTCTGATCATTTACAGCACTCAGAAAGCAGGTTTCAGCGCCGGAGCCAATTTGCGCGACCTATATTTCAACGCCAAACAACTCGGCTTTGAAAATGCCGCTCCGCAAGTCCGCGACTTCCTGAATCGCATCCACGCAGTGATGAACACGATTGACGCTTCGCCGCTGACGACGATTGCCGCAGTTCACGGAGTCTGTTTCGGCGGAGGTTTTGAACTGGCGCTAATTTGCGATTTGATCTTTGCCGACAAGATGGCTCGATTTTGTTTTCCCGAATTGCGGCTGGGATTGATTCCCGGCTTCGGAGGCATTCCTCGTTTGAAACGTGATCTTGGCAACGCCGTCGTTCGAGACCTCTTGCTGACTGGCCGAAGCATCAACGCGACCAAAGCTCAGGCAATCGGTCTGGTCAGCCAGCTCGCTTCCGAAGGCGAATCCCTGAAACTGGCGCGCTTCACCGCCGCACAGCTTAAAAAGTTTGACCGAGCAACCGGCATCGCTGCCAAACAATTTATTAAACCGATCCCTTACGCCGAACTTCGGCAAGAAATTGATATATTCTGCGACCTGTTTACCAAGCCTGCTGTCGAAGCAGGTTTGCGAAAATTTGTCGAAAGCACAGACGCTTTACCTTATTTGCCATAATAAAAGAGCAATGGAGTCCATTTTATGAGAGCAAAAATCACCTCGCTTGGCCGTTATGTGCCGCCTCGCGTAGTCACCAACTACGACTTGGCCAAAATAGTTGACACCGATCACGATTGGATTGTCGAACGCACAGGCATTCACGAACGTCACTGGGTCGAACCCGGCACGCCGAGTTCAGAATTGGCCGTTCACGCGATTGACGATTGTTTGAAACGTCGCGGCATCGAAGCCGACGAAATCGAACTTATTATCGTCGCCACTGTCACGCCGGATATGTTTTTCCCTTCGACAGCCTGCGTGATTCAAAACAAGATTCGCGCAACCAAAGCCTGGGGATTCGACATTTCAGCCGCCTGTTCGTCGTTTCTTTATTCGCTGACCACCGGCGCGCAATTCATCGAAAGCGGCAAGCACAAAAAAGTTCTGGTCGTTGGCGCGGACGTCATGACCAGCATCTTGAATCCGGAAGACCGCACGACGCTGGTGTTGTTCGGCGACGGCGCAGGCGCTGTGCTGCTGGAACCTTGCGAAGAAGGCGAAGATTTCGGCATTTTGGATTATCACCACGAGGTTGACGGCAGTGGCGGAGAACATCTGTACATGCCTGGTGGTGGCAGCTTGAATCCGCCTTCGCAGGAAACCGTGGACAAGAAAATGCATTACGTTCACCAGAACGGTCAGGCGGTCTTCAAATTCGCTGTTCGCAAGATGGAAGAGTTGAGCACAGGCATGCTGGAGCGAAACAATCTGACCGGCGACGACATCGCCTGCTTCATAGCGCATCAGGCGAACCTGCGAATCATTGACGCGACTGCCAAGAAAGCCGGGCTGGCTCCCGAAAAAGTCATCAAGAACATTCACAAATACGGCAACACCACCGCCGCGACAATCCCGCTCGCCATTGGCGACGCCATTGAAGACGGCAAGCTGAAAAAAGGTGATCTGGTTTTATTCGCCGCAGTCGGCGCGGGCTTCACTTCGGGCAGCGTGCTCATGCGCTGGGCATATTGATTTTCAGGAGAACGACTTTTAGATGAAAACCACCGAACAAATCATTGACGAAATTCTGACTCTGGCTTCGACGCACTTCAAAGTTGATCGAGCGACTTTGTCGCCTAACGACGACTTTTTCAAAACGCTTGGCATTGATAGTTTGCAAGCGCTCGGTTTGCTGACGCGGCTGGAAAATCATTTCAGCGTCGAACTTCCCGATTACGAAGTGCAAGGCGTCAGCGATTTCCGAACGCTGGCCGAACGAATTGAATCGAGACTATAAATGACCGCTCAGTCTGACTTTGTCGCGTAAGCGACGGCTGAGTTTAGCCCGGCGTTGAAACGCCGGGTAAAAGCGAGAACTGGCATAGCGTCACGTAAGTGACGCCTGAATTCAGTCGTCGCTAACGCGACGAGGAGCCAAACTTCACGCCCACCGTGGGTTGAAACCCACGGCTAAATTCAACCGCTGCTAACGCGGCAGAATGGCTGACCAATTTCAACTTGAAGAAGATTTCATCCCTCTCTCTTCCCAATGATTGAATTAAATCAACACGCTTCACTTGGCTCCGCTTTGCGCGAAGCTCTGGATAAATTCGCCGACGAAACCTGTTTGATCGAAGCCGACCGCGACCGCGAAAATCATCGGCTGACTTATCGCCAATTCAAAGAAATGGCCTTGCCGCTGGCAGCTTTTCTACAATTGCGCGGCCTCAAGGCGGATTCGCGCGCGGCGATCATCATGACCAACCAGTCGCGCTGGCTGGTGTCGGCTTACGCGATCTTTCATTCGGGCGGAGTCCTGGTTCCGCTGGATTACAAGCTCAACGCTTACGAACACATTCCGCTGCTGGCGCACAGCAAAGCCGAAGTCCTGATTACCGAATATCATTTCTGGCGAGCCATCAAACAGCAAAATCCTGACGAAGCTCACTTGCCGCATACGGTCATCGTCACCGACGTGCCGAAAAACGCCGACTTGATGGGAGCGATTCGATGGGACGATGCCAAAAGCGAAAACGAAGCAGCGTTCGTGCCTCGCACCCGGCAGGACTGGGCTTGCATCGTCTATTCATCAGGCACCGGCGGGCGTCCGAAAGGCTGCGTGCTGACGCATGAAAATTACCTGGAACAGTGCGTTTCGCTGACTTCGATGTATGCGTTCTGGCCGGGAGTTCGTTACCTGAGCATTCTGCCGACCAACCACGCGATTGATTTTATGGTCGGCTTCATCGGGCCGTTCGTGTGCGGAGCGACAGTCGTTCACCTCAGGACTCTTCGCCCGGAATACGTCCGCGAAGCCTTCACTCGATTCAAGATCACCTACGTTGCGCTGGTTCCGCTGATCCTGAAAAACCTGCAAGCCGGATTGGAACAACGCTTTGCCGACTTGCCGCCGCTCAAACGTTTCATCTTCAATCGGTTGCTGAGCATCAACAAAATGCTGACCAAACAGCAACCGAACTTGAACCTGAGCCGCAAGCTGCTGAAACAAGTCCACGAAGCTTTTGGCGGCGAATTGCTGGCGATCTTCACCGGCGGGACTTTCTGCGCGCCGCAGATCATTCAGTTTTTCTACGACCTGGGGATTCAGGTTTCCATCGGCTACGGTTTGACCGAGGCCGGAACCTCAATCACGCTCAACGACCTCAAGCCGTTTCGCGCGGACACCGTAGGCAAACCGCTGCCCGGCATGGAAGTAAAAGTCATCAATCAAGGCGAAGACGGCATTGGCCAGGTAGCCGTTCGCAGCAAAACCGTCATGTCTCATTATCTGGACGACCCCGAATTGACCGGCGAAACGATTGTTGATGGCTGGCTGATGACCGGCGATCTTGGCCGCTTTGATGCCACCGGCCACTTGCAACTTTTCGGTCGAGCCAAAAACATGATCGTCACCGAAGAAGGCAAAAACGTTTACCCCGAAGACATCGAAGCCGCCTTTGAAGGCCTGCCGGTCAAAGAGTTCTGCGTCTTTGCCGCGAATTACATCTGGCCGGAACGGTCAATGCTGGGCGAAAAACTGATCGTGGCTTTGCGCCTGAACGAAGGCCAGCAGTTCACCGAAGAGTTGAAACAGGACTTGATCCGCCGCAACGCCAAGCTGCTGAACTTCAAACGCATCAGCGGTTATGTCATTTGGGATGCGGACTTCCCGCGCACAGCTTCGATGAAAATCAAGCGCTTTGTGCTGGCAGAAGAGATTCGCGCGAAGTTTGATCGGCAGGCGGCGCTGAAGGAGCTGTAAGATGCTAGTTGCCATTATTAGTTTCACGGTTCTGGCCTGTAGTGGGCCAAGAGCAATGGAAGCAATCAACAGCAATTTTAGGAAATCGGTATTGCTGGCATTTGTCGCAGGAGTTTTTGTGGCGCTGGCGTGGACTATCTACAGGCAGTTAAAGGAAAGAATCAGCTTGTTGCTCGGTGTTTTTTGCAGCATCTCCTTTGCTGTTCATCCAGCCTGGACGGTCAGCGCAATGGTTGGGGATTGCGGCATTGGCAAACTTGCCAATTCAAAATTCTTCACTACTAGCATTGGCATGATCTTCACGTTTCAAGCCTGCTGGTGGTTGTGGAAACGCAAAATCAACTCAACAACTGATCCCGTATGATTGAAACTGATTTCGCCAACAACTTCGCCGCCGACTGGGTTGAGTCGTGGAATGCTCACGATCTGGAGCGCATCTTGCCGCATTACGCCGATGATTTTGAGATGACTTCGCCGCGCATTGTTGATGTCGTTGGCGAAGCTTCCGGCAAGCTGAAGGGCAAAGATCGCGTCGGAGCTTAT